>NZ_JBHLUH010000040.1:0-48846 GCF_042433955.1 Phytohabitans kaempferiae | reverse complement strand
TCATCGGTGACCTTCACCCCACCAGAACGCGGCGGCCGCTTACTGTGCTCCACCACCACCGACGAAGCACCAGCAGCGCCGACCTCACCAGCCGCGACACCCAAATCGGCCAGGCTGAGAGTCCGCACCGGCTTCTTCTTCGCCGCCATGATCCCCTTGAACGACGGATACCGCGGCTCGTTGATCGTGTCCCACACCGACACCACCGCCGGCGTCGAGGCGGCAACCACCTCGAACCCCTCCTCGGTCTGCCGCTCGATCGTCAACGAACCACCCTCAACGGTCAACTTCCGGGCACCAGTCAACGCGGCGACACCCAACCGCTCGGCCAACATGTGCGCCATCACCTGCACACGCCCATCCGTCGACTCCGCGCCACACAACACCAAGTCCGGATCGAGCGTGCCCAACGCCGCAGCCAACACCTTGGAGGTGGCCAACGCGCACGAACCGTGCAACGCATCATCCAAAACATGCACCGCACGATCCGGGCCCATCGACAACGCCTTACGAATCGACTCCGACGCGCCCTCCGGACCCATCGTCAGGATGGTGACCTCACCACCGTGCGCCTCCTGGACCCGCAACGCCTCCTCAATGGCGTACTCATCCATCTCATTGATGACATTGCTCGCCGACCCTCGGTCGACCGTGTTGTCGTCAGAACGCAGCGAACGCTCCGCACTGGAGTCGGGCACCTGCTTGACGAGTACGACGATGTTCATCGCGCTTCCAGGACCTCCTGCTTAGTTAACGCACGTTAACTGAAGTTACCCACCGTCTAGGTTACTCGCCAGTAGGAGTGGGATCTGACACGACGCCCACCGCGCTCTTGACCTTGGCGAGCGCGTCTGCTTCACGAGCGTCGACACCGTGCGCCGCGCTGGCCGCCTGCTCGGCCGCGGCGACCACCGCCGCCCGGTAGTTGTCCACCTCGGACGGCGCCTTCTCGCGCAGGATGGCCACCGACCGCTCCAGCGCCGGCAGTACCACGGCCTCGACCTCGGCCGTCGAGCCGCGCGGGAGCTTCGGCAGCGGCCCGCCGGTCAGCACCTCCCGGACCAGCCCGGTCGCGCCGGCCAGCGCGTCCGAGGCGGCGAAGCTCTCCTTGAGCATCGTGAAGAACCCGGGGTCGGCGTCGGAGACCAGAAACACCGCGCCGAACGCGGCCGTCTTGAGCGTGGACTTTTCCTCGGCGGTCAACTCGGTCACGGTCACAGGTTACGGGTGGTACCGGCCTGAATAATGGCAGGCGTGCTGGGCGTGATCAGGCGATGGTTCGACCCGGAGGAGGCACGTCGGGTCGGTACGACTCCCGACTACCGCTTCTCCCTGGCCAACGAACGCACCTTCCTCGCCTGGATCCGCACCGGCCTCGCGCTGGTGGCGGGCGGGCTGGCGACGGCCCAGTTCCTGCCGCCGCTGCCGATCGCCCACCTCCGCGAGGTGATCGCGGTCGCGCTGCTGCTGCTCGGCGGGGCAGTGGCCGTACGCGCGGTGGACCGCTGGGCGCGCACCGAGCGGGCGATGCGCCTCGGCCGCGACCTGCCGGCGTCCCGCTTCCCCGCCCTGCTCGCGATCGCGGTGGGCGTAGGCGCGGCGTCACTCGTGGTGATCGTGCTGGTCCAGGCGTTCCATGACTGATCCCGGACTTGCCCCCGAGCGCACCTGGCTGGCCTGGTGGCGCACGCTCCTCGTCGCCGCCGCGGTGGCCGTACTCGCCGCACGGATGGCCGCCGAGCACGGCGATCCGCTGCTCGTCGCGCTCGCGCTCGGTGGCTGGACCGCGCTCTTCGTGGTCGCCTACCGCCGACACCGGTCCCGACGCGCCGGACCGGGCCGCGCCCTCCCCCTGTTCGCGCTGTTCACGGTCGGCTACGCGGCACTCGGCACGCTGCTGGTGCTGATCCGTTAGGCAGGGTGGCTGTCAGGGGCCATCATTGCGGGATGGCCCGCCTGTACGTGCTCCTCTTCCTGGTGCAGATCGTCCTCGCCGTGCTCGCGCTGATCAGCTGTCTCTCAGCCGAGGAAGACGAGATCAGGGCACTACCCCGGATCGTCTGGGTGCTGGTGATCCTGTTCTTCCCGCTGGTCGGGTCGATCGCCTGGTACTTCATCGGCCGCCCGGTGCGCGCGGATGCCTCCCAAAGCGGCGGCTGGCGAGTCGGTGGCGGCTTCCCCGAGCACAGGCGGCCGCGGCCGGTGGCGCCGGACGACGACCCGGAGTTCCTCAAGTCGCTCGACGCCAACCAGTCGAAGAAGGACCGCGAGCTCTTCGAGAAGTGGGAGGAAGACCTCAAGCGCCGGGAGGACGAGATGCGCCGCCGGGAGAGCGGCGACGAGAGTACCCCCTGAGCTGAGAGGCGCCACGGGGGAGAATCATCGTCGTGCAGATCGCGCTGCTGGGCCCGCTCGAGGTGCGCGCCGACTCCGGCGCGCCCGTCGAGGTGGGCGGCGCGCGCCTGCGCACTCTCCTGATCCGGCTGGCGCTCGACGCCGGCCGCACGGTCACCACCAACGCCCTGATCGACGCGCTGTGGCACGACGAGCCGCCGGCCGGCGCCGCCAACGCGCTCCAGGCGCTGGTCTCCCGGCTGCGCCGGGCGCTGCCCGAGGGCGTGATCGAGTCGACTCCGGCGGGCTACCGGCTGAAGGTGCCGCCCGAGGCGATCGACACGTGCCGCTTCGAGCGGGAGGTGACCGCCGCGCGGAGCTGCCTGGCCACCGATCCAGCCCGCGCCGCGCGACTGCTCGCCGACGCGCTGGCCCTGTGGCGCGGCCCGGCGCTCGCCGACGTGGCCGGCGCCGACTTCGCCCGGGCGCCCGCCGCCCGCCTCGACGAGATGCGGATCGCCGCGACCGAAGACCGGGTCGACGCCGTACTCGCGCTCGGCGAGGGCGCCGGGCTGGTGGCCGAGCTGGAGTCGCTCGCCCTGGCCCATCCCCTGCGCGAGCGCCTCACCGGGCAGCTGATCCGGGCGCTGCGCGGCGCCGGACGGCCGGCGGAGGCGCTGATGGCGTACGACCGGCTGCGTGCCGCGCTCGCCGACTCCCTCGGCGCCGACCCCTCGCCCGAGCTGGCCGCCCTGCACCTGTCGCTGCTGCGCGACGCCGGCCCGCGCCAGCCGCCGGCCACGCCGTTGCCCGCCACCAACCTGCCGGCCACGCTGACCAGCTTCGTCGGGCGCGACGACGACGTGACCAAGATCACCAAGGTGATCGCGGAGTCCCGCCTCACCACGCTGATCGGGCCGGGCGGCGCGGGCAAGACCCGGCTCGCCATGGAGTCCGGCCGGGCGATGCTCGACCAGGCGCCCGACGGGGTGTGGCTGGTCGAGTTCGCCCCGGTCGCCGACGCCACCGAGCTCGCCTCGGTCGTGCTCGCCACGCTCGGCCTGCGCGAAAATCCGCTGGTGCCGGGGCGCGGCCGCGTACCGCCGGAGCCCGCCGACCCGCTGACCCGGCTGCACGGCGCGCTGGCCAGCCGGCGAGCGCTGCTCATCCTGGACAACTGCGAGCACCTGGTCGCCGCGGCCGCCGCGCTGGCGGAGAGCCTGCTCGTACGCTGCCCCCACCTGCGCGTACTCGCCACCAGCCGGGAGCCGCTCGGCATCACCGGCGAGGCGCTCTTCCCGGTCGAGCCGCTCGCGCTGCCGCCCGACGGGATCGACGCCGCCGACGCGCTCGCCTACCCCGCCGTACGCCTCTTCGCCGACCGGGCCGCCGCGGTGCGCCCCGGCTTCGCGGTCACCGATGCCGTCGTCCGCATCTGCCGCGCGCTCGACGGGATGCCGCTCGCCATCGAGCTGGCCGCCGCCCGCCTGCGCGCGCTCACGCCCGAGCAGGTGGCCAGCCGCCTCACCGACCGCTTCCGGCTGCTCAACGCGGGCAGCCGCACCGCGCTCCCCCGCCACCAGACGCTCCGCGGGGTGATCGACTGGAGCTGGGAGCTGCTCGACGAGGCCGAGCGCGACCTGTGGAGGCGGCTCGCGGTCTTCGCCGGTGCCGCGACGCTGGAGGCCATCGAGGAGGTGTGCCTGACCGGCGCGGCCCCCGACGCGCTCGACCGGCTCGCCACGCTCGTCGACAAGTCGCTGGTGGTCGCCGACCCGGATGGGCGCTACCGGTTGCTGGAGACCATCAAGGCGTACGGCCTGGAGCGGCTCGCCGAGTCCGGTGCCACCGCCGAGGTCCGGCGGGCGCACGCCAGGTACTTTCTCCGCCTGGCCCGCCGCGCCGACCGGGAGCTGCGTGCCCGCGACCAGTTGGAGTGGCTGGCCCGCCTCGACGCCGACCACGACAACGTGCACACGGCGGTGCGGTGGGCGATCAGCGTTGGTGACGCCCGGCTCGCGGTGCGGTTCGCCGCGTCGCTCGGCTGGTACTGGTGGATGAGCGGCCGCCGAGCCGAGGGCGCCGAGCTGGCCCTGGAGGCACTGGCGCTGCCCGGCTCGGTGCCGCGCCCGGTCGTGGCGGCGGCCTCCGCGATGGCCGCGCTCAACGTCGTGGCCGGCCTCTTCCAGCTCGAACGAGGTCAGGCGCTGCTCCGCGACGCCGCCGAGCTGACCCGCGGCTACGAAGACCGGCATCCGATCCTCAGCCTCATCGGCCCGATGTCCGAGCTCTTCTCCAGCCCACCGTCCAACGAGCCGGCGATGGCGGGGCTGACCGGCCGCTTCGCCCACACCGACCCGTGGGTGCGCGGAGTCGCCCGGCTGATGTACGGCCACGCGCAGGTCAACCTCGGCTATGAAGACCGCGACTCGGAGGAGCACTTCGCGATGGCGCTGGCGGAGTTCCGCGCGCTGGGCGACCGCTGGGGCAGCGCCACCACGCTCGCCGGCCTCGCCCACATGACCTCGGCGGACGGTGACCACGCGCGGGCGGCGCTGTACTTCGAGCAGTCGCTGGCCGACCTCGCACCGCTGGGCGCCGCCGAGGACATCCCGGAGATGCAGGCGCGATACGCGTACGAGCTGTGGATGATGGGCGAGCCGGAGCGGGCCTTCGCGACGCTCGAGGAGGCGCGGCGCTCCGCCGAGCTGGTCGGCAACGACGAGGGCCGGGCCGCGGTGTCGTACCACCACGGCGAGATCCTCCGGGCGATGGGTGAGTACCAGCGGGCCCGCGCGGAGCTGGTCGAGGCCGAGTCGGTCGCGTCGGGCTCCAACTCGGCGCCGCAGTGGGTCTCCATCGTCATGGTCGCGCTCGGGCAGATCGACGCCGCCGAGGGCGATCTCGCCGGCGCCCGCGCCCGCCTCGACGCGGCGATGGATCTGGCGTTCACCTCGCACGACATGCCGGTGCTGGGTCAGGTGCTGATGGCGTACGCCGACCTCGCCCTGCACAGTGGCGAGCCGGAACGGGCCGCCCGGCTGATCGGCGGCGCGTACGCCATCCGGGGCGGCCCCGACCGTTCCACTGTGGACTCCCGGCGCGTGGAGAACATCGCGCGGGAACGCCTCGGCGAAGAGCGCTTCGCCGAGGCGTTCGAGGTGGGTAGGGCGGAGACGACCGCCGCCACCGTGCGGGAGAGCGTCGCGCTCACACTCGGCGCTTGAACGTGCGCACCGCGAGCGGGGCGAAGACGGCGGCGATCGCCACGGCCCACAGCAGCGACTGGCCCACGTAGGTGGCCGCCGCGCCGCCGGAGAGCAGCCCGCGTACCGCGTCGGCGAGGATCGTCACCGGGTTGATCTCGACCCACGCCTGGAGCCAGCCGGGCATCGTGTTGGTGGGCACGAACGCGTTGCTGGTGAAGGTGAGCGGGAAGACCACCACGAAGGCGAAGATCTGCACCTTCTCCGGCTCGCTGGCGAGCAGCCCCACGAGCACGGCGATCCAGGACGCGGCGAGGCTGAAGACCAGCAGCAGCCCGAACGCGGCGAGCAGGCCCTCCACCCCGCCCTGGACCCGGAAGCCGAGGACCACACCGAGGCCGAGGATCAGCGCGATCGACCACGCCTGCTTGACGGTGTCCGCGAGGATCCGCCCGGCCAGCGGGGCGGAACGCGCGATCGGCAGCGACCGCAGCCGGTCGAACACGCCCTTGGTCAGGTCGGAGTTGAGCCCCACGCCGGTGGTGACCGAGGCGAAGAGCGCGTTCTGCACGATGATGCCGGGCAGCGCGAACGTCAGGTAGTCGCCGGTGTTGCCGGCGATCGCCCCGCCGAAGACGTACGTGAAGAGCACCACGAACATGATCGGCTGGATACTGAGGTCGAGCAGTTCCAGCGGGTTGTGCTTGAGCTGCACCAGGCTGCGCCAGGCGAGGGTGAACGTGTGCCGCAGCCCCTCGAGCGGGTTCACCCGGCGGGGCAGCGCCGCGGCGGCGGTGGTCATGCGGTGATCCCTTCAAGCTCGTTCTCTTCGGCGCGGTGGCCGGTCAGGGAGAGGAAGACCTCGTCGAGGCTGGAGCCGCGGAGCGCGAGTTCGCCGATCGGCACCTCCGCCTCGTCCAGCCGGCGGACGACGGCCGGCAGCACCGCCGAGTCGGTCACCGGCACGGTCAGCAGCCCGCCCTGCGTCTCGGGCGTCCGGCCGGCCACCTGCGCCACGATCGACTGCACGATCGGGATGTCGACGGCGTGCTTGGGGCGTACCGCGAGCGTCTGCGCGCCGACCCGCCCCTTCAGCTCGTCCGGCGTGCCGGTGGCGATCACCCGCCCGTGGTCGATCACCACGATCTCCTCGGCGAGCAGGTCGGCCTCTTCCAGGTACTGCGTGGTGAGCAGCACCGTGACGCCGTCCGAGACCAGGTCGCGGACGATGTCCCACATCTCGTTGCGGCTGCGCGGGTCGAGCCCGGTGGTCGGCTCGTCCAGGTAGAGCACCTGCGGGCGGCCGACCAGGCTCGCGGCCAGGTCGAGCCGCCGGCGCATACCCCCGGAGTACGCCTTGGCCGCCTTGTTGGCCGCGTCTTCGAGGCGGAAGTCGGCGAGCAGCTCGTGCCCCCGCCCACGCGCCTCGGCGCGGGAGAGGCCGAGCAGCCGGCCGATGAGGATGAGGTTCTCCAGCCCGGTCAGCGTCTCGTCGACCGAGGCGTACTGCCCGGTGAGGCCGATCAGCCGCCGCACCTGGTGAGCGTCGCGGACGACGTCGTACCCGCCGATGGTGGCCCGCCCGGCGTCCGGCCGCAGCAGCGTGGCGAGGATGCGCACCGCGGTGGTCTTGCCGGCGCCGTTCGGGCCGAGCAGGCCGAGCACCGTGCCACGGCGTACGGCCAGGTCCACCCCGCCCAGCGCGGTGGTGTCGCCGAAACGCTTGACCAGCCCTTCGGCGACGATCGCGTGAGTCGTCGTGTCGTTCATGCCACCACCGTCCCGCACGGCGCTGACGGCCGGCTGACGGTGGCGCGGGGGCGCTGACATACCGCTGACAGCGCCCCCGCGGGAGGTGAGACTAGGTGGTCGCGGTGCAGGTGGGCGTGGGTACGGCGTTGCTGCCGGTCCACGACCCGATCAGGCCGAACGTCGTGCTCGCACCGGCGCCGAGGCTGCCGTTGTAGGCGACGTTCGTGGCGGTCACACTCGATCCGCTGGATGTGATCGTGGCGCCCCACGACTGGGCCACCTGTTGACCGTTGGCGTACGTCCACCGGACCGTCCAGCCGCGGATCGCCGAGGAGCCGGCGGTGACCCGCACGTCCGCCTGGAACCCACCGTTCCACTGGCCGACGACCGCGTACGACACCGAGCAGCTACCGGTACCCGTACCCGGGGTCGTGGGGGGCGGGGTGGTCGGCGGCCGCGTGGTGGGCGGGGGCGTCGTGGGCGGCGCGGTGGTGGGCGGCGCGGTGGTGGGCGGCGGCGTGGTCGGGTCCGGCTGCCCGCCGAAGTTCACGTCGCTGCAGAAGTAGTAGTTCTGGTCGGCGTGGCTCGCCTTCCAGATCGCGTACACGATGTGCCGCCCGCTCCGCCCGGGGGCGGTGACGTTGGCGGAGATGGTGACGCCGTTGAGCACCGGGTCGCTCTCCCGCGTACCGACGCCCGGCAGGATGCGGCCGGTGTCGTGGCGCAGTTCGAGATCGGACCAGCGCAGCGCCTGAGTGAGCGGGTTGTAGCCCTGGCGCGTCACGTAGATGCGGATGTAGTCGGCACCGTGCAGCGCCTGGTCGTGCATCCGCCAGGTGAACGAGGTGCTCAGGTTGGTGGCCCGCCAGTTGCCGGGGTTGTCCAGCGCGGCGTACCGCATGCCGCCGGTCCGCCCGCCGCTGCACAACTGGCCGTCCGGCACCTGGCCCTGGTGGTTGCCTCCGACATCGTCCCGGTAGAGCGAGTTCCAGTTCCACATCGCGGTGGAGTCCGCCTGCCATGCCTGCCAGCACATCGGGTCCTGCGTGGCCATGGCCGGGTTCTGGAAGTCGCTGCCCCAGCGCTTCCAACAACCGTAGTTGCGAGACTCGGGTCCGATCGCGGAACCGTGAGCGGACGCCGTGCCCGTTGTGCTCACCAGCGCGGTGGCAAGCATGATCAGTGCGGCAAACACGACCGTCGCGGTGCGACGCGCGTGCCTGACTGTCGACATTGGACCTCCACGGTAGACAGTGAACCGAGACGCGGCGAGTTGCCCTCGCTCACCACGCCGGCTACGTTGCGGCTCCCGCAGCGGTCGCGTTAACAATAGTTTGACGTATCGACAAACTCAAGTACGTAATTGTATTTCCCGGGCGGCCGCGATCTCGTCGCCGTGCCGGACCGCCCACTCGGCGAGCGCGGAGAGCGGGCCCAGCAGGCTGCGGCCGAGCGGGGTCAGGTCGTACTCGACGCTCGGCGGCACGCTCGGATGCACCGTGCGCGCCACGAGCCCGTCCGTCTCAAGCCCGCGGAGCGTACGGGTGAGCATCCGCTGGCTGATCCCCTCGATGCCCCGGTGCAGCTCGTTGTACCGGTACGGGCGGCGCCCCAGCAGTACCAGCACCAGCACCGACCACTTGTCCCCCACGCGGTGCAGCACGTCGGCGACCGGGCACGCCGCCAACTCGCCCACCGGCACGGGCGCGGGCAGCGGATGGCTGAGCAGGTGGGGCACATTCGTGTCCGTACCGGACATCAAAGTGCCTTCTTTCGGTTCGCCCCGGTCCTTCCCATGATCGAAGCATGGCAGAACGAACGAAGGTCGTGGTCGTGAGTGGTGGCACGGCGGGTATGGGCCGTGCCGTCGCCCGCGCGGAGCGGGGCGACCGCGTGGTCGCGATCGGCAGCGACCCGGTCAAGGGGCGGGCCCTGGTCGACGCCGGCCGTGGCCGAATCGACTTCCTCCCGGCCGACCTGAGCTCGATCGCCGCGACCCGTGCCGCGATCGCCACGATCCGCGAGCGGCATCCGGCGGTCGACGCGCTCGCCCTCTTCGCCAACCGGGTCGCACCGGCGCGCCGCCTCACCGCGGAAGGGCTGGAGCAGACGTTCGCTCTCTACTACCTGAGCCGCTACCTGCTCAGCCACGGGCTCCGCGACCACCTCGACCGCGCGCCCGCCCCGCTCATCGTCAACGTCGCCGGCGTCGGGGTCCGCAAGGGCAGGATCCACTGGGATGATCTGCAGCTCGCCCGCCGGTACCGGATGGTGGGCGCGCAACTCCAGGCCGGGCGCGCCAACGACCTGCTCGGCGTCGACTTCGCCAGCCATGGGGCGCGCGCCCGCTACGTGCTGTACCACCCCGGCTTCACGCGCAGCGGCGACACGAGCCCGCTGCCCCCGCCGCTGCGCCTCGCCCTGCGGGTCGCCTCGGTCGTCGCCCGGCCGGTCGCCGACTCGGCGCGCCCGATCGTGGAGTGGATCGACACGCCGCCCGCCGCGCCGCTCACCGCGATGGACCGGGCCCGCTCGGTGCCCCTGGACACGCCCACGCTCGACCCGGCGACCGCCGCACGCCTGGCCGCGGCCACCGCCGACCTGCTCGAACAGGCCACTTTGGACGAGCGCGGGTAAGCGCCCGTCAGGCCAGCTTGGACGAGAGCGAGTGAGCGCCCGTCAGGCCAGGTTGGACGAGCGCGGGTAGGCGTCGGCCGGGTCGGTGAGCACGTTGACCAGGTAGGGCACGCCGGCCTCGAACGCGCGGGTCAGCGCCGGCCCCAGCTCGCTCGACTTCACGACCGTCTCGCCCGCGCCGCCGAGCGCCTTCACCACGCCGTCGTAGCGCAGCTCGGGCTGGAGGTCGGCGGCCACGTCGTAGCCGTACATCGCGCGCATCGGGTGCTTCTCCAGGCCCCAGATGCCGTTGTTGCCCACCACGATCACGACCGGCAGGCCCTGGCGGGCCAGCGATTCCACGTCCATCAACGAGAAACCGGCGGCGCCGTCGCCCATCAGCACGCAGACCTGACGATCGGGGTACGTCACGCGCGCCCCCATCGCGTAACCCATGCCGGTGCCGAGGCAGCCGTACGGCCCCGGGTCGAGCCAGGTGCCGGGCTCGGCGGGTTCGAGGTACTTGCCGGCGTACGAGACGAAGTCGCCGCCGTCGCCGATCGTCACCGCGTCGCGGGCGAGCACCTTGCGCAGCTCCCCGTACACGCGTGCGGGGCGGATCGGGTCGGTCTCGGCGGCCATCTCCTCGGCGTCGCGCGCCTTGGCGGCGTCTTCGGCGAGCCGCAGGTTGGCGACCCACTCCGTGTGGTCTCCGCGTACGCCCTCGTAGTCGGCGAGCGCCGAGAGGATCAGCCGCAGGTCGCCGGCGGGCGAGACGGCGGGGGTCACGTGGGAGGCCCGCTGTGTGGGGGCGTCGACGATGTGGACGACCTGGGCCCCGCCGAAGTCGCCGAAGCTGAGCCGAAAGTCGAGCGGCGTGCCGATCACCACGATCACGTCGGCGCCCGTGATGGCGGTACGGCGCGACTTGGCGAACGCGAGCTGGTGCTCCGGCGGCAGCGCGCCGCGCCCCATGCCGTTGGTGAAGACGGGCACGTGCAGGGCCTCGGCTGCCTCGCGCAGGGCGGCGACCGCGTCCCCCGCGTACACGTCGGAGCCGGCGATGATGACCGGGCGCTCGGCGGAGGCGATGAGCTGCGCCGCGCGCGCGACATCCTCGGGGTCCGGCTGCACCACCGGTACGTCCGGGGAGCCGGGCGTGTCCGCGTCGGTGGCCGAGAAGATGACCTCGAGCGGGAGGTCGAGGAAGGCGGGCCCACGGTGCGCGGTGAGCGCGGCGGTCAGCGCGGTGGCGACCGCTCCCGGGATCTCCTCGCCGGAACCGACCGTCGCGGCGTACTTGGTGACCGGCGCGACCAGTGGCAGGTGGTCGATCTCCTGGAGACTCCCCGAGCCCCACCGGAACGCGGGCGCCCGGCCGCCGATCACCAGCACCGGCGACCCGTTGAAGTACGCGCTGGTGAGCCCGGAGACGCCGTTGGTGACGCCGGGTCCGGCGGTGAGCACGGCGAGCCCCGGCCGGCGCTGGAGCTTGGCGACCGCCTCGGCCGCGAAGACCGCCGACTGCTCGTGCCGCACGTCGTAGAGCGGGAAGCCGGTCTTGTGCGCCGCGTCGTAGAGCGGGAAGACATGCCCGCCGGAGAGGGTGAACATCTCCTTGACGCCGAATGCCCGCAACGCCGCCAGCGCCAGCTCGCCGCCGTGTCCCTCGATCCGCTCGGGTGAAGTCATGGGGGGAAGGTTACCGCCCAGTCACTCCGACTCCACCCGGGACTGGATCCAGTCGACGATGCTCCGCACGACCTGGCTCGGGTCCTCGTCCCGGGCCGCCGCGAAGGCGAAGATGCCGGCCGCGACCGGCACGACGACGAGCAGCGTGGTGATCACGAGTGCCCGGATCGCGCGGACGATGAAGCCGGGCCGCCGGCGGGTCTTGCCCCGCGCCGGCTCGGGCTGCGTGCGCGGCGCGGCCGGCGGTGCCTGGGGCACGTGCGGCGCCACCTGCGGTGGCCTGGACGGCGGCGCCTGCGGGTAACGCGGCGCGCTGGCGGCCGGATACCGCGGCGCTGCGGGCGAGTGAGGCTGCGCGGCGGACGCGTGAGGCGGTGTAGCCGGCATGTGCGGCGGCCCGGCCGGCGAGTGGGGCCGCGCGGCCGGCGAGAAGGGCGGGCTCGGTGAGGAAGGCGCGCTCGGCGGTGGGTAGGTCGCCGCCGGCGGCGGATAGGTGGCGCCCGCGGCCGGCGGTGAGGTCGGCTCCTCGTAGCGCGGGAGCGGCTTGGTCGCCGAGGGCGGCGCTGCCGGCGTGCGCGCCCGCCCGGCCGGCGGCTGCGCCCCGGGGACGATCACCCGCCCGACGGTCCGCGGCGGCGGGCTCCCGCCCGTGCCCTGCTCCGGCGCGGATCCGCCAGGCCCGGGAACAGCGGCGCCCTGCCCCGGCACGGAACCACCAGGCCCGGCCACGAGACCGCCCGCCCCGGGAACAGCGGCGCCCTGCCCCGGCAGGGAACCACCAGGGGCGGCCGCCAGACCGGCCGGCCCCGGAACGGCGGCGCCCGACGCGGCGGTCCCTGGGGCGAGGGCGGCCGGCGGGGCGCCGACCGGTGCCGGCGAGCTGGGGACGACGCCGCCGGCCGGTGTGGTGGAGGGCAGCTCGCCGGGCGGGAGGACGCGCGCCGGTCCGGGGGCCGGGGAGACCGGCCGCATCAGAGCCGTCGCCGGGCCCGGTGCCGGCGGCGCGCTCGCCAGCAGTGCCGCGCCGGCCAGGATGCTCCCCTCGGCGACCACCAGCTCGGGCTGCTCGATCACCTCGGGGGCCTCGCCCAGCGCGCGGTGCAGCAGCGTGGCCATCAGCGGCATCCGGCTGGAGCCGCCGACCAGGAAGACCCCGGCCACCTGCCCCTCGGGGAGCTTGGCCCAGCGCATCACGCCCTGCGTCACCCGTACGGTCTGGTCGAGGATCGGCGTGGCCAGCTGCTCCAATTCGACCCGGGTGAGGTGCACGTCGATGTCGAGCAGCGGCAGCATGAGGTCGGCGGAAGGGCTGCGGGAGAGCCGCTCCTTCGCCACGCGTACGTCGTCCCAGAGCTGCCGCTTGGCCCGCCGCTCCTCCACCGTGGACGGATTGGCCAGCCGCTCCCAGGCGGCCCGGTCGCGCTCCGCGTACGTCTTCTCCAGGTGGGCGACGATCGCCGCGTCGACGTCGAGGCCGCCGATGTCGTCGCGCCCGTCGACCGCCAGCACCTCGAAGCCGGTCGCCTTGCGCGCCACCACGCTCGCGTCGAAGGTGCCGGCCCCGAAGTCGTGCACCACCACGACCGAGCCGATCGGCACCTCGCGCCCGAGCACCTTGGCGAAGTAGGTGGCGGCCGCGACGGGCTCGGCCACCAGCCGTACCCCATCGAAGCCGGCCCGGGCGGCGGCGTCGGCCAGCAGCCGGCGGCGAGTGGCGCCCCACGTGGCTGGGCAGGTCAGCGTGATCTCCGGCCGCACGCGACCGACGGTGCGATCCCACTCCTCCGCCACCCGCGCGATCACGGCCGTGACCAGGTCGCCCACCGGCACCTCGCGGTCGCCGAGCAGCAGCGTGCCGTCGTCGATGCGGCGCTTGGGGTTGGGCTCGAAGCGGGCCGGATCGAGGCGGGCGCTGTGCACCGCGTCGCGCCCCACGATCAGGTCACCGCCCGGCTCGGCGTAGACGGCGGAGGGGAGCAGCGGCGAACCGTCGACCAGCAGCGGGCGGGCCCGCCCGTCGGGCCACCGAACGACCGCGACCGTGTGCGAGGTCCCGAAGTCGATCCCGAGGGCATGCCCCGAGGTCGGCGTCCGGTCCGCTGGCATGGCGATCAGTCTACGAGCAGGGCACTATCCATCACCGTCCGCTGAAACGCGGCTTGCGCTTCTCCACGAAGGCGGCCATCCCCTCCCGCTTGTCCTCGGTCGCGAAGAGCGCCGCGAAGAGCTGGCTCTCCCACGCCAGGCCGGAGGCGAGATCCATGTCGAGGCCGCTGTCGATGGCCAGCTTCCCGGCGCGCAGGGCCTGTGCCGGACCCTCCGTGTACGGGCGGACGAGCGCGACCGCCGCCTCGTACACCTCGGCGGCGGGCACGACCCGGTCGGCGAGCCCGATCCGCAGCGCCTCCTCGGCGTCGACCATGCGGCCGGAGAGCACCAGGTCCTTGGCGCGGGCCGGGCCGACCAGCCGGGCCAGCCGCTGAGTGCCGCCGGCGCCCGGGATGATGCCGAGCTTGATCTCCGGCTGGCCGAGCTTGGCGTCGTCGGCGACCACGCGCCAGTCGCAGGCGAGGGCGAGCTCGCAGCCGCCGCCCAGCGCGTACCCGTTGATGGCGGCGACCACCGGCTTGGGGATCCGGGCGAACGCACCGAGCGCCGAGGAGAGGTCGGCGGCGCGGGCGGACATGTCCACGTACGACATATCCGCCATTTCCTTGATGTCCGCGCCGGCGGCGAAGACCTTCTCCCCTCCGTACACGATGACGGCGCGAACCTCGGGGTCGGCGGACGCCACCGCCGCCGCCTCGCGCAACTCCTCCTGCACCTGGGTATTGAGGGCGTTCATGGGTGGACGGTCGAGCCGGATGGTGCCGATGCCGTCCTTGATCTCCACGCGCACGAAATCTGCCATGACCAGTAGGCTAGTTGTGCCATGGTCACCTACTACAGCGACAAGTCTGTGCGGATCACCTCAGATGCCATCAACATCGGTGATCGCCGATACCCGCTGGGCGAGCTGGCCCGCGTGTGGCACAGCAAAGGCGCCCGCTCGTGGCGCGCGATCGCGGGGCGCGGGGCGATCGGCATGGTCATGATCGGCCCGCTGGTGGCGGCGGCGCTCGGCATCGTCATCGCGATCACCGTGGACGCCTCGCTCAGCGTGACCATCGGGATCGTCGGCGTCTCCATCCTGCTCGGCCTCGCCGTCGGCCCGCTCGCCGACGTGATGCTCGAGCACATGGACCGTTCATACTCGCGGGGCTCCCGCTCGCTGGAGATCTGGGCAAGCTGGCGGGGTCAGCCGGTGCTGTTGCTGGAGACCGGCGACGCGCTGCGGTTCGGCCAGATCTACCGGGCCATCCAGCGGGCGCTGGACGGCGCGCCGACCCGCTAGATGATTTTGGTGGGATTCCACCGGAGCCCGGATAGGTAACACTGGGCGAGTGGCCGTTTACTATCGCGACGACACCGTGCGGGTGACGTCGTCGTTGGTGCAGGCGTACGGGCTCACCTACCCGCTCTCCGACCTCTCCTATGTGTGGCACCGCCGCATGCGACCCGACTTACGGGTCGGCGGCCGGATCGCCGGGCGGTGGGCGCTGGTCACGCTGCTCGCCGCGCCGTTCGTGCTCGGCGGGCTCTGGCTCCTCACCGGCGGGGGCACCGGCGTCGGCATCGGGCTGATCACGCTCGCGGCGATCCTCGTCGGGCTCTTCACGCTCACGCCGCTGTCGGAGTTTCCACTCATGGCGCTCGAACGGTCATACGACCGCGGCTCGGCGGTGCACGAGATCTGGGTGCAGTGCCGGGGGATGGACGTGCTGCTCCTCCGCACGAATGACGCACTACGTTTCGGCCAGATTTACCGCGCGTTACAGCGCGCCTTGGAGCAGAGTGAGTAGTTCCACGCCTTGAGCGTGGCATGATGTGGACCCCCATGATCCATGAGGAGGTCTTACATTCCATGAGCCGAGGCATCGCGCTCGTGCGCCGGCCCAGCAGCCGCCTCGCCGAAGGGCTGGTCACTCACCTCGAACGGTCGACAGTGGACGTCGACCTCGCGCGGCGCCAGCACGACGCGTACTGTGCCGCCCTCGCCGACGCCGGCTGGAGCGTGCTCGACGTGGTGCCCGCCGACCACTGCCCCGATTCGGTCTTCGTCGAGGACACGGTCGTGGTGAGCGGGTCGCGGGCCATCCTCGCCCGTCCCGGCGCGCCGCAGCGCCGCGCCGAGGTGGCCGGCACCGAGTCGGCCGTACGCGCGGTCGGGCTCGAGGTCGACAGGATCACCGCGCCTGGCACGCTGGACGGTGGCGACGTGCTCCAGATCGGCGACACGGTGTACGTCGGCCAGGGCGGCCGCACCAACGGCGCCGCGATCCGCCAGCTCCGCGGCCTGCTCGGCGACCGCCGCGTGGTGGCCGTACCGCTGGGGCGCGTGCTCCACCTCAAGTCGGCGGTGACCGCGCTGCCGGACGGCACGGTGGTCGCCTGGCCCGGACTCGTCGACATCGGCATCTTCCCGGCCGTCCGCTCGGTCGAGGAAGAGGCCGGCTGCCACGTCGTCTGTCTTGGCGGCGACAAGGTCATGATCAGCGCCTCCGCGCCGAAGACCGCGTCGCTGCTCGAAGACCTCGGCTTCACGCCGATCGTGGTGGACGTGAGCGAGTTCGAAAAGCTCGAAGGCTGCGTGACCTGCTTGAGCGTGCTGATGCCCGGGATCAAGGGGCCGCAGGCGCACTGAAGCGCTGGACAACCATTCAGACGGGCTACCGCGACGTCCGTCGTGGTCCGGACCCAAGTCTCGACCAAGCTGACCGACCGCGGCGTTCGGATTGTGCGCGAGCGAAGGCGCCGGCAAATGCTTCTTCGTGCGTTCGGGCGCCGCACCCTGCGGCCGTGGACTCGCCCAGAGCGAGCAGCCGTACGGGCGGACCGGCGCCCTCGCCGGCGACGGCACCGGTCGTGGGCCGGAGGCTTCTGGCAGCGTCTCGGTCCGATGGCGCACCCACAGTCCCTGTGCGGCTACCAGGGGCAGCAGCATCGGGTTCCCGACCGAGGAGGGTGACATGGCGACTACACCCCGCCGGCTTCCGCGAGGTCGGCGTCGAGAATCGAGTCGAGCAGCCTCTGGATCTCATCGTGCGTGGAGACATCGTAGACGCGTCGCAGGAACGTCAGTCGATCGAAGGGGTCCGTGAAGGGTGCCTCTCCAAGGACGTCTGCGAGCTCGTCGACGGTCCACCCCGCGTCTTCCTTCGTCACGGGTGCTCCGAGCGACCATGTATTCGTCGGGATCACGGTGCTGCCGCGGACGGTGAGCACCTGCCCGGTCAGAGGAGTGTCGGAACGACCGAGATAGGCCACGACCACCGCCTGGTGGATCGGATCCCACGGGTCGAACGCCCCCGGGGCGGGTGTCGCCTGAGTCAGCGAGGGGACGCCTGCCGGCAGCTCGAGCGAGAGGCGCGTGCGCGCCCCGGGTGAGATCGCGTTCACCCGGACACCGTATCGGCGCAGCTCGAGGGCGTGCACGATCGTCATGGCCGCCACCCCGGCGTTCGCGGCGGCGTAGCTCGTGTTGAGCGGCAGCGGCGAGTCGAGCCCTGCTGTCGACGTCGTGTTCACGAGCGAGCGGTCCTGATGATCGCCGGCCTCGTGACGGCCCCGCCAGTACTCTGCTGCCCAGCGACTCACGTTGAATGAGCCCTTGAGTTTCACGGCCACGACCGCGTCAAAGTCGTCCTCCGTCGCCCTGACCAGGGAGCCGGGCCGGCTGACGGCGGCGTTGTTGACCACGATGTGGAGATCTCCCCAGCGCTCGACAGCTGTGCCGACCAGTGCCTCAGCTCCCTGCCATTCGGCGACGCTGTGCGTGCTTGCGATCGCTTCGCCCCCCTGGTCGCGGATCTCGGCGACGACGGAGGCCGCGATGCTCGAATCAGCCCCGCTTCCATCCGGCGCGACACCGGGATCATTCACCACGACTCTCGCACCCTCGCGCGCAAGGTAAAGCGCTTCGGCCCGACCGATCCCGCGCCCCGCGCCAGTCACCAGGGCGATGCGCCCGTCAAGACTTCCCATCAT
This sequence comes from Phytohabitans kaempferiae, assembly GCF_042433955.1. Classification (NCBI taxonomy): domain Bacteria; kingdom Bacillati; phylum Actinomycetota; class Actinomycetes; order Micromonosporales; family Micromonosporaceae; genus Phytohabitans; species Phytohabitans kaempferiae. The sequence goes on along the minus strand of NZ_JBHLUH010000040.1, from coordinate 31,159 downwards.
CTCCTCCTTCAATGCAGTTACTGCATTATAACATCAGCTGTCCTCATTCAGTCAGGATACTATGTCTGGATGACGGGTGAGCTGGGGCGCAGGGAACGGAAGAAGAAGCAGACTCGAGAGGCGCTGGTCAGTGCCGCGAACCGCCTGTTTGCCGAGCGGGGCTTCGACAAGGTGACGGCGGCAGAGATCGCCGAGGCTGCGGACGTCTCATCCCGCACCTTCTTTCTGCACTTCGACACGAAGGAGGATGTGCTGCTCGGTGACGCCCGCCTCAACACGGACGCCGGGATCGCCGCCATCGACGCGCGAGGCCCCGCAGACTCGCCCCGGATGACGTTGGCTCGCGCGGCCTCGGCGATGATCGCCGCGGCACCGTCGGAGGAGGCGCCTTCATGGCTGGGTGCACGCGCGCGGCTCATTTTCGCATCGGAGCAGGTTCGCGCCCGCCTCATGCAGCGGCTGCTCGCCGGTCAGGAGGAGCTGGCCGAAGCGCTTCGGCGGTCTTACCCCGACCTGGACAGCCTGGAGGCACGCGCTCTGGTCGGTTCCGTCGTCGGCGGTGCGACGTTCGCCGTCGGCTCCGTCGTGGTCACGGTTCTCGACGAGGGCGGAGACGACGATCGGGTGCGCGACGCGATCAGACTTGCCCTGCAGATCGCAACGCAGCAGGATGCGCCGCCCGGGTCATGACCGCCGGAGTCTTGATGTGAACGAAGGATCAGCCGAGAGCCTCCCCGACCTACTCCAGCTGGACCAACCAGGTCGAACGATGGTTCGGCTTCCTCACAGACGACATGATCCGCCGCGGCACGCACAAGAATGTGCAGGCCCTCGAAGCCGACATCCGCGCCTGGATCGCCGACTGGAACACAAACCCGAAACCCTTCATCCGGACAAAGACCGCGGAAGAGATCCTCGAATCCCTCGGCCGACTTTGTCGACGAATCTCAGGGCAGGACACTAGTCGAGTTCGACGACCTCGCGGCCGAGCGGCCAGAACGCGGCCGGTACGAGCTTGAAGTTGGCGATGCCGAACGGGATGCCGATGATCGTGACGCACTGCGCGATGCCGGCCATGATGTGCATCAGCGCCAGCCACCAGCCGGCGACGATGACCCACACGACGTTGGCGACGCCCGAGGCGAGGCCGGCGCTCGGCTTGGTGACCAGCGTCCGGCCGAAGGGCCACAGCGAGTAGTACGCGAGGCGCAGCGAGGCGACGCCGAACGGGATTGTCACGATCAGGGCGAAGCAGATCAGCGCGGCCAAGCCGTATCCGATGGCCAGCACGATCCCGCTCCCGAAGATCAACCACAGCAGGTTGAGGATGAGGCGGATCATGTCACCAAGGATGCGCCAGCCGATCAACTCTCCGCCAAAGAAATCGCGCCGGCCGGCCAAAGTGGCGCCACGGAATCGCGCCGGCCGCCTCGACGGATCAGGGCGCGGAGTCGAACAGCTCGTCTATCTCGGCCCGCTGCGGCAGTGACACCGAGGCGCCCAGCCGGCGGACGCAGGCGGCTCCGGCGGCACAGGCCCAGCGCACGGCCTCCACCATGTCGCGCCCCTCGCCCCACGCCACCGCCAGCGCTCCGGTGAACGCGTCGCCCGCCGCCGTCGAGTCGACCGTGTCCACTTTGAACCCCGGCACGAGCGCCGAGACCCCGCTGCGGTCGCAGTACCAGGCCCCCTCGCCGCCGAGAGTGACCACCGCGCGGGGCACCACGGCGAGCAGCGCGGCCGGGTCGTCGCGCCCTCGCCCGCTGATGGCGAACGCCTCGCCCTCGTTGACCACGAGCAGGTCGACGGCGTCGAGGAGCGCGGCCGGCAGCTCGCGGGCGGGCGCCGCGTTGAGCAGGACTCGCACGCCCGCCGCCTTGGCCGCCACCGCCGCCTCGGTCACCGTCTCGACCGGGATCTCGAGCTGGGCGACCAGCACGTCGGCTGTGCGGACGACGTCAAGCTCGGCCTCGGTGAGCGTGGTGAACGCGGCGTTGGCGCCCGGGGTGGCGACGATGGCGTTTTCCCCCTCGTCGTCGACGACGATCAGCGCGACGCCGGAGGTGCCGTACACCACCCTCACCTGTGTACTGTCTACTTTGGACGCGCCGAGGCGGGCCCTGAGCGTGACGCCGAACGAGTCCGACCCGATCGCGCCGAGGAACACGCACGAGGCGCCCGCGCGGGCGGCGGCGATGGCCTGGTTGGCGCCCTTGCCGCCGGGCACCATCGCGAAGTCGTGGCCGAGCACCGTCTCGCCCGGTCGGGGCAGCACCGGCGCGGTGGCGACGAGATCCATATTGGCGCTGCCAGCGACGACGACCCGAGGCGCACCCATGCCCGGGAGTCTAGAGTCAGGCGGCCCGTGCCGTGAAGCGCTCGCCGGCCCGCTCCAGCGTCAGCGGTACATCGAACGTCTTGGAGAGGTTTTCGCTGGTCACTGTCTCGCCGATCAACCCCTGCGCCACCACCGCGCCGTCGCGGATCAGGAGGGCATGGGTGAAGCCGGGCGGGATCTCCTCGACGTGGTGGGTCACCAGCACGAGCGCCGGCGCGTCGGGGTCGTACGCCAGCTCGGCCAGCCGGCTCACCAGGTCTTCCCGGGCGCCGAGGTCGAGGCCGGCGGCCGGCTCGTCGAGCAGCAGCAGCTCGGGGTCGGTCATGAGGGCGCGGGCGATCTGCACGCGCTTACGCTCGCCCTCGGAGAGCGTGCCGTACGCCCGGTCGGCCAGCCCGGCCACGCCGAACTGCTCCAGCAGCGCCCGCGCGCGCACCTCGTCCATCGCCTCGTACCGCTCGCGCCACCGCCCCACCACGCCCCACGAAGCGGTGATCACCACGTCGGCGACCCGCTCCTCGCCCGGGATCCGCTCGGCGAGCGCGGCGCTGGAGAGGCCGATGCGGGTACGCAGCTCGTTGACGTCGGTGCGGCCGAGCTGCTCACCGAGCACGCGGGCGGTGCCGCTGCTGGGGTAGAGGCGGGCGCTGGCGATGTTGAGCAGCGTGGTCTTGCCGGCACCATTCGGCCCCAGGACGACCCACCGCTCGTCCAGCTCGACCTTCCAGGTGAGGTCGTGCACGAGGTGCGCGCCGGAGCGCACGACACCGACGCTGTCGAGGTCTACGACGAGATCTTCGGACGAGGCCACGCAACCATCCAACCACGTCCGACCTGCGGTCCCCCACGGATGTGACAAGGGCCGTATGGTTCTGGCCCATGGCGGCCGTCATCGAGATCGAAGGGCTGCGCAAGACGTTCCGCGGATTGCGGGGCGGCGCGCGCGTGGCCCTCGACGGCTTCGACATGGCGGTCGAGGCCGGCCAGATCCACGGGTTTCTGGGGCCCAACGGATCCGGAAAGACAACCACGCTGCGCACGTTGCTCGGGCTGGTCCGCGCCGACGACGGTCGCATGTCGATCCTGGGGCAGCCCGCGCCGGAGTCGCTGCCGGCGGTGGTCGGGCGGGTCGGCGCGATCGTGGAGAGCCCGCAGTTCTTCGGCAACTTCACCGGTCGCCGCACGCTGCGGCTCCTCGCCAAGGCGGGCGGGGTCCCGCCGGAGCGGGTCGAGACGGTGCTGACCCAGGTGGGGCTCCGCGACCGGGGCAACGAGCGGGTCAAGGGCTACTCGCTCGGCATGAGGCAGCGCCTCGCGGTCGCGTCGGCGCTGCTCAAGCAGCCCGAGCTGCTGATACTCGACGAGCCGGCCAACGGCCTCGACCCGGCCGGCATCCGCGAGATGCGCGATCTCATGCGCGAGCTCGCCGCGGCCGGGATCACCGTGCTGGTCTCCAGCCACATCCTGGCCGAGATCCAGCTCATCTGCGACCACGTCACGATCATCTCGCGCGGGCGGCGGGTCGCGACCGGTCCGGTCGCGGCGGTGCTCTCCGGCTTCGACAAGGGCGAGTTCCGGGTACGGGTCGCCGACCTCGACCGCGCGGCCGGCGTGCTCACCACTGCCGGCCTGCCGGTGACGAAGCACGAAGACCACCTGGTGGTGGCCGACGTGGGCGACCCCGCCTGGATCAGCGAGCAGTTGGGGCAGCGGGGCATGTGGGTCGCCGAGCTGACGCCGCTCACGCCCGACCTGGAGAGTGTCTTCCTCAAGCTCACCGCCGCCGCGCCCGAGAAGCTCACCGGCACCGCCCCCGAAGCCGCCGTGCCGAGGCAGGTGGACGAGGCGGTCCAGTCCGGCCAGATCGACCTGGGAGAGCAGCGGTGAACCTGGTCCTCGCGGAGCTGAGCCGGCTGGTGTCCCGGCGGTTCATGCAGTTGATGGCCGTGCTGCTGATCGGCGCGTTCGGCATCACGGTGGCGACGACGGTCACCAACTCGCACCGCCCCACCGAGGCGGAGTGGCAGCAGGCCGAGGATCACGTGCGGTTCGCCGAGGCACGGATCGACGAGATCCGGCGGGAGTGCGAGCAGCGGGCGCTCACTCCGGGCTTCTGCGACGCGTACTCGGAGCAGCAGCCGCGCATCGAAGACTACCTGTACGGCGTCTTCGTCTTCTCCGCCGAGATCACCGACCTCACCTACTTCATGATCGCGTTCCTCGCGCTCTTCGCGTTCCTGGTCGCGGCCTCGTTCATCGGGGCGGAGCTGACCTCGGGCGGCATGACCAACCTGCTGCTGTGGCGACCGCGGCGCACCGTCGTGCTCGGCACCAAGCTGGCCACGGTGCTCGCGGCCGTACTCGCCGTGTCGGTCGTCGCCACCGCCCTCTACATCGGCGCGTTCTACGCCATCGCCGAGGTGGGCGGCGTGCCCGGCGACGTCGACGCGGAGTTCTGGGGCGACCTCGCCCTGACCGTCGTACGCGGCCTTGCCCTGGTGCTCTTCGCCGCGGCGGTCGGCTTTGGCGCGGCCACACTGGGCCGGCACACGGCGGCGGCACTGGGGCTGATCGCGACGTACGCGATCGTGTGGGAGGTCGGCGCCCGCATCGTCTTCAGCGTGCTGGAGGCGGGCCGCTCCGACCGGTACATGCTGACCAGCTACCTCGGGGCGTGGATGACCGGCGAGATCTCCTTCTACGACCCGTACGTGTGCGGCAGCCGCATCATGTCGGTCTGCGACGGGCGGTACGAGCTGACCTGGGCGCACGCCGGCGGCGTCTTCGCGATCGTGCTCGCGGTGATGGTCGGCGGCGCGTTCGCCACCTTCCGCCACCGCGACCTCGCCTGAGCCGCCGCCTCCGGCACGCCGCCGTCGTGCGACCCGGCCCGCGAGCCCGCGTCAGCCCACCGTCGAGCCGAAGACCTCGTCGCGTACGGCGCCGAGCGCGGTGCGGAGCGCGCCCGTGAGCACCGGGTCACCGCTCACCTCGGTCGCCACCACGCGCGGCGAGACCAGCGTGATCGCGGCGACCTCGTGCTGCACGCGCTCAGCGAGGGCCGTGCCGCCCGCCTGGCCCACCTCGCCGGCGAGCACCACGAGCGGCGGGTCGAGCACCACGCAGGTGCTCGCCACACCGAGCGCCAGCCGCCGGGCGAGCTCGTCGAGCAGCGGACCGCCCCGCGTGCCGGCGGCGATCGCGGCCTTGACCGCCTCGGCCGCGTTGCTGCCCCGGAAGCCGTGCTCGCGCGCCACCGCGCGTACCGCGTCGGCCCCCGCCACCTGCTGGAACGCCCCCTTCGAGCGGCGGTACGTGTCGCGCGGGATGGGCGCGCCGGGCACCGGGAGGTAACCGATCTCGCCGGCCGCGCCGGTGCTCCCCTCGTGCAGCCGCCCGCCGAGCATCACCGCGAGGCCCATGCCGCCGCCGGCCCAGATCAGCACGAAGTCGTCAACGCCACGCGCCGCGCCCTCGTGCGCCTCGGCCACCGCGGCGAGGTTGACGTCGTTGCCGAAGACGACCGTTGTGTTGAGGTCTTCGCGGAGGGCGGCGAGCAGGCCGCGGTGCCAGCGGGGCAGGTTCCACGCGAACGTGATGTCGCCCGTGCTCGGGTCGACCAGACCGGGCGTGCCGAGCACCACACGGCGCACCGACGAGAGGTCGGCCTTGGCGTTGTCGGCGGCCTGCACTACGGCGCTGTGCACCACCTTGACCGGTTCGTCCGTGTCCTTGGTGGACAGTTCGGCGCGGCCGATGACGTTGCCGGTGATGTCGGCGCAGGCGGCCACGACGCGGTCGGTGTCGACCACGACGCCGATGACGTAGGCACTGCCCGGAGTGACGGCGTAGAGCTGCGCGTTTGGACCCCGGCCGCCGGCCTGCTCCCCCACGCGGGTGACGAGGCCGCGCTCCTCCAGCCGTTCCACCAGCTGGGACGCGGTCACCTTGCTGAGCCCGGTCAGCTCGCCGAGCTGGGCGCGCGTCAGGGGCCCGCGGGAGAGCAGAAGCTCCAGCGCGGCGCGGTCGTTGAGCGCGCGCAGGAGCCGCGGCGTGCCGGGTAGGCGTGGAGACCCCATCTACCGTCCTCTAGCATTTAGGAGACTTAACAGTTAAACCTTACTCACTTAACCGGGTAGGCGTAGCGTAATCGGCAGTGGCCGCTCCAGCGGTCAGCCGGCTGGACAGAAGGGGTTCCCACCATGTCGCTCGATCCTGGGCTACGCCGGCTTGCCCTGCGTACGCTGCTCGCTGCCTTCCCCGGCACCACCGCGCCGGGTTGGGCGGTCGACCTGGTCGGCGAAGGGCTGGCCGGTTACACACTGTTCGGTTACAACATCGCCGAGCCTACGCAGGTGGCCGCCGTCACCGCCGCCCTCCGTTCCGCCCGCCGCGACGTGCTGATTGCCATCGATGAGGAAGGGGGCGACGTCACACGGCTGGCGCACGCGACCGGCAGCCCGTACCCGGGAAACGCGGCGCTCGGCACGGTGGGTGACGCCTCGCTGACCCAGCGCGTGTACGAGGCGATCGGCAGCGAACTGGCCGCGCTCGGCCTCAACCTCAACCTCGCGCCCACCGTCGACGTCAACACCGCGGACGAAAACCCCATCATCGGTACCCGCTCGTTCGGCTCCGACCCGGCGCACGTCGCCGCGCACGCGGCCGCGGCGGTCTGCGGACTCCAGGACGCGGGGGTCGCCGCCTGCGCCAAGCACTTCCCCGGGCACGGCGCGACCGTCGCCGACTCGCACCTCGAACTCCCCACTGTGGACGCACCGCTCGACCTGCTGCGCGCCCGTGACCTGCCGCCCTTCGCCGCGGTCGTCGAGGCGGGCGCCAAGACCATCATGACCGCGCACATCCGCGTACCCGACCTCACCGGCGACGGCCCGGCCACGTTCAGCAGCGCCGCGCTGGTCGACCTGCTCCGCGGCGAACTCGGCTTCACCGGCGTGGTCATCACCGACGCGCTGGAGATGAAAGGCGCCGCGCTCGCGGCCGGCGGCACCGCGCGGGCCGCCGTGCCCGCCCTCGCCGCCGGCGCCGACCTGCTCTGCATCGGCGCGCGCGTGGACGCGGACCTGGTCGAGGAGGTGGCCGCGGAAATCGTGCGCGCGATCTCGGACGGGCGCCTCCCGCTCACGCGCGTCGAGGAGGCCGCCGAGCGGGTCACCGCACTCGCCGCGTGGGCGGCCGGCGACCGCCGCTCCGATGACGACGGCGTGGGCCCCGCGTTCCCCGCGCCGCGGCTGGCCGATCTGGGGTACGCGGCCGCGCGGCGGGCCGTACAGGTGGAGGGGAGCCTCGACGGGCTGGGCGCGCCGCTGGTCGTGCAGCTCGTCGCCTCCTCGACGATCGCCGAGGGGCCGGTGCCGTGGGGGCTCGGGCCGCACATCAACGGCACCGAGCAGGTGCGCGTCGCGGCCACCGAGGCGACCGCGGCCGACCTGCTGACCCGTGCCGGCAGCCGGCCGATCGTGGTGGTCGGGCGGCATACCCACCGCACGGCCGAGGCGCGCACGCTCGTCGAGACGCTCGCCGCCAGCCACCCCGTGACCGTCGTGGAGATGGGCTGGCCGTCGCGGTGGCGGCCGGCGGGCGCGCGGGCCTTCGTCACCACGTACGGGGCGAGCCACGCCAACGGGCGCGCCGCCGCGGAAGCCCTCGGACTGGCATGACTCTGCGTAATGGCGTGGTACTAGGCCGAACGGACTATTTCCGCCCTTCTCCTCTTGAAAGGTTATTTACTCACACGTAGCGTTTCCAGGCACAGCACAGACTTTGACCTGGGGAGACAAAGCGAACCGCGGGCCCGGCACCCCCCGACCGGGCCCGCGGTTCGTGTCTTCGGGCGGTGCACGTCCCACAGTGTGCGCGGCCACCTGACCAAGATCCGATCAAAAAACCTGGTCGAGTAGGGTGCGTCGCATGCGGCTGGCGAATCAGGGCGGGCGCCTCGTCATCGTGACGGGCGACGAGGTTGTTGACGTGGCTACGGCGAGCGAGGGCCAGTTCGGTCCGGACCCCCAGTCGGCGTACGACGTGTGGGCCGCATTCACGGCGTGGGCCGCCCAGGGGCACGCCCCCACCGGCAAGCTCGAGGAGGCGATCCTCGGCCCGGTCACGCCCCGCCCTCGACAGATCTTCGCGGTGGGGCTCAACTACGCCGACCACGCTGCCGAATCCGGCCATCCGCTGCCCGAATACCCGATGGTCTTCACGAAGTTCGTGACCTCGATCACCGGGCCGTACGGCGACATCGCGCTCCCGAGCGCCAATGTGGACTGGGAGGTCGAGCTCGTCGCCGTGATCGGCAAGCCGGCCACGGCGGTGCGCCCCGAAGACGCCTGGGAACACGTGGCGGGCCTCACCGTCGGGCAGGACATCTCCGAGCGCGAGGTGCAGCGGCGCGGGCAGCCGGCGCAGTTCAGCCTCGCCAAGTCCTACCCCGGCTTCGGTCCGGTGGGCCCCTACCTCGTCACGCTCGACGAGGCGGGCGACCCGGCCAACCTCGCACTCACCTGCTCGATCAACGGCGAGGTGATGCAGGACGGCAACACCAGCTCGATGGTCTTCTCGATCCCTGAGCTGATCGGATACCTCTCCGGCGTGTGCACGCTGCTGCCCGGCGACCTCATCTTCACCGGCACGCCGCCGGGCGTGGGCATGGGCCGCAAGCCGCCGCGCTACCTGGCGACGGGCGACCTGCTGGAGACCTCGATCGATGGGCTCGGCACGATGCGCCACCGCCTGATCTCTCCGTCGGTGTAACGTCCGCGGGACGTCTTCACGACACTGCGGTTGACAACGCTCCGTGACTCTCGGATCCCGGAGGGCGTGGGCGAATCGCAGACTCGCGTGCGGAGGGCCCGGCGCGCGGAGCAGGTAGGTGGCTGGCTGGCGTGAGATCGTCGTCGCGCGCGCCGCGCTCATCGAGGCCCAGCTCGACGCGACCAAAGTGGATGATCCCGCCTGGCGTGCCGCGCAGGCCTCGGTCCTCGACCACCTCGACGCCGCCCGCGACGCGCGAACCGCAAGCGGCGGTGGCGCGGGCCGCACGACTGGATCACCGGCGCGCACATCACCGCCGCCTGGGCACACCCGCACAACGCCGACTTCTTCCCCGGCCTGTCCGGCCTGGAGTGGCCGGCTCAGACGCCGTAGACGGACCAGCCCCGGTCGCGAAAGCCGGCCGCCTCGGCCGCCCGTGCCGAGCCGATGTTGTCGAGGTCGTGCAGGTAGGTCGGCACCGCGCCCTCGTCGAGCACGCGCCGGGCGGCCTGGGCCACGAGCCGCCGGGCCAGGCCCCGCCCGCGGGCCGCCTCCTCGGTGCCCACCGAGAGCTCGTTGCCGTGCGCGTCGTGGCGCTTGATGCCCACGCCGGCGAGGTAGGCCCCGGTCTCCGGGTCGCGGGCGATCAGCACCTCGCCGCCGAAGGGCCGCAGCCATCGCGGCACCACGGGATCGTCGTGCGGCAGCCACTCGCCGGCGTCGGGCAGCGGGGTGGGCGCGAGCGAGTAGCGGAACACGCCCCGGTAGGCCCGGCGCCCGCCGTCGAGCCCGAGCGCGGCGGGCAGCTTGGCCAGCAGGTCGTCGAGGGGCTGGTCGGTGAGGACCCGCGCGGCGGCCGCCCGGGGCGGCGCCACCGAGATGACCGTGCCGGCCGGCGCGCCCACGCCCACCATCGGGTAGACCTCGCCATCCCAGCCCGGCTGCGTGCGTCGCTCGGAACCGACGACAACCATCGGCTGACCGGCCGGCCACTGGCCGAGCCAGGTCACGAGGTGGTGGTATAGGCGCTTGTCGAGCATCGCCACGACCATACCTCTCCGAGTGCCGCCCGCGCCCGGAGCCTTGTGGTGCGGCTCACGCCGCCGACGCGGTGCGGACGAGGGTGCGGATCTGGCGCAGCAGCACCGACAGCGCGGCCAGGTCGGCCCGCGAGTCGCCGAACTCGCCGATCGCGTTGCGTGTACGAGCGATCGACGACACGTTCGCTTCCTCCCAGGCACGCACCCGTTGCGCCGCCGGCAGGTCGGTGGGCGTGGAGTTGAGCACCTCCGCGGTGAGGGCGGCCAGCGCGGCGTACAGGTCGTAGCGGAGCGCCATCCGGGCCAGCGTCTGCCACCGGTCTTCGCGGGGCAGCAGCGAGATCTTCGACAGCAGCTCGTCGACCCGGAACAGCTCGGACAGCACGAAGTAGACCTCGGCCACCTGGTCGAGGTCGTGGCCGGTGCCGTTGGCCACCTCCACCACGTCGAGCAGGCCGAAGCCGTACACCAGGCGGGTCGTCTGCTCGGCCAGCGGCTCGGGCAGCCCCTGGGAGGCGAGTCCGCCCGCGTTGGCGCGCAGCGTCTCCCGCTCGGTGCCTCGGAAAAGACTGTCCAGCTTGGGCATGAGGTGGACGATGCCGGGGCGGAGCCGCTCGATCTCGCCGGTCACGTCCAATGGGGACCGTCGAGATGAGACCAACCATCGCACCGCACGGTCGAGCAGGCGCCGGGTCTCCAGGTAGAGCATCGTCTGCGCGGCGGTGGGCACCTGGTTGTCCAGCGCCTCCGCGGCGGCCCAGATGTCGCGGAGGCCGAAGACGTCGCGGACCACCACGTACGCCCGGATCACGTCGGCCGCCGAGGCCCCGGACTCCTCGACCGCCCTGTAGACGAAGGAGGTGCCGCCACGGTTGACCACCTCGTTGACGAGCTGGGTCACCACGATCTCGCGGCGCAGCGGATGCCCGCCCATGCGGCCCGAGCAGCGCTCGCGCAGCGGGGTCGGGAAGTACTCGGCCAGCACGTCGGCCGCCCACTCCTCGTCGGCGATCGGGTCGGCGAGCAGCTCCCTCTCCAGCACGATCTTCACGTAGGCGAGCAGCACCGCGAACTCGGGCGCGGTCAGCCCGCCGTCGCGCGCCTCCAGCTCCTCGTCGGCGGGGAGGGCCTCGATCTGCCGGTCGAGCGCGCCGGAGCGCTCCAGCTCGGTCAGCATCCGCCGGTGTACGGGCAGCAGCGACTCCGCCTGCGCCCGCGCGTTGCCGAGCGCGCGCGCCTGGTCGTAGTTGTCGCGGAGCACCAGCTCGGCGACCTCGCCGGTCATCTCGGCGAGCAGCGCGTCCCGTTCCGGTGTGGTCATCTCGCCGTCGACGATGGCGCCGCCGAGCAGGATCTTGATGTTGACTTCGTGGTCGGAGCAGTCGACGCCGGCCGAGTTGTCGATGAAGTCGGTGTAGATGTGCCCGCCCCGGAGCGCGAACTCGACCCGCCCGCGCTGGGTCATCCCGAGGTTGCCGCCCTCGCCGACCACCTTGGCGCGCAGCTCGCCGCCGTTGACCCGGATCGCGTCGTTGGCCTTGTCACCGACATCCACATTGGACTCGCTGGCGGCCTTGACGTAGGTGCCGATCCCGCCGTTCCACAGTAGATCCACCGGTGCCAGCAGGATCGAACGCATCAGGTCCAGCGGCGAAAGGGCCTCCACGCCCTCGTCGAGGCCGAGCGCGTCGCGCATCTGCGGCGAGATCGGGATGGATTTCATGGTACGCGGAAAGACACCTCCCCCCTCCGATATCAGTCCCGTGTCGTAGTCGGACCAGGAGGAGCGCGGGAGGTCGAAGAGTCGCTGCCGCTCCACATAGGAGCGTTCGGCGTCGGGCGTCGGGTCGACGAAGATGTGCCGGTGGTCGAAGGCGGCCACGAGCCGGATGTGGCGGGACAGCAGCATCCCGTTGCCGAAGACGTCGCCGGACATGTCGCCGACGCCGGCCACCGTGAATGCCTGGCTCTGCGTGTCCACGCCGAGACCGCGGAAGTGGCGCTTCACCGACTCCCACGCGCCGCGGGCGGTGATGCCCATCTTCTTGTGGTCGTATCCGGCCGAGCCGCCGGAGGCGAACGCGTCGCCGAGCCAGAATCCCCGCCGCACCGAGATCTCGTTGGCGGTGTCGGAGAAGGTGGCGGTGCCCTTGTCGGCGGCGACCACCAGGTAGGTGTCGTCGGGGTCGTGCCGCACGACGTCACGCGGCGGGGTCACCTTGCCACCGACGATGTTGTCGGTGACGTCGAGCAGCGCGTTGATGAAGAGCTTGTAGCACTCCACCGCCTCCTCGCGCTCCGAGTTTGCGCTGCTCGCGACCGCGGGGCCGACAAGCTCGCTCCTCGCGCTCCCGCCTGGCTGCGTCTTCAGCACAAAGCCGCCCTTGGCGCCCACCGGCACGATCACCGCGTTCTTCACCGTCTGCGCCTTGACCAGCCCCAGCACCTCGGTGCGGAAGTCTTCCCGCCGGTCGGACCAGCGCAGCCCGCCCCGCGCCACCGGGCCGTAGCGCAGGTGCACGCCCTCGAAGCGCGGCGAGTACACGAAGATCTCGAACTTGGGGCGCGGTGCCGGCAGGTCCGGGATCGCCTGGGGGTCGAGCTTGAAGGCGATGTACGACTTGGGCCGCGCATCCCCGCCGCGCTGGAAGAACGACGTGCGGAGCGTGGCCTGGATCAGCGTGAGGTACGAGCGGAGGATCCGGTCCTGGTCGAGGCTCTCCACCGCGTCGAGCTGCTTGCCGATCTCGTCGATCAGCTCGCCGCTCCGCTCCGCCCGCTCCTCGTCGCCGAGTGCCGGGCGGGGCGCGAAGCGGGTCTCGAAAAGGCGCACCAGCAGCGCCGCGATCCCCGGGTTTTCGATGAACGTCGTCTCCATGTACCGCTGGGAGAAAACGGTGCCGGCCTGGCGCAGGTACTTCGCGTACGCCCGCAGCACCACCACCTGCCGCCAGGTGAGGCCGGCACGCAGCACCAGCTCGTTGAAGCCGTCGACCTCCGCCTCGCCCCGCCACGCGGCGGCGAACGCGTTCTCCACGTGCGCGCGCACCTCGTCGAGGTCGCGGTGCACCTCGGGCAACTGGAGGCCGAAGTCGTACAGGAAGACGGCGGCGTCGGGGCGGCGCAGCTCGTACGGCCGCTCGTCGACCGCGCGCACGCCGAGCGAGTGCAGCACCGGCAGCACGGCCGAGAGCACCATCGGCTCGCCGTACCGGTAGATCTTGAACCGCACGTTGTTGCGATCCCGGTCCTTGCGGAACAGGTGCATCTCCAACTGGCCCGGCTCGTCGAGCAGCTCCAGCTTGGCGAGATCCTTGACCGCCTCGAAGGGGGCGTGCTCGTCCTTGTACCCCTCGGGGAAGGCGTCCGCGTACCGGTGGTAGAGGCGTTTGGCCTGCTCGTCGCCGAGCTTGCGCTCCAGCACCAGCCGGAAGTCGTCCTCCCACAGGCGCGTGGCATCGGCGAGCTGCTCGGCGAGTATGTCCGGGTCGACCTCGCCGGGCGGGTTGCCCGGCTCGGTGCGCACGATGAAGTGGATCCGCGCCAGCGTCGACTCGGTCACCCGCGTGGTGTAGTCGACCCCGACCCCGTTTAGCTCGCGCAGCAGGATCTCCTGCATCTTGAGCCGGTTTTGCGTGGTGAAACGGTCACGGGGCAGGTAGATGAGGCAGGAGATGAACCGGCCGTATCCGTCGCGGCGCAGGAAGAGGCGGAGCTGGCGGCGGCCCGCCATCCGCAGCACCCCGATGACCGCCTGGTAGAGGTCGTCGGTCTTGATCTGGAAAAGCTCGTCGCGCGGGTAGGTCTCCAGGATCTGGAGCAGGTCCTTGCCGGAGTGGCTGCGCGGCGAGAGGCCCGAGCGATCGAGCACCTCGGCGACCTTGCGGCGTACCACCGGCAGGTCACGCACGCTGGTGCGGTAAGCCGCCGTGGAGAAGAGGCCGAGGAAGCGCCGCTCGCCCACCACCTCACCGGCCGCGTCGAACATCTTGATGCCGATGTAGTCGAGGTAGGCCGAGCGGTGCACGGTCGCCCGCGAGTTTGCCTTGGTGATGATGAGCAGGCGCTTCTCCAGCACCTTCTCGTACGCCTCCGGCGTCATCGAGGAGATCACCCGGGGCGAGGTCTGATCCTGGCGCAGGATGCCGAGGCCGGTGCCGAGCACCGCCTCCAGCAGCTTCTCGCCGCCCTCGCCCTCGACAAGGTGGTACTCCCGGTACCCCAGGAATGTGAAATGGTCGTCGGCCAGCCAGCGCAACAGCTCGACTGAGTCCGTGATGTCCTTTTCCGGCACCGGCGGGCGGTCTGGCGTGTGGCGCGCGCCGGCCAGCTCCTCGGCGATGGCGACAGCCTGGCGGCGCATCTTCGGCCAGTCTTCGACCGCCTCGCGCACGTCGGTGAGGACCCGCTGCAGCTCGCGGCGGAGCTGGTCGCGGGCGACCGCGTCGCGCACCGGGTCGACCTCGATGTGCATCCAGCTCTCGACGATGTCGCCGTCGATCGCGTCGTCCGCCTCCACCTCGGCGGCGACCTCGGCGAGCTTCCCGAGCGGCTCGCGGCGCACCACGATCAGCGGGTGCACCAGCAGGTGTACGTCGAGGTGGTGAGCGGTGAGCAGGGAGGTCACCGAGTCGACAAGGAACGGCATGTCGTCGGTCACGATCTCGATGACCGTGTGGTCGTCGGTCGCGCCCGGCTCGCTGATCCGCAGCTTGAGCTCGCCCGGCACGCGCTGCTCGGCCAGCTCGCGGTGACTGCGGGCGGCCGCCAGCATCTCGGCCGCCGTGTAACCGATCAGCTCCTCGTCGGGCGCGAACCGCCAGAACCGGTCGACCAGCGCTGCCGCGTCGTGGTCGTCGCCTGCCAGGCCCACCGCCTGTGCCACCAGGCGCTCGGTGCTGGGGACGGGCTCGTCGATCTCGGCGTCTTCCACCTCGTCGACGCTCGGCAGGTCCGGAAGCGTGCCATCCGAGATGGTGTCGACACTCGCGCCGGCCCCGATCCGATCGACCGATGTCATGTCCGCACGCCGGACCATGGGTGCACACTCCCCCCTCGCCCACCACGCTGTGGGCTGTCTCCGTCCAGACTAGGCCCTAGCCAAGTACCCGGACTGAGGCGGTATAGCCACCATGCGGGTAACCAGTGGTCGTCGCGTGCGTACTACCGTCACGACATGCGTGTGAGTTACGGGGTAGCGGCGATCGTACTGGCCGCGGGCATGCTGACAGCCTGCGGGAGCGGTGACGGGCCGGAAAAGAGCGTCGACGCGTTCCTGTCCGGATGGCGTTCGGGCAATCTCGACGCGGTGAGCTTCATCGACCCGGCTGGCCAGAAGGTCCCGTCCGGTGACGTGGTGACCCAGATCAAGGCACTCTCCGGCGAGTTGGCGGCCACGCCGCCGGCACTCACCCGGTCGGGGGAGGCATCGGTCACCAAGGACATCGCGACCAGCACGGTCAACGTCGACTGGACGCTGACCGGCGGGACGCACTGGACATATCCGACCACCGTGCGGCTGAGCAAGAGCAGCGACGACGAGTGGCGGGTGATCTGGGAGCCCAAGATCGTGCAGGAGAAGCTCACGGCGGGTGACGAGTTCGCCATCGAGCGGAAGACCGCCGAGCGGGCGCCGATCCTCGACGCCGCCGGCAAGCCGATGGTCGAGGCCCGCCCGGTCGTGCTCGTGGGCATCCAGCCCAACGCCGTGGTCGGCATGGGGCAACTGGTCAAAGACCTGGACGCCGCGCTGAAGTCGGTGGACGTGGCGGTCGACCTCAGCGACCTGCCGGCCCGCGCCGCGGCAGCCAAGCCGGATCACTTCGTCGACGTGGTGACGCTCCGCAAGGAGGTATACCTCAAGATCCGCCAGCGGCTCCAGGCTGTGCCGGGCACGCGGTACCGGGAGGAGACGCGCTACCTCGCGCCCACGCGAGAGTTCGCCCGCGCGCTGCTCGGCACCGTCGACCCGGTCCAGAAAGAGGATATGGACAACAATCCGGGTAAGTACGTCATGACGGATCTGGTCGGACACGGTGGTCTCCAGGAGCGGTACGACGACCGGCTGCGGGGCCTCACCGGACAGGTCGTAAAAATCGTCCGCAAGAGCGGCGAGGGCACCGCGCGGACGACCGAGGAGGTCGCCGAGGTGTTCCGCGCCGAGCCGACGCCCGGCACGCCGGTGAAGACCACGCTCGACCCCAAGGTGCAGCGGGCCGCCGACAACGCGCTCCGCGGCAACCCCAAGGTCTCCGCCCTGGTCGCGGTCCGCATCAACGACGGCACGGTGGCCGCGGTCGCCAACGGCCCCAACGGCGGCGGCGACAACCTCGCCTTCACCGCCTCGGTGCCGCCCGGCTCGACGTTCAAGATGGTCTCCGCGCTCGGCCTGCTCGACAAGGGCGCGGTGACGCTGGACGCCAAGGTCGGCTGTCCCAAGACCGCCACGGTCGACGGCCGCTCGTACAAGAACTCGCACGACATGGCACTCGCCGACGTCCCCTTCCGGGTCGACTTCGCCCGCTCGTGCAACACCGCCTTCGTCGCCCTCGCCCCCGAACTCGGCGACGACGGCCTCGCCGCGGCCGGCCGTTCGCTCGGGCTGGAGGGCAAGTGGGACCTGGGCGTCGAGGCGTTCAGCGGCAAGGTCTCCACCGGCGGCTCGGCCACCGAACGCGCCTCCGCGTCGTTCGGCCAGGGCACCACCGTGGTCAGCCCGCTCGCCATGGCCGCCGCCACCGCCGCCGTCGCACGCGGTCAGTGGCAGCAGCCCACCGTGCTGACCGACCCCGCGGCCGGCGAGAAGGCCCCGCCCGGACCCGAACTCAACGCCGGCTCCGCCGAGGCCGTACGCACGATGATGCGCGAGGTGGTCACCAGCGGCACCGGGTCCGCGCTCAAGGACGTTCCGGGCGAGCCGGTGTACGGCAAGACCGGCACCGCCGAGTTCGACAACAATCCGGCCAACACGCACGCCTGGTGGGTCGGCTGGCAGGGCGACCTCGCGTTCGCCGTCTTCGTCGAGAAGGGCGGCGACAGCGGTACCGGCTCGGTCCCGATCGCCGAACGCTTCCTGCGCGGCTTGGCCTGACGCACTGCTCGGTTTGCGCTCGCGCCTTTCGGCGGCGCCCTCGGTTTGGGGGCGCCGCTCCGGCGCACTTCCCCCGCTCCGCCTGGCGGCTCGCCTATCGGTTTCGAACTGAACCGTCGCGTACGGGGAAGGAGTGCAAGCCCGCCGCTAACCTCACCCGATGCCCGCGTACCGGTCCGTCGCCGACCTTTGCCGCCTCGCACTCCGCGGGCGACCGGCGAACGTCGGTGCCTGCCGAGCTAAGCGCTCTCGGCGGAAGGCGGCGACCTCTTGGGGCGACGCAGCCGCCCCGGACCAGCCTTGGCGGGCGGCCCGAACGGCTCGAACGCCGGCACCGGCATAACACCGCCCCCGGGACCGGTCTTCGTGTCCGCCCCCTCGCCGTCCTCGCTCCCGTCCGCCTCGTCGCCAGTCGCGGACGGCTCCACGTCGTCATCCGTGCGCCGCGCCAAGCCGCCTTCACGCAGAGGCGGCTCCGCATCGTCACTCGCCCGCCGCGCCAAGCCGCCCTCACGCGCAGGAGCCCCCGCGTCATCCGCCGGACGCCGCGCCAAGCCGCCCTCACGCGGACGCGGCTCCGCATCGTCACTCGCGCGCCGGGCCAGACCGCCTTCGCGTGCGGATGGCCGGGCCTCGTCGTCCTTCCAGGAGGATTCCGCCTCGCCGCCCCGGCGCAGCCTCCCCGGGCCCGAGTCGGTGTCTCCGCGAAGGCCGGCCGGTCCGGTGGCGGCGCCGCGCGAGGCGCGGTCGGCCGGTGTGCCGCGCCGCGCCGCCAGGTCGGCTGCGACGTCCATCCAGGCCGACTCCGCCTTGCGACGCAGGCTCGGCTCCGGGTCCGGCCTGTCGCGCTGCGCGGGCTCGGTCCTGTCGCCCGACGATGCGGCTGGAGTCGGCTCCGTCTTCCCGCGCGGATCAGACTCCGCCCTGCCACGCGGATCGGAGTCTGCGTTGCCGCGCGGATCGGACTCCGCCCTGCCGCTCGCCGCCGAACCGGCGCCGCTGCGTGCCGCCGACCCCGCATCGTCGCGCGCGGTGGAACCAGCCTCGCGCGCGCTATCACGCGACTTGTAGCGCCCATGCTCGTCGCGCAGCACCGAATCCGCCTTGCCGGGCCGCGCCGATCCCGCTCCGTCCCGCGCCCCGTCGCGTTGCCCAGACCCTTGCCAGTCGCGGCCCAGCCCATCACGCGGGCCGGAACCGGGCCTGTCGCCAGCCGCTCCATCGCGTGGCCCAGGCACGGGCCTGTCCTGGCCCGACCCGTCGTGCGACGCGGATCGCGGCCGGTCGTCACCTGCTCCGGCCCTCGGTGCGGGGGCGGCTGTGGCGTGTGGAGTGGATTCCGGCGTTCGCGGTTCGTCGTCCGGGGCCTTGCGGGCCGCCGGTGGTCTGGGGACGGCTGAAGACCTGGCGGCGGCGTCCGTGGTGTCTGCTGCCGTGCTCTCCGCCGGCCTCGCCCCGGGGACCGAGTCCGCGCCCGAGACCGCACTGTCCAAAACGGAACCGCCAGCGCCGGAGCCTGATGCCGTGCCGCCCCCCGATGTCGACGCCACCCGGCCGACCGAGGTCGTGGCCTGCGACAGGCCGACGCCGGACTCCGCGGCCAGCGGCTTGCGGGCAGCCGGGGCTGTCGGGGCCGCGGGCTCCGACGCCGACGAAAGCCCATCAGCAAACGCCAGCGACCCCGCAGCAGCCTCCGGCGCCGACGAAAGTCCATCAGCAAACGCCACCGGATCCGGCTCCGACTCCGGCGAAAGCCCATCGGCAAATGCCACCGACCCCGCGGCAGCCTCCGACGCCGGCAAATGCCCATCAGCGAACGGCACCGACCCCGCAGCGGCCTCCGAGGCCGGCGAAAGCCCACCACCGGACGCCACCGACTCCGGCTCCGACTCCGGCGAAAGCCGGTCAGCCGCCGGCCCGGACTCCCGCGAAGGCCCACCGGCCAGCGGCTCCGCGGCGGCCTCTCCCGCACCGGGGTCTGGCAAGCTCGCGGACGGCGCCAGAGATCCACCATCCGGCGATCCGGTCGGGTCCGGCGAGGGGCCAGCCTCCGCCCCCGACCAGGAGCCACCGTCAGGCGACGAGGCTGACGCGGGCTCCGACCACGAATCATCCGCCGCTGGCGGCACCGGCGCCGACCAGGAGTCAGCCGCTGACGCGGGCTCGGACCACGAATCAGCGCCCGCCGACGGGTCCGACTCCGGCCAGGAATCACCATCAGTTGACGCGGCCGGCACCGCCGACTCCGGTGAGGATCCGGGATCGAACGACGGGGCGGACTGCGGCGTAGCGGAGGCGGTCTCAGCCAACGACCCATCATCGGGCGAGACGGCCGCAGGTGCATCCGCGCGCGACGAGGCGGCCGTCACCGCGGAAACGGCCGCGGCCGTCGGCTCGACCACGCGCACCGGCGTCAGGCCGGCCACCACCGCGTCGACGATCTCGGCGGCGTAGGAGCCGTCGGGGTCGTAGTCGGGGTCGAAGACGGTGATCTCGACGCCCAGGCAGTGTGGCGTGTCGACCAGGCCGGCGAGCAGCAGCTCCAGCTCGGCGAAGGCGATGCCGCCCGGGTCAGGCGCGTCGACCGCCGGCATCACGGCCGGGTCGAGTACGTCCACATCGACGTGTACCCAGTAGCCGGCGCACTCGCTCAGCTGGTCGCGGGCCCACTGCGCCGTGCGGGCCGCGCCCTCGACCCGCAGTGCGGGCACCGGGCGGGTGATGATACCGGCGGCCTGGAGGTCGAGACGGTACTCATCCTGCGCGCGGATGCCGAGCACCACCACGTCGATGTCCCGGAAGTACGGCCGGCGCCCCTCGATGCCGGCCAGGTCGGCCTGGCCCCGGCCGGTCGCCAGGGCCAGATCCTCGCCGGCGGCGGCGCCAACGTACGAGGCGTTGCCGGGATGCCGGAAGTCGGAGTGCCCGTCGACGAACACCAGCCCGATCCGCCCGCCCACCACCTCGCCCAGGCGGTGCATGGCCAGCGCGGAGCCGAGCAGGATCGAACAGTCGCCGCCCAGGACGACCGGAAACTCACCAGCGTCGATGATGTTGCCGATCCGGTCGGCCAGGGCGATCGAGTATGCCGCGATCTGCTCGGCGTGGCACACACCGTCGCCGGGGCGCCAGCCACCCGGGTCGTATCGCGGTGGGGTCAGGCAGCCCGCGTCGCGGGCGGCGAGCCGC
The DNA here is from genome assembly GCF_042433955.1 of Phytohabitans kaempferiae. Classification (NCBI taxonomy): domain Bacteria; kingdom Bacillati; phylum Actinomycetota; class Actinomycetes; order Micromonosporales; family Micromonosporaceae; genus Phytohabitans; species Phytohabitans kaempferiae. The sequence goes on along the minus strand of NZ_JBHLUH010000040.1, from coordinate 10,728 downwards.
GCGACCAGGTCGTGGTCGCGCAGCGCCCCAGGCGCCTTCGCACAGCCCGGCACCGACGTCTCGGTCGGCGGGCGCAGACCGAGATTGGACGGTGCGTCGAGTACGGCGATGCGGCGCATGGGCGGCCGCTAGAAGAGCGCGCTCGCGAGGGCCCGCCGTGCGCTGGAGACCGCCGGATCATCGGGGCCGGCGATGGTGAACAGCGACAGCAGGTGCTTGCGGATCTCCTCTCGCTCGTCTCCGGCGGTGGTGCGGACCAGGTCGACCAGCCGCTTGTAGGCCCGGTCGGCGAAGCCGCTGAGCACCTCGACGTCGGCGGCGAGCAACTGAGCGGCCACGTCGTCGGGCTTGGCCTCGGCGGCGGCGAGCGCGGCGTTGGGGTCGACGCCCACCACGCGGCGGGCCAGGGTCACGTGCGCGAGCCCCGCCTCGGCGGCGCTGTCGGCCGGCGACTCGGCGAGGATCTTCTTGTATGCCTGCTCGGCCGTGTCGAGGTCGCCGGTCATGAGCGCGTCGTCGGCCTCGACCAGGCGCGGGTCCTCGGGCGCGGCCGGCGGCTGCACCCCGCCCGCCTTGAGCACGGCGTCGATCCACTGGCGCAGCTGCGGCTCCGGCACCACGCCGGAGAAGGCGTCGACCGGCTGGCCGCCCACCACCGCGTAGACCATCGGGATGCCCTGGACCCGGAACATCTGCGCGAGCCGCGGGTTGCTGTCGACGTCGATCTTGGCGAGGATCCACGAGCCGCCGCCCTCGGCGGCGAGCTTTTCCAGGATCGGCGAGAGCTGCTTGCAGGGCTGGCACCACTCGGCCCAGAAGTCGATGACGACGGGCGTGGTGAGCGACCGCTCCAGCACCTCGGCCTGGAAGGTGGCCTCGGTGACGTCGATCACAGCCCCAACGCTGCCCCCCGGAGGACCACCGGGCGCGCCCGCTTCGGGCGGCGCGTCGGTGCGGCTGGGAGTGGGCGCGGGCGCGCGCAGCGCGCTGAGGTCGACCGCGCCGCGGGTGAAAATCGACGGAGTGGTCCGTGGGTCGCTCATGGTTCCCTAGTCTCGCACGCGCGACGCCACTGCGGACCTACGCTGCGCGGCGGCCACCCCACCGGATCGGGCCGGCGCGGCGGCCACGCCTGCCGAGCGGCGCAGCGCCACGGCCACCGCGACCGCCGCGGTCGCAAAGCCGACAACCGCGAGCCCGGCGGGCAGTGCCGCCGCCGCTGGGGAGGGCCAGCGCGGGAGCGCCAGCACGAGCGAGTCGTCCACGAACACCGGCAGGTACGAGCCAGCCAGCCACCACGCCACCACGGCCGCCACCGCACCGGTGACCAACGCCGCCACGACCACCGGCAGGTAGCTCCAGAGCGCCGCCCGCCCCACCGCGCGGCCCGGCAGCCCCTGCACGCGCAGCGCGCGCATGTCTTCCGTGCTGCGGCGGCGATCGACCGCGGCCATGAGCGCCAAGCCGCCGAGCCCCAGGAGTACGGCGAAGCCGGCAGCCATGAGGTGGAACCAGATCGCCAGCGCCGGCGCCTGCCGGTCGAGCAGCGCCCGCGCCTCGTCGACGGTGCCGTCGGCCTCGACCACCAGCCCCTCCTCGGCGAGGCGGTCGGCGATGTCGGCCGGCGCGTCGGGGTGGAGCCACACCTGCGGCTCGGGCAAGCTGGTGCCGCTCAGCGTCTGGCGCTCGAGGTAGTCGAGGTCGGTCAGCACTCCGCGCGAGCCCAGCCGGGGCATCCCGGTGAGCTGGCCGACCACCTCGTACGGCGGCTGGTCGGCGTCGAGGCCGGGGACCGTGAACCGCTCGGGCAGGTCGCCGACGGCCACCACGGGCAGCGGGCTGGGTACGTCTGGCGCGAGCGCCCACGTCTCCTGCCGTGCCCCCGTCGCCACCGCGGTGACCGTGAGCCCCCGCGGCACCGGCTCGACGTCGCCCGGCGCGAGGCCCTTCCAGCCACCGGCGGCCAGATCGGCGGTGGAGACGAGCGAACCGACCTCGCGGATCACCACGGAGGTGGTTTCGGAGCCGCTGCGGGCGTAGATCGCGTCGAAGCCGAGCAGGCGGCAGCCGGCGGCGCACTCGTCGATCAGCGTGCTGTACGTGCGCTCGCCCGCGTCGAGCACACCGAAGGTCCTCCGGATCGCGGTGCTCCCGTCGAGTGGCCGCAGCGACACCGCCACACGCAGCTGCCCCTCGCTCTGGCCCGGGTTGTCGAGCGTGACGTCCAGACGCGTACCGCGCAGCACGTACGGCTCGGGGGTCACCGGGCGCAGCAGCCCCGACACCTCGCCCGGACTCGCCCCGAACTCGGGCCGCCACACGCCGACCCGCTCCAGCCGGGTCGTGTCGACGGCGAGCATGGGTATGCCCGCGGGGCCGGCACCGGGAAGCTCGGTGGCGGCCATCGCGTACCGCCCCTCGGGGTCGATCTCGCGTACGGCCGCGAGCAGCCGCCCCGCGTCGACCGGCATGAGCGTGAGCACACGGTCGGCGCCGGTCTCCACCACGGCACGCTCGGCGCGGGAACGGGCCGCCACGTCGACCGCCATCGCGGCGAAGCCGAGCAGCGACGCCGCCACCGCCAGCAGCACGAAGAGGCGGTGACTGCCGGGGCGGCGGGCCACGTGCAGCGCACCGAGCGCGACGCCGAGCCGGCCGCGGCGCAGCGCCCGCGCGCCGAGACGCCCCGCCAGCGGCATGAGCAGGCGGGCGGCGACGAGCGCGATGGCGACCGCGACCAGGGAGGGTACGAGCAGCGAGAGCCCCACCAACTCGCCCTCGAAACCGCGCAGCTGGAAGACCGCCACAACGGCGAGCGCCACGACGATCGCCTCGATCGCGGTGGAGCGCCAGGCGCCGGTGCGGGCTGGCACGCGGCGCAGCAGCTCGGCGACCGGGCGGGCGAGCTGCTGCCGCTGGGCGACGAGGGCGGCCAGCAGGGCACCGCCGGCCGCGAGCGCCGCGTACGGCAGCGCGTCACCGGTGATCGCCAGCTCGCCGCCGCCGAACCGGGACTGTGCCACCAGCCACACCGCGAGCGTGCCGGCCACGTATCCGATCGGCGCGCCGGCCAGCACCGCGAGCGTGCTCTCCCCCGCGCCCAGCCACCAGCGCACCGGCCGGCGGACACCGCGGAGCGCGACCAGGCCGAGCTCGTGGCGGCGGCCGGCGGTGCCGTACGCCACCGCGAGGAAGATGACGAACCAGCAGAGCCCGACCAGCGGCACCGCGGCGACCGGCACGACCCGGCGGGCCAGTGTCTGCGCCCGGTCGACGCGGTCGAGCAGCCCTTCCAGATCGCTGTCGAACTGGGCGAAGAAGGCGCTGCCCGCGCTGGTGCCGCCGACCAGGTCGGCGCGCATCTCGGCGACATCGGCGCGGACCTCGGCGAGGCGGTCGGCGTCGAGCGCGCCGGGCATGGGGACGGCCTCGACCGAGCGCAGGTCCTGGGGATGGTCGATGCTGTCGGCGGTCTGCCGGTTGACGAAGACCGGCTCGCGGTCGCTGTCGGGGCGGCCGGAGGCGAAGTACGCCGTGCGTCCCCAGTAGACATCGGTGATGTCGAGCGGCTGGTAGACACCGACGACGGCGAGGCGGGCCGGCACGCCCGCGGGTACGAAGCGGCGCGCCTGCTCGTCGTACCTGGCGCCCTGGACGGTGACCGTGGAGCCGGGGCCGAGGCCCAGCCGGCGGGCGGTCGCCTCGCCGATCACCGTCTCGCCGGTGGCCATCACGCACCGCCCGGCGACCATCCGCAGGTGGGGGCAGACGTCGGTGCGGAAGGTCAGCCACGAGACGCCCGGGTCGGGCTCGATGCCGAGCACCACGTACGTGGTGGAGTAGACCGGCGCGAACCCCTCGACGTCGAGCGCCCGCGGCACGGTCGAGTCGAAGACGTCGGAGCTGACCGCCTCCCCCTCGCCCACGAAGGCGGAGAGGCTGACCGTCTGCTCCGCCCGGTCGGAGGCACCGACCTCGGTCTCCGCCACCGACCGGTCGACCGCGCGGAGGTACGCCGGGCCGGCCACCGCCGCGCCCGTGGCGAAGAGGCTGAGCAGCAGCACCGCGACGGCCTGCGCCTTGCGGGCGGCGAGCATGGCGAGCACGAGCGCGATCACGGGCGGCCACCTCCCGCGGCCGTGGCGGCCGGCGCGCGCTCCTCGCCCGGGGCGCCGCCGCCGTCCGGCCGCGCCGGGACGACACGCGGGGCCGCGGTGGCCGGCGCCGGGCCGCTCGCCCGCACCAGCTGCGCCGCGGCCACCGCGCCGGTCGCGCCGAGCACGAGCAGCCCGCCCAGCCCGGCGAGCAGCAGTGGCAGCGCCTGCGGGCCGGTGGGGACCGGCAGCACGCCCCAGTCGTCGACGAACACCGGCACCGCCGCCTCCACCAGCGACCCGCCCAGCGCGGCCGCGGCGATCCCGACCACCACGCCGGCGACCACGAGCACCGCGTAGCCGCCGTGCCCGATCGTCCGCACCGCCCGCCGCGAGAGCCCCTGCGCGCGCAGCGCGGCCAGCTCGGCGGCGCGGTCGGGGCGCTCCACCGCCGCCGCCACGGCCAGCGCCAGTGCGGCGAGCAGCACGCCCAGCACGCCGGCGATCAGCTGGAAACGGAGGGCGAAGGGCGGGCCCTGCTCGGAATACCGCCCCTGGGCCGCCGCGATCGAGTCGTCGGCGAGCACGACCAGCCCCTGCTCGCGCAGCCGGTCGGTGATGGCGGCGGGCGCGTCCGGCGCCAGCCACACCTGCGCCTCGTCGCCCAGCCCGGCCTCGGCGGCGAGGCGGTCCGCGTACTCCAGGTCGACCAGGAACCCCCGACCGGGCGCCCGCGGCAGCGCACTCACCGCTCCGGAGAACCGCACCGGCAGCTCGTCGCCGCCGAAGAGGGCGAGGCGCGGGTCGCCGGGCACGCCGCTCGGCGAGGCGAAGCGCGTGTGCGCCACCGGCAGGGGCACGGGAGTGTCCACCACGTACACCATCCCGGAGCGGGCGACCCCCTCCGGCATCGCCGACGGCGGCATGGTCAGCTCGAGCGCGCCGCCGGCCACCGCGACAGTGGGACCCTGGTCGTCGCTCCGCACCGTCCCCCGCCACCGGCTCGCGCCGGCCACCTCCAGCGGCCCGGCCGATCCGGTCAGGGCGTGCACGCGGACCGTGCGGTCCGCGAGAGGTTCGGCGGCCTCCTCCGCAGCGGCCAGCTCGATCGCGACCAGCCGGCACTCACCGCCACAACCCGAAAGATCCATCTGGTACGACTTGCGGCCGGCCCCCAACACTCCAGACTGGACGGTCAACGAGGTGCCGCTCGCGGTGGCCAGATGCACCACCACGCGCACCGGCTCACCGGGGCCGACCACCTCGGCGTCGAGCGCCAGCCGCCCGTCGTCGAGGCGCACCGGCAGGGGCGCCTCGGGCCGCAGACTCCGGAGCAGATCGGGGAGGCTCGCACGGTACCCCTCCTGCCAGCGGGCGACCCGCGCGAACCGCTCGGTGTCGACGGCGAGCACCACCTGCCCGGCCTCGCCCGCGCTGTTGCGCACGACGGCGGCGGCCTGCGTGCCGGCGGGGTCGGCGGCCCGGACGGCGGCCAGCAGGTGCGCGCGGCTGCGCGCCTGGACGCTGAGCACGCGGTCGGCGCCCAAGTCGTGGGTCGCCCGCGCCTCGCGCGCGGTGGCCGCCGCAGACCATCCGCTGGCGGCCGTCCCGAGCAGCGCGACGGAGACCGCGAGCAGTGCGAAGACCCGGTGCGTGCCGGGACGCCGGGCCAGGTGCGTGGCGGCCAGCGCCAGCGGCAGCCGCCCGCCTCGCAGCGCCCGGTGCCCGACCCGCACCGCCAGTGGTCCGATCGCGCGCGCGGCCACCAGCGCCACGGCGAGCGCGACGAGCGCGGGCGCGACCAGCACGAGGCCGGTGGACTCGCCGGGCTCGCGGTCGGTGACATACGCCTGGTAGACGCCGGCGACCGCGACGACCACCACCACGAGGTCGATCACGTCGGCCCGCCAGCCCCGGCGGCGGGCGGGCACGTGGCGGAGCAGGTCGATGACGCCGGCGCCCATCCCGCCCCGGTCGGCGGCGACCGCCGCCACCAGCGCGCCGAGCACCGCGGCGCCCCCGGCGGCCACCGAGAGCGAGGCGGCGGCGCCGACCCGGTCGGCGTCGACGTCACCGAGCAGCCGGGCCAGGCCGAGGCCCGCCGCGGCGCCGGCGACCGCGCCGGCCACCATCGGCAACACGCTCTGCTGGAAGACCAGCGCCCAGACCCGCCACCGCGCGCCGCCGCGAAGCTTGAGCCAGCCGATGTCGGGGCGGCGCTGCTCGGCGCTGTGGCGCACGGCGAAGAAGAGCGCGAACCAGCACAGCAGCAGCAACTGCACCGCGGCCACGCTCACCCCGAGGTTGACCAGCCACTGCTCCCGCTCGACCCGGCTGACCAGCGCCGGCGCCCGGCTCTCCACGCGCCACTGCGCGCCGGACCGGTCCTGCTGGCGGTCGATCTCCTCGGCCAGGTCGTAGCCGTCGATGCTCAGGTATGCCTCGACCGGCACCACCACGTGGTACTCGGCGAAGAGCTCGGTCGCGTCGGACGCCCCGACCGTCTCCGCGGTCGCGAACACCGGCTCGCCCGCGCCCGCGGCCGTGTCGGTGCCGCTGGACCGCCCCAGGACGCTGCCCGCCCAGTACGGCCCAAGCGGGTCGCGCAACTGGTAGGTGCCGACGACGGTCAGCGCGAGCGGCACCTTTCCGACCACGGTGAAGCTGGCCCGGTCGCCGGTGGACAGCCCCAGCCGGCTCGCGGTGCGCTCGCTGATCAGCGCCTCACCGGGCGCGGTCGGGCAGGCGCCGACGATCGTGAGCCGCTCGCACATCTCGTCGCGGAACGCGAGCGTCGACGCCTGCTCCGCCCGCTCGTGCAGCAGCCGCCCCGAGACCCGCACCGACGCCGTGCCGGCACCGCCGTGGATGTCGACGAGTCGCGCGCCCTCGGCCCGCACGCGCTCGGCCGCGTCGGGACTCCCCTCGACCCGCGCGGTCGCGAGCACGACCCGCTGGTTGGCCGGGGCACTGGTGACATCGGCGACCGCGACCGACCGGGCCGCGGAAATCACGTACCACGGGGCGGCGGTCGCGGCGGCCACGGCGAGCGCGGTGAGCAGGAACAGCGTGGCGGCCTGCGCCCGGCGCGCCCGGATCGCGCCCAGCACCACCGCAAGCATGCGATGACCATAGACTGCGGGTGGGACCAATTTCGATCCCGTGTCCGCCCGGCCCGGTCACGAATCGGTCTGGCTGCCACCTACGACGAGTGTCACCGAGCCGTCGACGTGGTCGACCGTGAAGAGCGTGCCGGGCGGGAACTCGCCCAGCACCTCGGGCGGCAGCTGGATGGTGCCGTCGCCGGCCACCACCGCGAAGTCCTGCCCGTCGCGCCCCTCGGCGCCGACCCGGCCGTCGCGGATGGTCACCGCCCGGCCGAGGCGCGCGCCCACCTCGGCGTCGTGTGTGACGACCACGATCGTGGTGCCCCGCTCGGCGTTGACCGTCTCCAGCGCGGCCAGCACCTCGTCGCGGCCGTGCGTGTCGAGCTGGCTGGTCGGCTCGTCGACGAGCAGCAGCCCGGGCGACGCGGCGATGCCCACCGCGAGCGCGGCCCGCTGGCGGGCGCCGGGCGGGAGGTCGCCGATCTTCGCGGTCGCCTTGCCCCGCAGCCCCACCAGGTCGAGAATCCGCTCGGGGTCGTCGAGCTCGATGCCGGCGGCGCGGGCCGCGCGGCGCTGGGCGAGCCAGACGTTGCGCTGGAGCGTCGCGTACGGCAACAGGTTGCGCGCCGCGCCCTGGAGCACCACGCCGATCTCGGTGCCACGCAGCCGGGAGATCTCCGCGTCGGTGAGCTTGCCCAGGTCGTACGTCCCCACGCTCACCCGCCCGGCCGACGGGCGCATCAGGCCGCCGAGCAGCGCGACAAGTGTGGACTTGCCGGAGCCCGAGGGGCCGACGAGCGCGAGCATCTCGCCCGGGTTGATGGACAGGTCGACGCCGGAGAGCGCCACCACGTCACCGCCCTCGGCGCGGTAGATGTGCACCACGCGGCGGCAGGCTACGGCCAATCCCGTCACGGCCCCTATTAAAGCCGCAAACTCAGAATCGTGCGGGCTCCCGGTAGACGCCCCACTCGGCGCGGAGCGCGTCACAGATCTCGCCGAGCGTGGCCTCGACCCGCACGGCGTCGAGCATGGCCGGCACGATGTTGTCGTCGGTGCGGGCCACGTCGACCATGCGGGAGAGCGCCGCGTCCACCGCCGCCCTGTCCCGCCCGCCCCGGCGTTCGGCCAGCAGCTCGCGCTGTTCCACCTCTACCTCGTGCGAGATGCGCAGGATCTCCAGCGGCCTGCTCACCGTGCCGGTGTGGCCGGTGACGCCGACGACGTGCTTGTCGCCCTTCTCCAGTGCCTGCTGGTAGGCGAAGGCCGCCTCGGCGATCTGCCCGGTGAACCAGCCGTCCTCGATGCCGCGCAGGATGCCCGAGGTGATCGTGCCGTCCGAGCCCATCGACCTGATCTTCGCGAAGGTCGCCTCGGCCTCGGCTTCGATGCGGTCGGTGAGCGCCTCCACGTACCACGAGCCGCCCAGCGGGTCGGCCACGTTGGTCACGCCGGTCTCGTCCATCAGCACCTGCTGCGTACGGAGCGCGATCTCGGCCGACTCGTCGGTGGGGAGCGCCAGCGTCTCGTCCAGCGCGTTGGTGTGCAGCGAGTTGGTGCCGCCGAGCACCGCCGCCAGCGCCTCGACCGCCGTGCGTACGACGTTGTTGACCGGCTGCTGCGCGGTCAGCGACACCCCGGCGGTCTGCGTGTGGAAGCGCAGCCAGAGGGCCCGCTCGTCGGTGGCGCCGTAGACGTCGCGCAGCCACCGGGCCCAGATCCGCCGCGCCGCCCGAAACTTCGCGATCTCCTCGAAGAAGTCGACGTGCGCGTCGAAGAAGAAGCTCAGCCCGGGCGCGAAGACGTTGACGTCCAGCCCTCGGGAGAGCCCCAGCTCCACGTAGCCGAAGCCGTCGGCGAGCGTGTACGCCAGCTCCTGTGCGGCCGTCGAGCCGGCCTCCCGGATGTGGTAGCCGGAGACCGAGAGCGGCTTGTACCGGGGGATCTCGTGCGCGCAGTACTCCATCAGGTCGCCGATGAGGCGCAGGTGCGGCTCGGGAGCGAAGAGCCACTCCTTCTGCGCGATGTACTCCTTGAAGATGTCCGTCTGGAGCGTGCCGTCCAGTGTGGACAGATCGGCGCCCTGGCGCTCGGCCGCGACCAGGTACATGCAGAAGACCGGCACCGCCGGGCCGGAGATCGTCATGCTCGTGGTGGTGCCGGCCAGGTCGATGCCGTCGAAGAGCACGTCCATGTCGGCGGCCGAGTCGACGGCGACGCCGCAGTGCCCCACCTCGCCGAGCGACTGCGGGTCGTCGGAGTCACGCCCCATCAGCGTCGGCATGTCGAACGCCACGGAGAGCCCGCCCCCGCCCGCGCCCAGGATCATCTTGTAGCGCTCGTTGGTCTGCCGCGCGTTGCCGAAGCCGGCGAACTGGCGGATCGTCCACGTGCGACCCCGGTAGCCGGTGGGATAGAGCCCGCGCGTGTACGGAAACTCCCCCGGCCAGCCGATCCGCTCGAATCCGGGCACGTCCGCGTCGGGTGGCGGCCCGTAGACAGGGTCGACCGCCATCCCGGAGAGCGTGGTGAAGTCGGCGTCCCGCTTGCGGGCCGCGTCGTATCTGGCCTGCCAGCGGGCGCGGCCCGCCGCGATCTCCTCGGCGTCCATGACGCCGAGTCTAGAACCGATCCTGAACGATCGCTAAGTTACCGCACGACTCACGCCTGGTAGCCGGCCGCCCGCGCCTCGTCGCCACCGACCGGGCCGGCGTCGTCGACGTGCACGTCGTCGACCCGGATGTTGACCTCGGTCACCTCGAGCCCGAGCAGGTTTTCCACCGAGCTGATCACCTTGGCGCGGACCTTCTCGGTCACCGAGTGCACCACGAAGCCGTACTCGATCACGAGCGTGATGTTGATGACCGCGGTGCGCCCTTCGAGCCGCACCGACATGCCGCGGTCGGCGTCGTCGTCGGCGTCGCCGAGGCCGATCCGCTCCTTGACGTTGGCGAAGAAGCGGGCCACGTCGCCGCCCAGGTCGTAGACGCCAGGCACCTCGCGGGTCGCGATGCCGGCGATCTTCTCGACCACCTCGTCGGCGATCGAGGTGGTGCCCCGCTCGGCGGCCAGCTCGGCGTTGTTGCGCAGCCGCTCGACCACCTGGGAGGCGACCCGGCCAGAGGCCGCCGCGGCCCGCTCGACCGCGTCACCAGCCCGCTCGACGGCGTCGCTGATCTGCTCGCTGATCTGCTCGACCGTGCCATTGGCCGGAGCCGGCACGGGCGTCGCCGCCAGCACGACCGCCGACGTAGCCGGAGTGGTCTCGGGCGCCTCGGCGCTGGTCTCGTCGGCGGTGCTCTCCTGACGCTGCGCGGGCACCTGAGCGGCTACGTCGGTCATGAATCCTCCCCCTGTCGGTGGCAGCAGCTGGGTCCGTCCCGGGCGAGCCGGCGGCTGGATCGCTGACGGGCCACTGGGTCCGGAGCGTACCTGCCAGAGGCGAACCCGGGGAGTGCCGTAACTCTCAGCTAGTAGTGCTTGGTCATGATCCGCGTCATGGTTTGAGGTGATCGTCGTCTCGGGGT
>NZ_JBHLUH010000039.1:0-429026 GCF_042433955.1 Phytohabitans kaempferiae | reverse complement strand
TCATCGGTGACCTTCACCCCACCAGAACGCGGCGGCCGCTTACTGTGCTCCACCACCGCCGACGAAGCACCAGCAGTGCCGACCTCACCAGCCGCGACACCGAGGTCGGCCAGGCCGAGAGTCCGCACCGGCTTCTTCTTCGCCGCCATGATCCCCTTGAACGACGGATACCGCGGCTCGTTGATCGTGTCCCACACCGACACCACCGCCGGCGTCGAGGCGGCGACCACCTCGAACCCCTCCTCGGTCTGCCGCTCGATCGTCAACGAACCACCCTCAACGGTCAACTTCCGGGCACCAGTCAACGCGGCGACACCCAACCGCTCGGCCAACATGTGCGCCATCACCTGCACACGCCCATCCGTCGACTCCGCGCCACACAACACCAAGTCCGGATTGAGCGTGCCCAACGCCGCAGCCAACACCTTGGAGGTGGCCAACGCGCACGAACCGTGCAACGCATCATCCAAAACATGCACCGCACGATCCGGACCCATCGACAACGCCTTACGAATCGACTCCGACGCGCCCTCCGGACCCATCGTCAGGATGGTGACCTCACCACCGTGCGCCTCCTGGACCCGCAACGCCTCCTCAATGGCGTACTCATCCATCTCATTGATGACATTGCTCGCCGACCCCCGGTCGACCGTGTTGTCGTCAGAACGCAGCGAACGCTCCGCACTGGAATCGGGCACCTGCTTCACCAACACCACTATCCGCATCGACTCATCCACACCTTTCTGTGACCGCCGCCGGCCCCATCGTCACGCGCCCCCACGGGCCTGGCCGGAGCGGAAGCCTCGCTTGCGAAACCCCGTCGGGTCGATCTCGTCCCGGATGAGTCGCACCTGCTCCGCCGTCGGCGCCGGGGTACGCGGGACGTCGGCCGGCACGACGGGCGTGAAGCCGGTCGCCGCCAGCACGTCGTCCACGCCGACCCCCTCGTGCACCGACGCCAGGCGCATCCGCTCCGAACCGGGTTCGAAGTCGAAGACCGCGAGGTTGGTCACGACCAGCGACGGCCCGCCGCGCAGGCCCAGGCGGGCACGCTCGCCGCCGCCGTTCAGGTAGCCGATCCCGGAGCGGAAGTCGACCCGCTCCACCAGCGTCCGCGTGCTGTGGTCGGTGACCCAGAAGATAAGCTGCTTGCCCAGCGAGCCCATGTCCCCGAGCCCGGCCGTGCCCGGCAGCCGTACCTTGGGCCGGTCCCACCGGCCGATGACCGAGTTGTTGGTGTTGCCGTACGCGTCGATCTGCGCCGCGCCGGCACAGAACTTCAGCAGGAAGCGGTCGCTGGCCGCGTAGTCCCAGAACTCGGCGTAGTGCTCGAGGTACATGACCGAGTCACGCCAGAGCGGCGCCTCGAACGTGGACGCGGTCAGCTCGACCTCGCCCGGGTCGACGCCGGCCGCCCCGGCGATCCACACCAGGTCGGGCGCGTGCGTCATGCGGGCCAACTGGATCGCGCACACCGGGATGAACGAGGAGAGCCCGTTGCACACCTGGTCGTCGTTGTCGAAGCAGGCGGCCAGCACCGCGACCATCAGCTCGTCGACGGTGTAGTCGGCAGCGGCGGTCATCGGGCGGCCAGCCGTTCCACCCCACCGACAAGGGCCAGGTACTCCTCGTGCGTGCCCGGCCCGTGGACGTACCGGTCGAGGAAGGCGCGGCACGCGTCGTCGTCTCCGGCGGCGGAGACCCACGACTCGAAGAACCCCGCGTCGTAGTCGTACGACGGGAACAGCGAGGTGGGGTGCGCGCCGTGCGGTGCCTCCACCACGGCGTCGACGGCGAAGCCTGGCAGGATCGTCCGGTCCGGCGCCTTCCGCAGCTCGTCGGTCCCGACCACGCGTTCCACCGAGACGACGACGCGGCGGGCGGCGCGGGGCATGGTGGTGAGCGTCGGCAGGCGCAGGCTCGGCTCGATCGCGACGTTTCCGGCCCGGTCGGCGCGGTGGGCGTGCAGGAGGGCGACGTCGAGCGGCAGCGCGCGGCACGCCACGACGGGCGGGCCGCCGAAGGGGTCCGGTATCACCGCGAGCGCGTCGTTGCCGACGTTGAGCAGGTCGGTCCCGATCAGGCCGCGTGTGGGCAGGAACGGCAGCCCCCGGCTCGCCGCGCCGAGCCGGGCGTAGAGGGCGGTCTCGGAAAGCTCCTCGACGGCGATCGCGCCGGCCTCGACCCCGCGCCGGAACCGCTGGCAGAGCCCGAAGTGCTCCATCGTGATGGCGGCGAACGTGCACCGGGCCAGGCATCCGGCCGCGGCCAGCCAGTCGACCGGCAGCCCGCCGCTCAGGCACACGAGCGACAGGTCACGCCGACGGGCGCGGATGATCTCGCGTACGAGCACCATCGGGGCGCACTGGGTCGGCCCCGCCTGGAGGCCGACCACGTCGCCGTCGGCGATCAGCGCGACGGCCTGCTCGGCCGAGACGACCTTGTCCCTCATGCCCGCCCGGCCGCGGGTCGGTGCACGGTCACGTGCCGTACGTCCGGACGCCGTCGTACTCGGTCTCGCGGAGCAGGCCCATGCCGACGAGCGCGTCGAGATGCGCGGCCGTCTCGGTCACCGCCAGGCACCGGCTCATCACGTCAAGGTCGTCGAAGTGGCGGGCCCGGCGCGTCCACCGCAGGTACCGGGCCACCTCGAACGCCGTGGTGGACCCCGCCGCGACCGCCTCGCCGGTCTGCCGCAGCCGTACGTCGTGGTGCTGGACGAGCTCGTCGACGCGGGCGTGCACGCTCGGTCCGGTCGGCCCGTGCGCGGGCAGCATGACCCGGTCGGGCAGCTCCCGTACCAGGCGCAGCGAGTCGAGGTAGTCGCGCAGCGGGGAGGTGGTCGGGCTCGGCTCGAAGCCGATCGACGGCGTGATGTGCGGCAGGACGTGGTCGCCGCAGAAGAGCACGCCCCGAGCCTCGTCGTCGAAGACCACGTGTCCGCGCGTGTGCCCCGGCGTCGGGTACGCCCGCCAGGTGCCGGTGTCGAGCGTGACGGCCGACGGCGCCTCGATCCACTCGTCCGGACTCGCCCAGTCGGCCGGGTCGTGGTCGACCGGCACCTCGGCCACCAGGACCTTGGCCAGCTCGGCGGCACCTTCGCGGCGTAGCTGGTCGGCGAGCTGGCCCCAGCCCTCGGTCACCGGCTGTTGGGCGACCGCGAGCGCGGGCCGCTCCCCCTGGCCGATCCCGACCCGCACGTGCGGATGGCTCTCGCGCAGCCGCACCGCGAGGTTGTAGTGGTCGCGGTGGGCGTGCGTGACGAGGATCCGGCTGATCCGGTGCTCGTCGGCGTCGAGGACGTGGAGCGCGCGCCGCAGCCGGTCACGCGCGGCCGGCACCGCCCACCCCGAGTCCACGAGGACGATCGCCGCGCCGTCGCGGAGCGCGTAGACGTTGACCGCGCGCAGGCCGTCCTGGGGCAGCGGCAGCGGGATCCGGTACAGCCGGGGCGCCACCTCGTAGACGCCGGGCTCGGTCCAGTCGCGTTCGGGATCGTCGGGGATGACCCGCGACGGCGTCCCGTCGTGGTCAGCGGCCATGGAAGACGGCCGGTCGCTTGGCGGCGAACGCCGCGAACGCCTCCGCCACGTCCTTGGTGGCGGTGTTGACCGCGGAGGCGGCGGCCTCGGCGTCGAGGGAGTCGTCGAAGCCGGTGGAGAACGCGGCGTTCAGCAGGCGCTTGGTCATGGCCAGCGCGATCGGCGGGCCGTCGGCGAGCCGCCGCGCGATCCCCGTCGCGGTGTCGAGGAGGTCTTCCGGCGCGGTCACCTCGGCGACGAGCCCGAGCTGACGCGCCTGCTCGGCGGTCACCGTGTCGCCGAGCATCGCCAGGCGCTTCGCGGTGTGCAGCCCGACCAGCCGGGGCAGCAGCCAACTGCTGCCGAAGTCCGGCGAGAGCCCGCGCTTGACGAACACCTGGCAGAAGGTCGCCGCCGAGGAGGCGACGACGATGTCGCAGCCCAGCGCCAGGCTCATCCCGGCGCCGACCGCGGGCCCGTCGACCGCGGCCACGCAGGGCTGGGGCAGCCGGTGCAGCGCCCGGGCGGCCTCGTTGATCACCCCCATCAGGCGCAGCGTGGACTCCTCCGGTACGCCGCCGGAGAGGTCCGCCCCGGCGCAGAACGCCCCGCCCGCGCCCGTGACCAGCACCGCCCGGTCGGCCGACCGGCCGGCGATCTCCGTGAGGACCCGCCCGAGCTCGACGAAGCCGTCGAAGGTGAGGGCGTTGCGCCGCTCGGGACGGTCGAGCGTGACGCGGACCAGGCCGGCGTCCCGCTCAACGACGATGCTCACGCTGTCCCCTCTCGGCTCGCTCCATCCGCTCGGCCCGCTCCATCCGCCCGGCCCGCTCCGGCCAGACCCTCTCCGGCCAGGACCAACTCTCCTCCGGCCAGCGCGGGAGCGCCGTCGCGCTCCTCGACCGTAGCCGCGAACAGCAGGCGGTCACCGGCACGCCACACCGATGTGCGCAGGGTCTCTCCGGGGAAGACCACGCCGGCGAACCGGGCCTCGAAGCTGCGCACGCTCTCCGCGCGGCCGCCCAGCACCTCGTCGACGATCGCCCGGCAGACCAGACCGTACGAGCAGAGCCCGTGCAGGATCGGGCGGGGGAAGCCGGCCGCCTTGGCCACCTCGGGGTCGGCGTGCAGCGGGTTGCGGTCGCCGAGCAGGCGGTACCACAGCGCCTGCTGCGGCAGCGTCGGCGTGAGGACCGTGTGGTCCGGTTCGCGCGCCGGCGGGTCGGGCGGGCCGGCCGGGCCGCGGTGGCCGCCGAAGCCGCCCTCGCCCCGGGAGAACATCCGCATGCTCGACGTCCACAGTGGAGTACCGTCGGCCCCGGTCGCCTCGGTGTCGACCACGATGACCGCCGCCGACCCCTTGTCGTACAGGTCGGCGACGCGGCTCCGGGTCGTCGCCTTCCCCTCCCGGGGTATCGGCGCGTGCAGCTCGATCCGCTGGCTGCCGTGGAGGATCGTCCGCAGGTCCACCTCGACGCCGGGGTACGACACGCTCGGCGGTCGGGTCGCCCGCAGCATCGGCGCGACCACCGCGAACGTCGGCAGCACGACCGAGCCCGACTCCGTCGCGTAGCGCAGCTCCCCCGGGTCGACCGGGTCGGCGCCGGCGCCCAGCGCGAGGTGGTACAGCAGCACGTCGGCGACGTCCCAGGCGATCTCCTCGACCGCGGGCGGCGCCGCCAGGGCGGTGACGGGATCGATCGGCATCCAGTTCTCCTCTCGCGGCCTATTCGTCGCCCGGACGAGCGGCCGTCGCGTACACGTTGGTGTCGTCGCGGACCACGAAGCGGCGTATCTTGCCGGACGCCGTCATCGGCAGCACGTCGACGAAACGCCACAGCTCCGGGATCTTGAAGCGGGCCACGGAGTCCCGCAGGTACTCGGCGAGCGCCTCCCCGGTCACGTCGCCGCCGGGCGCGCGTACCACCACGCCGGCCACGCGCTCACCGAGCCGCTCGTCGTCGATGCCGACCAGGACCGCCGAGGCGACCCCCGGATGGGCGGCCAGCAGCTCCTCCACCTCGGCCGGGTACACGTTCTCGCC
This sequence comes from Phytohabitans kaempferiae, assembly GCF_042433955.1. Lineage (NCBI taxonomy): Bacteria > Bacillati > Actinomycetota > Actinomycetes > Micromonosporales > Micromonosporaceae > Phytohabitans > Phytohabitans kaempferiae. The sequence continues at coordinate 423,461 of NZ_JBHLUH010000039.1, read as the reverse complement.
GCCGCGGATGATCACGTCGCGGACCCGGCCCTGGAAGGTGACGTTGCCGTACTCGTCCATCGAGGCGAGGTCGCCGGTGCGCAGGAAGCCGTCCGCCGGCAGTACGTCGGCGGTCTGCTCGGCCATGCCCCAGTAGCCGCGCATCACGTACGGCGAGCGGGTCACGATCTCGCCGACGACCCCGATCGGGACGGTCTCCCCCGTCGCCGGGTCGATCACCTTCATGTGCACGCCGGCGACCGGCCGCCCGACCGTGCCGGCGATCGTCGCCGAGTCGTCGTGGATGTCGGTGGAGGTGATGGCGGGGCACTCGGACTGGGCGTACGTGTTGATGACCGGCGCGCCCAGCGTTTGCCGGATCCGTTCGACCAGGTGCTGCGTGACGGTGGCGCCGCCGACCGCCACCGACCTGATCCCGGCCGCACCGGCCTGCTCGCCGAGGTGCTGGAGCGCGTCGATGACCATCGTCGGTACGCCACCGATCCGGGTCACCACGCCGTGGTCGAGCAGCCGCATCGTCTCGGCCGGCGCGTACTTCTCGACCACCACGAACGCGCCGGCGTCGACCAGGCCACCGAGGATGACGAAGCAGGAGCCGCCGATGTGGTGGTACGGGACGGGGTTGAGCCACACGTCGTTCGGGCCGATGACGTCCCGCCGGTTGCGCTCGCGGGCCGCGTTGAGGACGGCCATGTGGGTGAGCACCGCGCCCTTGGAGCGGCCGGTGGTGCCGGAGGTGAACTGGATGAGGAACGGGTCCTCCGCGCCCACCACGGGCAGTTGCCCGGCGGTCGCGGTGGCCGCCCACTCCCGCAGGCCGGTCAGGTCGAGCACCGCGTCGGCGCCGCAGACGCCCGCCGCCCTCGGGACCAGGCTGTCGCCGGTCGGTCCGGTGCCGGCGAAGACCAGGGCCGGCGTGGTGAGCCGGGTCGCGTGGTCGACCTCGGCGTCGGTCCACGCGGTGTTGAACGGCGTGAGCACCAGCCCGGCGAGCGCGCAGCCGTACTCCAGGACGACCCACTCCACGCTGTTGCGCGACCAGACGGCGACCCGCTCGCCCGGGGCGACCCGGCCGGCGAGAGCCCGTGCCACGGTCTCGGCGGCGGACGCCAGCTCTGCGTAGGTCACCGGGGTCAGCCCGTCGCCGTCCGGCCGCCACAGCGCCGGGCGGTCGCCGTGTGCCGCCGCCTGGCGGGCCAGCAGCCGCGGCACCGACTCGGTCAGCAGTTCGTCACCGCCCTCGGCGGTCCAGTCCGAAAGCGGCCCTATCCGCCGCCGTGACCTCGTTGTCGCTTCTGTCGGCATGGCTCGCTCCACGGTGAACGACTGACCCCAACTGGTCGGTGGGCACATGACCGCTTGGTCGGTCACGGCCACCTTCTTAACCAACTATCCGGTTGACTTTACCCGTACCGCCGCCTGGTGGCGCAACACCGGCGTACTTCAGTCCGAGGGGAGCTGGACCGCCTGGGACGGGACGCTCCACGAGGTGGTGTCCATGATGTCGGCCAGGTGGTCGGCGATGTCCTCCACGGTGGCGGCGTTGTTCTCGTAGCCGGCCGTCTCGATGATGAGGTCGCGGGCGTAGCGGCCGGCTGCGGCGAAGAGGATCTCGCCGGTCAGCGAGCACGACTCGTGGCAGAGGTACGCGACCATCGGCGCCACGTGCTCGGGGGACATCCGCTCGTGCAGATGCTCGGGCAGGAGCGCGGCCGTCATGCCGGTCGCGGCGCCCGGCGAGATGAGGTTGACCAGGATGCCGTACTTCGCGCCCTCGATGGCCAGGGTCCGGCCGAGCCCGACCAGCCCCGCCTTGGCCGAGGCGTAGTTGGCCTGTCCCCGGTTGCCCCAGAGGCCGGCCACCGAGGTGGTCAGGACGACCCGCCCGTACTGGCGCTCCCGCATCGCGCCCCAGGCGGCCCGGGTCAGCCCGATGGCGCCGTGCAGGTGCACGTCGAGCACCTCGCCGATCTCCTCGTCCGACATCTTGGCGAACGAGCGGTCGCGCACGATGCCGGCGTTGCTCACGACGATGTCCACGCGGCCGAACGCCTCCAGCGCAGTGCGCACCACCGCCGGACCGGCCGAGGGCTCGGCGATGGAGCCGTCGTGGGCGATCGCCGAGCCGCCCTGGCCGGTGATCTCGGCGGCCACGGCGCCGGCCGGGGTGAGACCGTTGTCGTCCTTGCGGTCGATGTCGTTGACGACCACGTGCGCCCCGCGGGACGCCAGCAGCCGGGCGTACGAGCGGCCCAGCCCACCTCCCCCACCGGTGATGATCGCTACCCGGTCGTCGAAGCGCAGTTGAGTCGTCAAGGTTGGTTCTCCCATGTTCGTCATAGGGAGCGCGATCGGCTCCCTTGTGGACAGCGGGTCAGCGGCGCCGGCCGCGCGGCAGGCCGAGCCGGCGTTCCGCGATGACGCCGCGGAGCACCTCGCTGGTGCCGCCGTAGATGGTGGAGATCTGCGCCTCCCGGTACAGGTGCTGCAACTCGCCGCCGGCCGGCGCGTCGGGCGTCTCCGGCCCGAGGAGCGCGTCGGCGCCGGTCGCGTCGAGCAGGTCGCCCGATCCGCGCAGCAGCTCCTCGGTCGCGTACACCTTCGCCATCGCGCCCTCCACCGCGCCCGCGCCCGCTTTGGAACGCAGCCAGGTGGCCCGCGCGCCGAGCAGCCGGGCCACGCTCGTCGCGGCGACCACCTGGCCGAGGCGGCGCAGCAGGCGCGGGTCGTCGGTGCGGCCCGCCGCGTGCGCCCAGCGCACCGAGGCGTGCACCAACCGGCGCAGCTGCGCGGCGAACTCACCGCCCCGCTCGAACGCGAGCGCCAGGCTGACGATCTCCCAGCCCTGACCCTCCGCGCCAACGCGGGCCTCGTCCCCGACCCGGACGTCCGAGTAGAACGTAAGGTTCGTCCGTTCGCCGCTCAGCGTGTGCACCGGGGAGAGCGAGAAGCCGGGGGCCGAGGTCGGCACCAGAAACATCGTGAGCCCGGCGTGCTTGGCGGCCTCCGGGTCGGTCCGCGCCAGCAGGAAGACGTAGTCCGCCTCGTGGGCGTGGGTCGTGAAGTTCTTCTGCCCGTCGATGCGCCAGCCGTCGCCGTCGCGTACCGCCCGCGTGCGGGCCGCGGCGAGGTCGGAGCCGGCGTCGGGCTCGGTGTAGCCGAGGCTGAGTACGAGCCGGCCCTCCCGTACCGGGCCGAGGATCCGCTCCTTCTGCTCCGGTGTGCCGACCCGCCGGATCGTCTCGGCGATGATGAGCGTCACCGACAGCCCTTCGACCGGCGCCCCGGCCGCGGCCATCTCCTCGTAGAGCACGTCCAGGTCGGCGCGGTCGCGCCCCTGGCCGCCGTCCGCCACCGGCCAGCCCGCGCCGATCCAGCCCCGCTCTGCCACCGCCCGGTGAAACTCCCGGTCGTGGTAGGTGCCGGAGGCGGCCACGCGGGCGCGGACCTCGTCGGTCAGGTGCTCGCGGAGGAAGTCGCGCACCTCGGCGCGGAATGCCTCGGCCCGCTCGTCCAGCGAGAAGTCCATCAGAGCTCACCCCCGGTCATGGCCGCCGCCCCGATCTCCTCCCAGAGCAGGTCAGGGTCGCCGGCGCTCAGCCGGACCGCCTTGGCCCGGCGCAGGTAGAGCTGGGCGTCGTACTCCAGCGTGTACCCGTAGCCGCCGTGCACGTGCAGGCACAGCTCGGCCGAGCGCACCGCCGCCTGGGCGGAGTGCGCGAACGCCACCGCCGCCGCGGCCGGCCAGGAGTCCAGCCCGTGGTCGTGCCGCCACGCGGCCTCCCGCGTGACGAGCCGCGCGCCGTCGGCGGCCATGGCGGCGTCGGCCAGCGGCTGCTGGAGCGCCTGGAAGGACCCGATCGGGACGCCGAACTGCTGGCGCTCGGCCGCGTACCGCACGGCGATCTCCAGCGCCTCCGCGGCCATGCCGGCGCAGGCCGCGGCCGCACCGAGCCGCCACCGGTCCCGGGCCTGGCGCCACAGCTCGTGCGCCCGCGCCCCGGTCGCCAGGACCCGGCGCTCCACGCCCGCGCCGCCGAGCGGGCGGTCCGCGGCGGCCAGGAAGCCGAGGTCGCGCAGGGCCTCGCCGGGCGAGCCGCTGGCGAGCACCAGCTCGTCGCCGTCGAGCGCGACCACCGCGCGAGCCACCGCGCCGGCCGGCACGAGCCGCGCGACACCGGCCTCGGCCGGCCGGGGCGCGAAGACCACGACCCGCTCACCGGCGACCGCGTCCGCGACGACGTCGCCAAGCCCGGCGTCGGCGAGCAGGCGCGCGGCCACGGCGGCCTCGACGACGGGCGCGCAGGCGAGCCGCCGCCCGGCTTCCTCGGCGACGAGCGCCAGCTCCACGAAACCGCCGCCGCTGCCGCCGTCGTCCGTGGCGACGGCGATGCCGACCGCGCCCATGCCGGCGAGCACCTTCCACAGGGCGGGATCGAACCCGGCCTCCTCGGCGGCGCGCACGCGCTCGCTCGGGGAGTCGTGGGCGAAGACCCGCGCGAACGCCTCGGCGACGTCCCGCTGGTCCGGAGTCAGCTCCAGGTCCATGACGACCCCCTTCGACGCCTCTTTATAACCAACCATCCGGTCGGTTTGCAAGGGGGGACGGGCGCACACGCGGAGACGAAACGAACCTGACTTGTTGGTCGGTTACACTCGCTTCGGCCCGAAGTTGCCGGGTCAGCGCAGGACATACGGAGGCGTTGGTGCGGAGCGTGGCACGTCATGCCTAGGCCGTCACGTCGGGACGACGTCCGCACGACGGCCGCTCGGATCTTCCGTGAGCACGGCTATCTCGCCGCGACGATGGACCTGATCGCCGAGGAGGTCGGGCTCAACAAGGGGACGCTGTACCACTACTACCCCGCCAAGAGCGCGATCCTCTACGAGCTGCTGTCCGAGCAGGTGGACACGACGCTGGAGCTGCTGGCCCGGGTCCCGCTGACCGGCAGCGGATACGACCGGATGCGGCTGTTCGTGCGGGAGCAGGTCGCCCTCGTCGCGACCAAGCAGGACGAGCTTGTCGTCTTCTTCCAGGAGGTGCCCTGGATCGACCAGCGGCTCCCGGCCGAGCAGGCGCGCTCGATCCGCCAGCGGATCTACCGGTACGAGGAGTCCGTCAAGGCGCTGCTGGCGGAGGGCTCGCGCACCGGCGAGTTCCGGGAGGTCACGCCCTCCACGATCCTGTACTCGATCATCGGGCTCCTGGCCTACCTGCCGAGCTGGTACCGCCGGCCGACGAACGCCCGCGGCGACGGGCCGCTGATCGAGGAGGTGACCGCCTTCGTGATGAACGGCATCCGCGCCCCGGAGGCGGCGCCGGAGGCACCCGCCGCGGGCAAGGGCGGCGGTGTCGCGCTGACGGCCCGCGGACCGCGCGCCACCACGCGCTGACCCCCGCCCACCACGAGCCGGGGCCGCCTTGACGCGCTTCGCATCCCAACCTTAGCGTTAACCAACCTTTTGGTTGGTTAACGCAGAGGCGCCCGCACACGCGAGAGTGGCTCGCCGTGGCGGCGACGGAAGGGGTTGGAAGTGCGAGATGCGGTGATCGTGGAGGCCGTCCGGACACCGGTGGGCAAGCGCGACGGGGCACTCTCCGGAGTGCATCCGGTCGACCTGTCGGCCCACGTGCTCGACGCGCTGGCCGAGCGGAGCGGGATCGATCCCGGCCTCGTCGACGACGTGATCTGGGGTTGTGTAGACCAGGTCGGCGAGCAGACGTTCGACATCGCCCGCACCGCGGCGCTCGCGGCCGGCTGGCCGGAGACCGTGCCCGGGGTGACCCTCGACCGCCAGTGCGGTTCGAGCCAGCAGTCCGTGCACTTCGCAGCCGCCGGGCTGGTCGCCGGCCAGTACGACGTCGTGGTCGCCGGCGGCGTGGAGTCGATGTCCCGGGTCCCGATGGGCAGCACGGTGGGAGACGCGGACCCGTACGGCCCGCGGTTCGCCGCGCGCTACGGCGTGGCCCCGAACCAAGGGCTGGGCGCGGAGATGATCGCCGAGCGGTGGGGCTTCTCCCGTACGCGGTGCGACGAGTTCTCGCTGGGCAGCCACGAGAAGGCGGCCGCGGCGCAGGACGGAGGGCGCTTCGACGCGCAGATCGCGCCGGTCACGCTCCCCGACGGCACGGTGGTCGGCCGGGACGAGGGCGTGCGCCGCGGCGGCACGGTGGAGGGCCTGGCCAAGCTCCGCACCGCGTTCAAGCCGGACGGCGTGATCACCGCGGCCAACTCCTCGCAGATCTCCGACGGGGCCGCCGCGCTGCTGATGACCACGAGCGAGAAGGCTCGCCAGCTCGGGCTGACCCCGGTGGCTCGGGTACACACGGCGGTGCTGGCCGCCAGCGACCCGGTCATCATGCTCACCGCGCCGATTCCGGCCACACGAAAGGCGCTGGAACGGTCCGGGCTGCGGCTCGACGAGATCGGCGCGTTCGAGGTGAACGAGGCGTTCGCCCCGGTGCCGCTGGCCTGGCTGGCCGACATCGGCGCGGACCCGAAGGCGCTCAACCCCAACGGTGGCGCGATCGCGCTGGGCCATCCGCTCGGCGGCTCCGGCGCGCGGCTGATGACCACGCTGGTGCACCACATGCGCGACAACGGGATCCGGTACGGGCTCCAGACGATGTGCGAGGGCGGCGGACAGGCCAACGCGACGATCCTCGAGCTGGTCTGAGGTGGTCGACGGCGGCCGTACCGGCGTCGAGCGCGGCGAGGAGACGCTGGCCCCCTTCTGGCGGGAGTGGAGCGAACGCGCGCACCAGCGGGCCGCGCCCGGCTGGGTCGGCATGATCGAGGAGATGCGCCGGCTCCAGGACGCGGTGGCCACCGGTGTACCGCCCGCCGAGGCGGTGGCCGAGGTGACCGCGTTGCTCGCCGGCGCCCGGCAGGTGCTGGCCCGGCACGCGGTCGGCGACGACGAGCAAATCTACGGCCGGCTCCTGCACGTCGCCGGGCGCGGGCAGACGCTCTGCCCGCCGCTGCGCCGCGTCGAGCACACGGCGACCGAACTGCGCGGCGAGGTCGTCTTCGGGGCGTTCCACTCCGGCAGCAACGGCGCGGTGCACGGCGGCGCGGTCACGCTCTTCTTCGACGAGGCGCTCGGGCGGCTGGCCGACCTCGGTGGCCGGCCGCGCTCCCGTACCGCCGCGCTCAACGTCGACTTCCGCAGCGTGACTCCGGTCGGCCGGCCGCTCTCGGTGCACGTGCGGCTGGTCGAGGAGTCCGGCCGCAAACGCCGCCTGCACGCGGCGCTGCGGGACGGCGAGCGGCTCTGCGCCGAAGCCAATGGGCTTTTCGTCGCCCTGCGCGCGGGCCAGCAGTGACCATAGACCCTGATCGGCGCCACCAGTAACACGCCACACGTTGACGAACCGAGCACCGAGTGATTTTATACCAACCAAGTAGTTGGTTATCCTTCCACGAATGGGAGAACGGCATGAAGGACTGGCCCTACACGGTCTTCCCGACGGGCTGGTACCAGGTCGGGTACTCCTCCGAGTTGCAGCCCGGGGACGTCAGGCCCGCCAAGTACTTCGACCAGGATCTGGTGCTCTTCCGGACCGAGGACGGCGACGTGTCGTTGCTCGACGCCCACTGCCCGCACCTCGGGGCGCACCTCGGCTACGGCGGCAAGGTGAAGGGCGAGTGCATCGAGTGCCCCTTCCACGGCTGGCTGTGGACGGCTGGCGGCGAGCTGTCCGAGATCCCCTACGCCCGCGACGAGCGCCGGCGCGTCGGCCTCAAGCGGTGGCAGACCCGTGAGGTGGCCGGGCTGATCCTGGTGTGGTACGACGCGTTCGGCCGCGAGCCCTTCTGGGAGTGGCCCGGCATCCCCGAGTTCATCGACGAGGTGAACAACTACCCGATCACGCTCGACCACGTCGGCATCCGGAAGATCATTCCACAGTCGCCGGTCGAGAACACGCCGGACTACTACCACTTCATGTGGGTGCACGGCGCCGGCCAGCCGGGCACGCCGTTGCTCTGGAAGGAAGACCAGCACTACCTGCACACGCGCGTCGGCTTCGTCTACGGCCACGGCAAGAAGGCGACCTGGATGACGCCGAACGGCCCGGTCTTCGGCGAGATCGAGACCGAGGCGTGGGGGCTGGGGCTGTCCAACGCGCGGTTCGTGCTGGAAAACTTCATCACCAACCAGCTCACCGCGGCGACGCCGGTCGACACCGAGCATTCGCAGCTCTTCGAGACCATCACGGTCAACCGCCAGGACGGCGAGCCGGAGGCCACCGGCCGGGCAGCCCGGATGATCGAGTTCCAGAAGGGCCAGATCCGCCGCGATTTCGCGATCTGGGAAAACCAGCGCTACGTCGAGCATCCGCCCTTCGCCGGCGGCGAGGAGGAGCACTACGCGCGCTTCCGCCGCTGGTCCCGCCAGTTCTACTCGGACAAGCCGTACACCGCCAGCACGGAGATCGCCGCTGCCGGCTGAGCCGCACACGCCAAAAGGCCAGGCCCCACGGGCCTGGCCTTTCGCATCGCCGAGGAAAGGACGCGGTCAGTACGGATCCGGCAGCCCCTCGGCCGCCGGCGGCACCTGCGCCGAGGCCGACCGGACGGTCCGCTCGACCAGCCCCAGGCCGGTGACGCCGGACCGGACGAAGACGAACGGCGTCGCGCTCCACCACGCCCAGCCGGCACCGTCGGGGGCCGGCTCGGCGACCGTCAGGTACTGCTCGGTGTCGCGCAGCTCGCCGGCGACCACCGCCGGGGAGCGCCCGCCGACGGCGCAGCGCAGGCGGTGCGCCGGGCCGCGCTCCGGGCCCCGCACCACGAAGTCGTCCACAGGCGCCGAGTGGAGGTCGGTGTACCGCGTGAGCGCCGCGGCGGCGTCCGGCCCGTCCGTGAGGTACGCCGCCGACCGGTCCTGGAAGACCGCACGGGCGCGGCTTCCGTACGGCTCACCGGCCTCGGCCGCCAGCGACGAGGCCCAGCCGGCCCCGCGTACCCGGTAGATGACGCTGCCGACGCCGAGCGACCCGGTGGCCTGGACCACGGCGGCCGTCCGCGGCGAGCGGCCCGGCAGGGCCACCGGCACGCCGGACGGCTCGACCGTCACGGCGAGGTTGACCGGCACCGGCCGGGCGGCGGGCGGCTCGTCCCGCACGATGTGGGCGGGAGCGGTGAACAGCGCGGCGGTCGCCGACACGCGCAGCTCGGAGCGGCCGTCGCCGACACGCGCGAGCCCGCTGCCCCGGGCACCGGCGAGGCCCCAGAGGGTCTCACCGCTGGCCAGGAAGACGGTGACGTGCGGCGCCCGGCCGGACCCCGTGAGGCGGACGACCGCGCCCGTGTCCGCGCACATGAACAGCAGCTCGTGCCTCGGCTCCGGCGCCGCCGTCACAGCGTCTCACCACCGTCGATGCCGATCGTCTCGCCCGTCACGAACCCGCTCTCCTCACCGCAGAGGTGTACGACCAGCGCGGCGAACTCGTCAAGCTCGCCGGTGCGCCGCATCGGTACGCGCCGCAGCAGCCTCCGCAGGGTCTCCTCGTCTTCGAACTGCGGCCGGCTCATCTCGGTCTCGAAGTGGCCGGCCGCCACGGCGTTGACGGTCACGCCGTACGGCGCCCACTCCCGCGCCAGCGACCGGGTCAGCTGCACGAGCGCCCCCTTCGCCGTGTCGTACACGCTCGTGTACGGCACGGTGCGGCGGACCACGTTGGAGACCACGTTGACGACCCGGCCGTACCGTCGGTCGAGCAGCTCGGGGCCGAACGCGCGCAGCATCCGCACCGCGCCGCCGACGTGGACCTCCATGACGCCGTTCCACTCGACGTCGCTGACCGGCGTGTCGAAGTCCGGATGCGCGCCCTTCCCGCCGGGCAGCGGGACGAAGGGCTTGTACAGCACGGTGCCGGCGTTGTTGACCACGATGTCCACGCGCCCGAAGTGCGCCAGGATCCGGTCGCGGGCACGGATGACCTCGCTGGTGGCCGTGACGTCGACGCTCAGCCCCAGGGCGCGTACCCCGGCGGCGTGGAGCTCGGTGGCGACCGCCTCCACCTGGTCGGCGGAGCGGGCCAGGACCGCGACGTCGGCGCCCCCGGCCGCGAGGCGCAGCGCGGTGGCGCGGCCCAGCCCGCGCCCGCCCCCCGTGACGACGGCGACCCGTCCCCGTACGGTCACCGCGACACTCCCGCCGTCACCACAGGCTCCCCTCGCCGCGTACGACCAGCGCGTCGTGGATCTCGCGGAGCCGGTTGGCCCGCTTGCCGCCACGCAGCCGCATCGCCTTGGCCCGGAGGTAGTGGTGGTGCAGGATGTGCTCGACCGTCGTGCCGACGCCGCCGTGCACCTGCGCGGCGGTGAGGACGATCTCCACGTACGAGCGGCCCGCCGCGAAGAGCGCCACCGCGGCGATCGCCGCCTCGTCCGCGTCCGGCCGCGCCCGGGTCAGCGCCTCGTTGCACGCCAGCCGGGCCGCGTCGAGCGCGATCACCATGCGGGCCAGGTGGTGCCGCACCGCCTGGAAGCCGCCGATCGGCTGCCCGAACTGCACGCGCTCCTTGGCGTACCGCGCGCTCTGCTCGACCACCGCCGCACAGCCGCCGACCATCGCGCTGGCCCGCAGCAGGTTGGCCCGGGCGAGCGCGTACTCGGCCCGCCGGGGCGTGATCTGGTCGGCCAGCACCGCCGCGCGGGGCAGCCGGAGCCCCTCCAGCTCCAGGCGGGCGACCCGCTCGTTGTCGACGCTCGGCTCGGCGGTGGACCGGTCGCGCAGCTCGGCGGCGGGCACCAGCGCGCAGAGCCAGCTCTCGGTGGCCGGTACGGGCAGCAGCAGGACCGCCTCGTCGCACTGCCCGAGCCACTCGACCACCGTGGCCGGGCCGGTGAGCTGGTAGCCGCCGTCGCCGAGCGGGTCGGCCCGTACCGTCCGGTCCGGCGGCGCCACGAGCGCGACCGGCCGCCCGGAGGCGATCCGGGCCAGCGGCCCGTCGAAGACCTCGCCGCCGAGCGTGTCCATGGCGGTGCCGGCGCGCAGGGTCTGGAGCAGCGGGGAGGCGAAGGCGGCCCGGCCGTACTCGCGCGCCACGACGCCCGCCTCGGCCAGCGTGCCGCCCGCGCCGCCGACCCGCTCGGGCAGGTTGACCGCGGTCCAGCCCAGCTCGCACATCTGCCGCCAGCGCTCGGGCTCGTAGCCCAGCTCCGACTCCTCCTGCTGGTTGAGGTACGTGTTGTCGACGAAGTCGGCGAAGTAGCTCCGCGCCGTCTTGGCGAGCAGCGCCTCCTCGTCGGTCAGGTCGGTGTCGATCATCGTGGCATCCCCAGACCGCGCGTCGCGATGATGTCGAGTTGGATCTCGTTGGTGCCACCGCCGAACCGCCACACCGGCGACGAGCGGAGGCCATGCTCCAGGTGACCGTGCGCGGGCGCGTACGCCGAGCCGGTGGCGAGTGTCCCGTCCTCGCCGATCAGGTCGAGGCCGGTGTCGCAGATGCGCTGGCGCAGCTCGCCCCACCAGATCTTGTTGACCGACGCCTCGGCGTGCGGCACGTGCCCCTCGGCGAGCATCCGCGCGCCGCGCAGCGCGAAGAGGCGGCAGATCTCCACGTCGACGGCGTGCTCGCCGACCACCGTCTGCAACGCGTGCGCCTCGGCCGAGTCGCCTTCCAGAAGCCCTTCGGCGGCCGCCCAGTCGGTCAGCTGCCGCAGCTCCCAGCGGGGCTCGTTGTGGTAGAACATCCGCTCGTAGTTGAGGGCCGTCACGATCCCGGACCAGCCCTCGTTCTCCGCGCCGATCCGCTGGCTCACCGGTATCCGCACGTTGTCGAGGAAGACCGCGTTGGTCCGCTCGCCGCCCTGCGTGATGATCGGCGTGATCGTGATGCCGGGAGTGTCCATCGGCGTGACGAACAGGCTCACGCCGCGGTGCCGGTCCTCCTGCGCGCCGGTGCGGACCGCCAGCCACAGGTGTGTCGCCACGGAGGCGCCGGTGGTCCAGATCTTCTGGCCGTTGACCACGTACTCGTCGCCGTCGCGCACCGCCCGGGTACGCAGCGCGGCCAGGTCGCTGCCCGCGTCCGGCTCGCTGTAGCCGATGGCGAACTCCAGCTCGCCGGCCCGGATGCGGGGCAGGTACTCGGCTTTCTGTTCCGCGGTGCCGACCAGCATGAGCGTCGGGCCGATCGCGTTGAGCGTCAGCAGCCCGTTCGGCAGGCGGCGGCTGTACAGCTCCTCGGCCAGCAGCCAGCTCTCGATCGCGGTGCGGCCCTGCCCGCCGTACTCCGTCGGCCACGCCACGCCCAGCCAGCCGTCGGCGCCCAGCCGCTTCAGGAACCGCCGGCCGTGCTCGCGCGGCTGCATCGGGTCCTCGATGTTCTCCGCCCGGGTCGCCGCGACCAGTTCGGGATCCAGACCGTCGAGATAGGCCCGCAGCTCGGCCAGGAAAGCCAACTGCTCGTCACCGAGTACGGTCTTCACGCGCCCGTCCCTCCATCCGCGCGGCTCCCGACGCCGGCCGGGGCGCGCCGCGAGTACGCCACCGACCCCGACGGTATGCCGGCCGCCGACCGTAGTCAACCAACCGGTCGGTAAAGGCGGCGGGGGTCACGTCGCCGCCGTGACGCGCCGTTCCGACTTCGGTATCACCAGGCCCAGGCCGTCCAGGTCCCACGTGCCGGCCCGAACGCCCTCGTCCCGCAGGACGTGTTTCATCACGCGGCCCAGGGCGTTGGTGGGGAGCGCGTCGCGCACGTCCACGTAGCGCGGCACCGCGAAGTACGGCACCTTGTCGCGGATGAAGTCGAAGAACTGCCGCGCGGTCAGCGCGGCACCGGCGGCGAGCACCACGCACGCCTTGATGTCGTCGTCGCCCATCTTCGCCGGCAGCGCGCAGACGGCCACGTCCTCGATGGCCGGATGCTGCCGGATCACGGCCTCCAGCGCCAGGGAGGAGACGTTCTCCCCGCGCCGCCGCACCACGTCCTTCTTGCGGTCGACGAACGTGATGATGCCGTCCTCGTCCATCCGCCCGAAGTCGCCGGTGTGGTGCCAGAGGTTCCGCCACGCCTCGACCGAGCTCTCCGCCTTGTTCCAGTAGCCGCTGTACATCGCGTTGGGCACCTTCGGCCGGACGACGATCTCCCCGGGCTCGCCCACCGGCACCTCGTTGTCGTCCTCGTCGACGATCCGCGCGTCCAGCAGCGGCGACACCTGTCCCGACGACGACCGTTTGCGGACGCCGTACGGGTCGCTGTTGGTCACCGGCACGCACTCGGTCTGCCCGTACCCCTCGGACATGACCGGCGTCCGGAAGCGCTCCTCGAACGCGCGCTGCCGCTCCTCGGGCAGCGGGACCCAGGAGGCGAGCCGGAACGGATGCGCGCCGTCGTCGGGGCTCGGCGGCTGCTCCAGGATCATGTTCGCCATCACGCCGACGCCGACCAGCATCGTCGCCTCTAGCTCGGCCGCCTCGCGGATGAACGACGAGGCGTGGAACTCCGGCGCGATGCCGATCGACGCGCCGTTGACGAGCGCGCTCATGAAGGCGACCATCTGCCCGCTGGTGTGGAACATCGGGAAGCCGGTGTACATCCGGTCGCCGGGCACGACCCAGTTGCGCATCCCGTACGCCTTGCCGACCGCGACGAAGTAACCGGTGCTGAGCATGCAGCCCTTCGCCACCGCCGTCGTGCCCGAGGTGTACATGATGGTCAGCAGGTCGCCGGGGCGGGACGCCGGTTCGAACGTCGAGCGCTCGCCGAACAGCTCCGGATAGGCGACCGTGCCGCCCGCGCCGGCGTCGACCTGCACGGTCTCGGCGATCGACGTGCCGCCCAGCAGCCCGGCCGCCGCGTCGTACCCCGGCCCGTCCGCGATGAGGAACTTCGCGCCGCAGTCGCTGAGCTGGTACTCCAGGAAGTCGCCCTTGAGGAAGTAGTTGAGCGGCACCTGGACGGCGCCCAGCTTCGCGACGGCGAGCAGCAGCTCCACGGTCTCGATGCGGTTGGGCAGGATCGAGGCGATGTGGTCGCCCCGGCGCACGCCGAGGCGGGCCAGTCCGGTGGCCAACCGGTCGGTGCGCTCGTCCAGCTCGGCGAAGGTGAGCCAGTCGCCGCCACAGGTCACGAATGGTGTATCCGGCTCCGCCGCCAGCCGCTCGCGGAAAACACCGTCCACAGTAGTCACAGGGCGTCCTCTCCACCGCGCCGCCGGCGCCTCACGCGACACCGCCGCCGGCGCGCAGCTTCTCGATCTCCTCCGGCGCGAAGCCCCACTCGGCGAGGATCTCGCCGGTGTGCTGGCCGGGCGACGGCACCGGGCCGGCGATCCGCGCGGGCGTACGGCTGAAGCGCGGCGCCGGCGCGGGCTGGACCATCCCGTCGCTCTCCACGAACGTCTCGCGGGCGGCGTTGTGCGGATGCGCCGGCGCCTCCCACGGCGAGAGCACCGGCGCGAAGCACGCCTCGGCCCCCTCCAGCAGGTCGCACCACTCGTCCCGGGTCCTGGTGCGAAACACCTCGGTGAACCGGGCGCGCAGCGCCGGCCAGCCCTCCGGACCGGGCGGCGTACGCGGCACGCCGTCCAGCCCGAGCGTGTCGACAAGGTTGCGGTAGAAGTGCGGTTCGAGCGCGCCGACCGCGACCCATTTGCCGTCGGCGGTCTCGTACGTGTCGTAGAACGGCGCGCCCGTGTCGAGCAGGTTGCGGCCCCGCTCCTCGCCCCACATGCCCATCGCGCGCATCCCGTAGATGAAGCTGTTGAGCAGCGCGGCGCCGTCGACCATCGCGGCGTCGACCACCTGCCCCCGGCCGGACGAGGCCCGCTCCGCCAGCGCGGCGCAGATCCCGATCGTGAGCAGCATCCCGCCGCCGCCGAAGTCGCCGACGTACGTCAGCGGTGCCACCGGCGCCTCGCCGTCGCGGCCGATCGACCAGAGGGCGCCGGCGAGGGCCAGGTAGTTGATGTCGTGGCCGGCGTGCGGCGCGTACGGCCCGCTCCGCCCCCAGCCGGTCACGCGGCCGTAGATCAGGCGGGGGTTGCGCGCCAGGCAGGCATCCGGGCCGGCGCCGAGCCGCTCGGTCACCCCCGGCCGGAACCCTTCGACGAGCACGTCCGCCCGGTCAACGAGGCGCAGCAGCGTCTCGACCCCGTCCGGGGACTTGAGGTCGATGCCGATCGAGCGCCGGCCCCGGGCGAGCACGTCGGGCGGCGGTGGCCCCTGCGCGGCGGCGACGCTCTGGGCGCGCTCGACCCGTACGACGTCGGCGCCGAAGTCGCTCAGCAGCATCGCGCAGAACGGGCCCGGCCCGAGGCCCTGAAGCTCGATCACCTTCAGGCCGGCGAGCGGCCCGGTGCCGGCGGTAGGTTCGCTCATCGCCGCTCACTCCGCTCGATGACCAGGCCGAGCGCCTGGAAGTCCACGGTCCCGGGCGTGTCCCAGCCGTCCCGGAGCCGGTGTTTGAGCACGCGCGCCACCGCGTTCTTCGGCAGCTCGTCCAGCAGCTCGACGTACCTCGGGACCGCGTAGTACGGCAGGTTGCGGCGGAAGTACTCGAACAGCTCGGCCGGCTCGACCCGCTCGCCGTCCCGGAGCACGACGCACGCCTTGATCTCGTCCTCGCGTACGCCGGCGGGGACCGCGTGCACGGCCACCTCGGCGACCGCCGGATGCTTCAGGATGGCCAGCTCCAGCTCGACCGAGGAGACGTTCTCGCCGCGCCGGCGCAGCGCGTCCTTCTTCCGGTCGACGAAGTAGAGCGCGCCGTCGCCGTCGAAGAAGCCGAGGTCGCCGGTGTGGTGCCAGAGGTTCTTCCAGGCTTCGAGCGTCTCCCGCTCCTTGCGCCAGTAGCCGGCGAACATCGAGTACGGCTCCATCGGCCGGACCACGACCTCGCCCGTCTCCCCCTGCGGCAGTACGCGGTCGGCGTCGTCCACCACCCGCACGTCCAGCCACGGCAGGGCGCGGCCGGCGCTGGCCCGGTCGGGAAGGCCGCCGGAGGTGCCGTCACCCATCGTGGCGGGCAGCACCTCGGTCTGGCCGTACCCCTCGCAGATGGCCCGCATCCCGAAGCGCTCCTCGATCTGCCGCTGGACCCGTGGGGCGAGCGGGATGAAGATGGCCCGGTCGATCTGGTGCTCGGTGTCGTCCGGGCGCGGCGGGGTCGCGAGCAGCGCGGCCGCCATCGCGCCGACGCCGAAGAACTGGGTCGCCCCGATCTCCCGCGCCCGGCTGAGAAACATCGACGCGCTGTAGACCGGGTCGAAGCTGACCCGGCAGCCGGCGACGACCCCGTCCATGAGGGCACTGAGCGCGAAGCCGTGGTACAGCGGCAGCGGGCACATCGACGTGTCGTCCGGCCTGAACCAGCCGTGCATCATGTGCGCCTTCGGCATGTGCGTCAGGTAGCCGTTGTTGATCATGCAGCCCTTCGGCATCCCCGTGGTGCCGGAGGTGTAGAGCACGGCGACCAGGTCGTCGGGGCCGGGGTCGGGCCAGCTCCGCACCGGGTCGGCGAAGAGGTCGCCGAACGGCACCGCGCCGCTGTCCGCACCGGCGTCGTCGAGCGCGACGAGCCGCGCGCCGGAGAGCCCCGGACCCGCCAGCACCTCGGACATGAGCGGCAGGGCGGCGTCGTCGGCGACCACGAGCGCCGGCTCGGCGTCGGCCAACTGGTAGCGCAGGAACTCGCCCCTGAGGAAGACGTTGAGCGGCACCTGGATCGCGCCCAGCACCGCGCAGGCGAAGAAGAGGTCCACCGCCTCGTCCCGGTTGGGCATCATCGACGCGACGCGGTCGCCGGGGCGCACGCCCAGCTCGTACAGACCCGCGGCGAGTCGCACCGCCCGGTCGTGCACCGCGCCGACGCTGCGCCACTCCCCACCGCACGCTGCCAGGTCGCGGTCGGCGTCCTTCTCCAGCCGGGCCCGCAGGTGTCCGGCGACCGTTGTCAGGTTGTCGTACGACACGTCAGCCTCCATCCCAACCGGGTGGTGGGTAACGATAGACCAAACATCCCCGCCGGCCAACCTTGCGCGAGATCCGGTTGCGGTGAACCATCTCGGCGAGGGCTGGATCCACCGCGTGGCGCGGCTTCCCACTCCCACGCGCACGAGACCGGAGGCACGCGGATGAGGTTCGGACTCGCTCTTCCCAACTACGCGCGCTGGTTCGACGCCGCCACCGCGGCCCGGATCTGCGTCGCGGCCGAGGAGATGGGGTACGACAGCCTCTGGTTCGGCCACTGAGCGCGTCAACCATCCGGATGGTTGGTTATCGCGGGGGTCAGGAAGCCGTGGTGTTGACAGGACTTATGGCAGGTCCCTAGATTCCAGGCATCCTCTTTAATCGACCCGTCGGTTGGTTTGAAATGAGTCTTGCGCGATGGCGGCAGGCGCTGGCCGTGGCACGGCGTCCGGCAGGGCGATGAGCGCCGTCGCGAGCCAGGGTCTCCCCCGGCGGCTGCTGGTCGCCAACCGGGGCGAGATCGCCATCCGGGTGGCGCGGACCGCCCGCGACATCGGCATCACCACCGTGGTCGTCTACCCCGACCTCGACCGGGCCTCCGCCCACGTGCGCTTCGGCGACGTCGCGCACCGGCTGGCGGGCACCGGCGCCTACCTCGACGCCGAGCAGCTTGTCGAGGTGGCACTCGAAAACGGCTGCGACGCCGTCCATCCCGGCTACGGGTTCCTCAGCGAGAACGCCGCGTTCGCCCGCCGCTGCGTGGCGGCCGGGATCCGGTTCGTCGGCCCGCGGCCCGAGCTCATCGAGCTCTTCGGCGACAAGGCGCGGGCCCGCGCCCTCGCCACGTCGTGTGGCGTCCCGGTCGTGGCCGGCACGGACGCGCCGGCGACCCTCGACGAGGCCGCCGACTTCCTCGCCTCCCTCGGCCCCGGCGGCGCGATGATCATCAAGGCCGTGGCCGGTGGTGGCGGCCGGGGCATGCGCGTCGTCACCGACGTGGCCGACCTGCCCGAGGCGTACGCACGCTGCCGCTCGGAGGCGGAGCGCGGCTTCGGCACGGACGCGGTCTACGTCGAGCGGTACATCGCGCGGGCGCGGCACGTCGAGGTGCAGGTGGCCGGCGACGGGAGCGAGGTCAGCCACTTCTGGGAGCGCGAGTGCAGCCTCCAGCGCCGTCACCAGAAGCTGGTGGAGGTCGCGCCGAGCCCGAGCCTCACCGGCGCCCTGCGCGAGCGCCTTTTCGACGCGACCCGGAGGATCGCCGCCGCCTGCCGCTACGACAACGTCGGCACGTTCGAGTTCCTGGTCGACGTCGACCGGCCCGGCGCGGACGACGAGCTCTGCTTCATCGAGGCCAACCCGCGCATCCAGGTGGAGCACACGGTCACCGAGGAGATCCTCGGCGTCGACCTCGTCCGGGCGCAGGTGGAGCTGGCCGCCGGACGGTCGCTGGCCCAGCTCTCGTTGCGCCAGGCCGACATCCCGCCGCCGCGCGGCCACGCGATCCAGCTCCGGGTCAACACGGAGTCGCTGGACGGCACCGGCGAGGCCCGCCCCGGCAGCGGCACCATCACCGCGTTCGCGCCGCCCGGCGGGCCGGGCGTGCGCGTCGACACCTACGCCTACGTCGGCTACCGAAACGTGGCCCTGTTCGACTCGCTCCTGGCCAAGCTCGTCGTCTCCTCCCCCGAGCCCGCGTACGCGGCGGCGGTCGCCCGCGCGCGGCGGGCCCTCGCCGAGTTCGACATCGAGGGCGTACCGACGAACCTGGCCTTCCTCCGGTCGCTGCTCGACCATCCCGACGTGGCGGCCAACACGGTCACCACGCGCTTCGTCGAGGAACACGCGGCCGCGCTGCTCGGCCCCGCCGCGCCCGCGCCGGCCGCCGTTCCGGTCCTCGACGGTGCCGTGGCCGTCTCGGCGCCGCTCTCCGGTGTCGTCGTGAGCCTGGCGGTGGCGGCCGGCGACCGCGTCCAGCGCGGCGCCGAGGTGGCCGTCGTCGAGGCGATGAAGATGGAGCACGTCGTCACCGCAGCGACCGACGGTCTCGTCCGCGCCGTCGCGGTCGGGATCGGCGACCTGCTGGAGGAGGGAGCCGTCCTCGCGCTCCTGGAGCCGCTGGCCGGCGGCGACGCCATGGCCGGCGCCGAGAGCGGCGGGAGCACCGGGGCGGACCTCGACAACGTCCGCGCCGACCTCGCCACGCTGCGCGAGCGCATCCACCAGACGCTGGACGAGGGTCGCCCGGACGCGGTGGAGCGCCGCCGCGCGCGGGGCCAGCGCACGGTCCGGGAAAACCTCGCCGACCTCTTCGACCCGGGCACCTTCACCGAGTACGGGCAGTTGGCGGTCGCGTTCCAGCGATCCCGCCACGACGAGGAGAAGCTGCGCGAGCTGAGCCCGGCGGACGGGCACGTCACCGGCGTGGGCTCGGTCAACGGGGAGGCGTTCGGGCCGGAGCGGGCCAAGGTGGCGGTCGCGGCCTACGACGCGACGGTGTTCGCCGGGACGCAGGGGTACATCAACCACCAGAAGTCAGATCGGCTGTTCCACCTGGCGCTCGACCGGAACCTGCCGGTCGTGCTCTTCGCCGAGGGCGGTGGCGGCCGCTCCATCGACGACCCGGTCACCGCCGCCGGCCTCTACTCCGAGACCTTCACGTCGTTCGCCCGCCTCGGTGGCCGGGTACCACTGGTCGGCATCGCGTCCGGCCGCTGCTTCGCCGGCAACGCCGCGCTGCTCGGGCTCACCGACGTCATCATCGCCACGGAGAACAGCACCATCGGGATGGGCGGGCCGGCGCTGATCGAGGCCGCCGGGCTGGGCGCCTACAGCCCGGAGCAGGTCGGCCCGATCGACGCGCAGAGCCGCAACGGCGTGGTCGACGTCCGGGTCGCCGACGAGGCGGCCGCGGTCGCGACGGCCAAGCGGTACCTGTCGTACTTCCAGGGCCGGCTGCCCACCTGGGAGGCGGCCGACCCGCGCCGGCTGCGGTCGGCGATCCCGGAGAACCGGCTGCGCGCCTACGACGTACGCCAGGTGGCGAGGCTCGTCGCCGACACCGGTAGCTACCTGGAACTGCGGCCGGAGTTCGGGGCGCAGTTCGTGACGGCGCTGGTCCGCGTCGAAGGGCGCCCGCTCGGGCTGATCGCCAACAACCCCTCGCACCAGGCCGGCGCGATCTACCCGGACGCGGCCGACAAGGCGGCGCGCTTCCTGCGCCTCTGCGACGCGCACGGCCTGCCCGTCCTCTCCCTGATCGACACGCCGGGCATCATGGTCGGCCCCGACGCCGAGCGCGGCGCCCTGGTGCGGCACGCCGCGCGGCTGTTCGCGGCGTCGGCCAACATCGAGGTGCCCATCTTCGCGGTGGTCCTGCGCAAGGCGTACGGACTGGGGGCCATGGCCTCGGCCGGTGGCCACTTCCGCAAGCCGTACTTCACCGTCGCCTGGCCGACCGGCGAGTTCGGCGGCATGGGGCTGGAGGGCGCCATCCGGCTGGGCTACCGGCACGAGCTGGCCGCGATCGAGGACCCGGCCGAGCGCCAGGCGTGGTTCGAGGCCCGGGTCGCCGAGCTGTACGCGAAGGGTCGGGCGGTGACCGCCGCCACCTACCTGGAGTTCGACGCGGTCATCGACCCGGCGGAGACCCGTTCCTGGATCGTCAACGGGCTCGACGCCACCGCCACGTCCACGCGGCCCGGCCGGCGCACGTTCATCGACACCTGGTAGATCGAGGAGCAGACACATGAGCGTCCAACCCCCCGGCCGTGACGAGACCGTCGTGCGGTACCTGCTCGAACGGCGCGCGGCCGAGTCGCCCGACGAGGTCTTCGCCATCTTCCAGCAGACCGAGGAGCGGTGGACCCGGCAGGAGCTGCTGGACCGCACCCGGTCGTACGCGGCCGCCCTCCACCGGCTCGGCGTCAAGCAGGGCGACGTGGTTGCGGTATGGCTCCCCAACGGCCCGGCGTCGCTGCTGGCGTACATGGCGATCGCCTACGTCGGCGCGGTCTACACGCCGTTCAACACCGCGTACAAGGGCTCGCTGCTGGAGCACGTGATCGGCAACTCCGGGGCGCGGCTGCTGATCGCCGACGGGCGGCTGGTCGACCGGCTGGGCACCGTCGACCTGGGCCGTGTGGAGAAGCTCGTGGTCGTGGGCGACGAGTCGCCCGACCTGACCGGCGTCGAGGTGCTGCCGGAGTCGGCGCTCAGCGCGCCGGCCGAGGAGCTGCTGCCGCTGGAGCGACCGATCGAGCCGTGGGACCCGCAGGCGATCATCTACACCTCCGGCACCACCGGCCCGTCCAAGGGCGCCGTCACGCACTACCTCCAGGGCTTCACCAGCCTGACCGGCATCCCGGCCCGCAAGGGGCACCGGTACATGCTGGTCGGGCCGATGTTCCACCTGAGCGGCGCGGGCATCCTGCACAACGCGCTGGTCAACCAGGGTTCGGTCGTGATGCTGGAGGCGTTCAGCACGCAGACGTTCTGGCGGGACGTGCACCGGTACGACATCACGTCCGGGGTCCTGCTCGGGGCGATGACCACGTTCCTGCTCAAGGAGCCGCCGTCTCCGGCCGACCGCGACCACACGCTCGAAGAGGTCATCATGGTGCCGCTGAGCGACGACGCGCCCGCGTTCACCGAGCGCTTCGGCGTCAACGTGATCACCTGCTACAACATGACCGAGATCGCCACTCCGATCGTCAGCGAGTTCAACCCCGGCGTGAAGAGCACCGCCGGTCGCCTGCGGCCAGTGTTCGAGGCGCGGATCGTCGACGAGAACGACACCGAGCTGCCGGCCGGCGAGGCAGGCGAGCTGATCCTGCGGTCGGTGCATCCGTGGACGCTCACCACGGCGTACCACAACAACCCCGAGGCCTCGGCGCGGGCGTGGCGCAACGGATGGTTCCACACCGGCGACGCGATGCGCCGCGACGAGGACGGCAACTACTTCTTCGTCGACCGCATCAAGGACGCCATCCGCCGGCGCGGCGAGAACATCTCCTCGTTCGAGGTCGAGAAAGAGCTGCTCGCCCACGCCGCCGTCCGCGACGCCGCCGTGGTCCCGGTCGCCAGCGAGTACACAGAGGACGACGTGCTCGCCGTCGTGACCCTTGTGGACGGTGCGCGACTCGACCCGGGCGAGCTGATCGACTTCCTCCAGCCCCGGCTGGCCCACTTCATGATCCCCCGGTACGTCCGGATCGTGGACAAACTGCCCACCACGCCGACCAACAAGGTGGAGAAGTATCGGCTCCGCGCGGAAGGCGTCACCTCCGACACCTGGGACCGCGAGGCCGCCGGCATCGTCATCAAACGCGACCGGCTCGCCGCCCGTGCCTCCTGAGCGAGCGGGCATGAGCGAGCGCAGCGAGCGAATCAGCAAACTCAGCGCGCGTGGAGCCTCAGCCCGCCCGGAGCGAAGCGAGGACGGGCATGAGTGACCATCCTGAGGGGCCGCTGGCCGGTGTCCGGGTCGTCGAGGTGCGGGCCATCGGGCCGGGCCCGTTCGGCGCCACGATCCTGAGCGACCTCGGGGCCGAGGTGGTGCTTGTCGACCGCCCGGAGACGGTGCGCGCGGGGCACTCACCGGCCGACGACGTCAACGTGCTCGCCCGGGGACGCCGTTCGGTGGGCGTCGACTTGAAGAGCCCGGACGGCGTGGCGACCCTGCTCCGCCTGGTCGAGCGGGCCGACGTGCTGGTCGAGGGCTTCCGTCCCGGTGTCATGGAGCGGCTGGGCGCCGGTCCCGACGAGTGTCTGGCCCGAAACCCGCGGCTCGTCTACGCCCGCGTCACCGGCTGGGGGCAGGACGGGCCGTGGGCCGCCGCGGCCGGGCACGACATCAACTACATCGCCCTGTCCGGGACGCTGTGGCCGATCGGGCGCGGCGGTGAGGCGCCGGTACCACCGCTCAACTACGTCGGCGACTTCGGCGGTGGCGGGATGCTCGTCGCGGTCGGCGTCATCGCCGCGCTCTTCGAGCGGGAGAGGTCCGGCCGGGGTCAGGTGGTCGACGCCGCGATGGTCGACGGGGCCGGGATGATCAACGCCTTCCTGTACGGCATGCGCGAGATCGGCTGGTGGAGCGAGCAACGCGGCCAGAACGTGATCGACACCGGCGCGCCGTTCTACGAGGTGTACGAGACCGCCGACGGCAGATGGGTATCCGTTGGCGCGATCGAGCCGAAGTTCTACCGCAACCTGCTCGACCGGCTCGGGCTCGACCTGGACCCCGAGGCGCAGAACGACCGCGGCGCGTGGCCCGCCACCAAGAAGCGCTTCGCCGAAGTGTTCCGGACCCGTACCCGGGACGAGTGGGCCGCTCTGTTCGAGGGGGTTGACGCCTGCTTCGCCCCGGTGCTCTCCCCGTGGGAGGCGCCGGAGCATCCGCACCACCGGGCGCGGGGCGCCTTCACCGACGCGTTCGGCCTGGTGCAGCCGAGCCCGGCGCCACGGTTCGGCCGGACCCCCGCCCGGATCGCCGGTCCTCCCCCACGGGCCGGGCAGCACACCGACGAGATCCTCGGGAAGTGGGGGCTGGACGCCGACGAGATAGCGCGGTTGCGGTCAGCCGGAGCTATCGCCTAGACCCCCCATAGCGCCGCGACCCCGAAAGAGAGAAGAACACCGCGATGAGCACTCCGACGTTCGCGACCAGGCTGGCCGAGGTGGCCGAGGCCAAGGCCGCCCTGCTGGACGAGGCCCGCCCCGAGGCGATCGCGCGCCAGCACCGGCGCGGCAAGAAGAGTGTGCGCGAGCGGCTGGCGGCGCTCTTCGACGACGGGGTCTTCGACGAGCTGGGCGCGCTCGCCTCCAGCCCGGCGGAGGACCGCGACGAGTTCCCGGCCGACGGCATGATCACCGGCATCGGGCGGGTCGGCGGCCGCTTCGTCGCGGTGGCCGCGCAGGACTTCAGCGTCTACGGCGGCAGCTTCGGCCCGTACGGCTCCCTCAAGGTCCACCGGCTGCTGGAGCACTGCCTCAACCAGGGCATCCCGCTGGTGCTGCTCCTCGACAGCGGCGGCCACCGGATCCAGGGCGGCCAGGACAGCTGGCACTTCGCCCGTGGCGGCACGTTCTTCCAGGATCTGGCCGCCCTCTCGGGCTGGGTACCGATCGTCGCCGCCGTCATGGGCGAGGGGTTCGCGGCGGCGACGAACCTCGCCGGCCTCGCCGACTTCGTGGTGATGGTCCGCGGCATCGCGACGATGGGCATCGCCGGCCCGTTGCTGGTGAAGGCGGCCACCGGCGGCGACATCTCGAAGGAGGAGCTGGGCGGGGCCGCCGCCCAGGTCGACGTCAACGGCCTCGCGCACCTCGGCGTCGACACCGAGGAGCAGGCCCTCGACGCGGTCCGGCGCTACCTGTCGTACCTGCCGTCGAACGCGCGCGAGCGGCCGCCCGTCGCCGCGACCGGCGACCCCCGCGACCGGCGGTCCGAGGTGCTGGCCGAGATCGTGCCGGCGGACACGCGCAAGCCGTACGACGTGCGCCGTGTGATCACCGAGATCGCCGACCGGGAGAGCGTCTTCGAGATCCAGCCGAAGTGGGGCGCGAACGCGGTGACCGCGTTCGCGCGGATGGACGGCCGGCCGGTGGGCTTCATCGCCAACCAGCCCATGCGGCTGGGCGGGATGATAACGGCGCAGGCGTGCGAGAAGATCGCCCGCTTCATCGCCATCTGTGACGCGTACGGCCTGCCGCTGCTCTACCTCATCGACGTCCCCGGCTTCGCGATCGGACCGTCGGCGGAGAAGTCCATGCTGGGGCGGCGCAGCGCGAAGCTGGTCTTCGAGCTGGCACACGCGACCGTTCCCCGGATCTCGCTGGTGCTGCGCAAGGGCTACGGGATGGCCTACTTCGCGATGGCCGGCGGGCAGGGGTTCGTCTCCGACGCGTCGCTCGCCTGGCCGACCGCGGAGATCTGTCCGATGTCCATCGAGGGCTCGGTGGACGTCGCGTACCGCAAGGACTACGAGGCCGCCCCCGACCCGGCCGCCCGCCGCGCCGAACTGGTCGCGGAGATGCGCCGGGCGATCACGCCGTTGCGCGCGGCCGGCGGTCTCGGGGTCGACGACATCATCGAGCCCGCCGACACGCGCCGGTACCTCAACGACATCCTCAGCCGGGCGGGCGGTCGCCGGCCCAACCGGATGCCGCCGAAGTACCGCGCGATCTCGCCGGTGTGAGCCTCGGGGATCAGCCGGCCGCCCCCAGGTACTCCTCGCGCAGCCGCCCCTTGGCCAGCTTGCCGGTGGGCAGCCGCGGCAGCTCGTCGCGGAAGTCGACGGTCCGCGGCACCTTGAACCCGGCGAGGTGCTCGCGGGCGAAGGCGCGCAGCTCCTCGGCGTGCGCGGGCGAGGGCTCGGTGCCGCTCTCCAGGCGTACGACCGCGTGCACGGACTCCCCCATCTCGGGATCGGGCAGGCCGAACACCGCGACGTCGGCGACCGTGGGATGGGCGATCAGGCACGCCTCGATCTCCGCCGGGTAGATGTTGACGCCACCGGAAATGATCATGAACGCCTGGCGGTCGGTGAGGTAGAGGTAGCCGTCCTCGTCGACGTACCCGATGTCACCGATCGTGGTCCAGTCGGCGACCCGCGGATGCCGCGTCTCCCGGGTCTTCTCCGCGTCCCCGAAGTACTCGAAGGAGGCGTCCCGCCGGTGGCAGTACAGGATGCCGACCTCGCCCGGCGGCAGCTCGTGGCCCAGCTCGTCGCAGACGTGCGGCTCGCCGATCAGCGGCTTGCCCACCGAGCCGGGGCGGCGCAGCCACTCCTCCGCCGTGATGAACGCGAAGCAGTTGCCCTCGGTCGAGGAGTAGTACTCCGAGACGATCGGGCCGAACCACTCGATCACCGCGCGCTTCACCGCCGGCGGGCAGGGCGCGGCGGCGTGCACGACCTGCCGCAGCGACGAGATGTCGTACCGCTCGCGCACCTCCCGCGGCAGGCGCAGCAGCCGGACGAGCATCGTCGGTACGACCTGCGAGTGCGTGACGCGGTGCCGCTCGACCAGCGCGAGGTACTGCTCCGCGTCGAACCTCTCCATCACGACCGCGGTGCCGCCCAGCTCGTGCACCGCGCCCGACCAGGAGAGCGGTGCCGCGTGGTAGAGGGGCGCCGGGCTGAGGTAGACGCTGGTGTCGTCCATCCCGAGCAGTCCGCGCTCGAGCTGGGCGACCAGGCCGCCGGCCGGATCGTCCACCTCGACGTCCGGCAGCGCGTGGATGACGCCCTTCGGCCGGCCGGTCGTACCGGAGGAGTACAGCAGGACGTCGCCGCGCCACTGCCTCTCCAGCGGCCGGGGCGGATGGGCCGCGATCGCCTCCTCGTACGCCTCGAAGCCGGCGGCGCTCCCGTCGAGCATGAGCCCGATCGTGCTCCCGCCCAGCTCGCGGAGGATGGCGGTCGCCCGCTCGGCCAGCGCGGCGGTGGACACCAGGACCGACGACCCGGAGTTGCGCACGACGTAGACCGCCTCCGCCGGCGACAGGTGCCGGTTGACCGCGGTCAGGTAGAGCCCCGAGCGCATCGCCGCCCAGTACACCTCGTGGTAGCGCGGATGGTTCTCCGCGAGGATCGCCACACGGTCGCCGCGACGCAGCCCGCGGGCGTGCAGCAGCCGCGCGAGCCGCATCGAGCGGTCGTCCAGCTCGCGGTAGGTCACGACCTGGCCGGACGAGCCCATGACGATCGCGGGCTTGTCCGGCGTCGTGGCGGCGAAAGCACCTGGATACACCGGCTGCTCCCGGTCTCTCGTGTCCCGGTCTCTCGTGTCCCGGTCTCTCGTGTCCCGGTCTCTCGTGCGCCGGCGCGGCGGACGCCGGCGGGGTCAGCCGGACTTCGGCGGCATTCGCACGCCGGCGTCGATGCGGATGGTCTCGCCGTTGATGTAGTCGTTGGTCAGCAGCTCCAGCGCCAGCGAGGCGAACTCGTCCGGCCGCCCGAACCGGCGCGGGAAGACCACGTCCTTCGCCAGCCGGTCGCGCAGCGAGTCAGCCTGCGGGCCGGTGCCGTAGACGGGCGTGTCGAAGAAGCCGGGCAGGATCGTGTTGACCCGGATCCCCACCGCGCCGAGGTCACGGGCGACCGGCAGGGTCAGGCCGACGACGCCGGCCTTGGCGCTCGCGTAGGCGACCTGCCCGATCTGGCCGTCGTACGCGGCGACCGATCCGGTGTTGACGATCGCGCCGCGGCTGCCGCCCTCGTCGGGGTCGAGCCGGCTCATCGCCGTCGCCGCGATCCGGATGACGTCGAACGTGCCCACGAGGTCGATGGCCAGGATCCGCTTGTAGACGTCGAGGTCGTGCGCCGACTCGTAACGCCCGTCGCGGCCGATCGTGCGGATCGCCACGCCGACGCCGGCGCAGTTGACCACGGCCCGCAGCGGCGCGGTCTCGGCCGCCCGCTCGACCACGGCGACGACGTCGTCGGTCACGGTCACGTCGGTGCGCACGAAGACGCCACCGACCTCCTCGGCGAGCGCGCTGCCCCGGTCCTCCTGGGGGTCGGCGACGAAGACCACCGCGCCGGCCTCGCTGAGCCTGCGGACGGTCGCCTCGCCGAGGCCGGAGGCACCTCCGGTGACGATCGCGCTGACCCGGTCGAGCTTCACGTCGCTCCTCCCGCCACACAGCCGCGTGTATAACCAACTATTTGGTTGGCTAAGGGAGCCTAACAACGGGCCGACAGCGCCGTCAACGACA
Source organism: Phytohabitans kaempferiae (assembly GCF_042433955.1). Classification (NCBI taxonomy): domain Bacteria; kingdom Bacillati; phylum Actinomycetota; class Actinomycetes; order Micromonosporales; family Micromonosporaceae; genus Phytohabitans; species Phytohabitans kaempferiae. The sequence goes on along the minus strand of NZ_JBHLUH010000039.1, from coordinate 395,806 downwards.
GGCGGAAGCCGGCCCGCACACCGTCAGCGTCCCCGCCACACCGGCTTGCGCTTCTCGGCGAAGGCCGCGGCGCCCTCCCGCGCGTCCGCGGTGTCGAACACCGGCTGGCCGATCTCGAGCTGCCGGCGCCAGCCGTCCTCGACCGTCCAGTCCTGCGCGCCACGGGCGATCGCCTTGGTGGCCACCACCGCGAGCGGGCCGTTCTCGCCGATCCGGGCCGCCAGCTCCAGGGCCCGCGCCAGGGCCTGGCCCTCGGGCGCCAGCCGGTTGACGAGTCCCAGCTCCGCCGCCCGGCGCGCGTCGACCGGGTCACCGGTGAGGAGCAGCTCCATGGCGGACGCGAGCGAGATCCGGCGGGCCAGTTGCAGCGCTCCCCCGCCGAGCGCCACGAGCGAGCGCTTGACCTCGGGGAGGCCGAACCTCGCCGTCTCCGCGGCGACCACCAGGTCGCAGGCGAGCAGGACCTCGAAGCCGCCCGCCAGCGCCCAGCCCTCGACCGCCCCGATCAGCGGCTTGCGCGGCGGCGCCTCGGTGAGGCCGGCGAGCCCGCGCCCCTCGATCATGGGGCTCTCCCCGCGCAGGTACGCCTTCAGGTCCATCCCCGCGGAGAAGACACCGCCGGCGCCGGTCAGGATGCCGACGCGAAGCTCGTCGTCCCCGTCGAGCTCGTCGATCGCGGCGGCGATGCCCTCGGCGACGGCGCGGTTGAGCGCGTTCTTCGCCTCCGGCCGGTTGATGGTGATCACCTGTACGCCGTCGCGGCGCTCGACCAGCACTTCGCTTGCCATGTACGAGATCGCCTTCCTTCCGTCCACACGGCCGCCGACGGGACGCGTCGCGGCAAGCCCACCGTACCCAAACGAACGGTTGAGAACTACCAGCCGCCGAGCCACTTTCGGCGTTTCCTCCATCCGCGACCTTGACGGCGACACACGCCGGCAATATGTTGCACCAAATCGTCTATAGGAATTAAATAATTAGGACGGTGCTATGAAGCGGTACCGAGCCGCGCTCACGGCGATCCTCTCGGCCGGCGTACTCGTCTTGACCGCCTGCGAAAGCGGATCCGAGTCGCCGGGCGCCGCCGCGGACGACTGTTCTCCCGGCAATCCGATGACCATCGACGCGCTGGTGGCGGTCAGCGGCCAGTTCGCCTCCGTGGGCGAGGCGATGTCCGCGGGCATGAAGGCCGCGGTCACGACGATCAACGACAACGGCGGTGTCCTGGGGTCGCCGCTGACCCTGGACATCCACGACAACGCCGGCACCGCGGACCAGACCGCGGCCGTCCTCCAGGAGCTGGTCTCCAAGGGCAGGCCGGACGCCGTCATCCCGGGATCCGCCTCGGAGATGGCGGCCGGCATCCCGATCCTGGCCAACGCGGGCGTCTTCACCGCGCACCACTTCCCCGGCACCGACTTCAACGACCCGGCCAAGTACCCGTACGCGTTCGGCAGCGCGCACAGCACCGACCACTACATCGGGCACCTCGCCGCCGAGCTGGCCGCGAAGGGCTACAAGAAGATCGGGTACCTGCGCCAGGACGACGCCGGCGGCGAAGCGCACCAGAAGACCGCCGAGAAGTACTACGGCGAGCTGGGCCTCGAGCCCGAGTTCGTGGCGGTGGCGAACGAAGCCATCGACGCGACGCCCCAGCTCCAGAAGGTGCTGGCCGGCAAGCCCGACGCCCTGGTCTTCACCGCCTTCGGATCGCTCGCCGGCGTGATGGCCCAGGCCCGCGACAAGCTCGACGTCCACCTGCCGACCTACGGTACGCAGAGCTACTCGGCCAGCCCGCTCAACGCGCTCGGCCCGGAAAGCCTGTACGACGAGATCATCCTCCAGTCGCTCGTCACGTCGGTGAAGGGCACCGAGGCGCAGCGGTCCGAGGCGTTCCAGACGTTCTACACCGCGCTCCAGAAGGAGACCGGCGGCAAGATTCCCTTTGGTATCAACGCCTACGTGGTCGCGTACAACGACGTGATCCTGGCCGCCTCGGCCGCCAACCTCGCCGGCTGCGTCAACCCGGCCAGGATGGCGAAGGCGATCCAGGACGCCGAGCCGGCGGACCTGCCGTTCTACGTCGCGCCGGTGGACTTCTCGGCCGACGACCACTACGCGAACTTCTCCTCGGACTGGTTCATCTTCCACCGGTACGGTCCGCTCGAGGCCGGGCTGATCGTCCCCAAGAGCTGAACGGACGCGTGGCGCACGGCCCGTCCTGGGCCGTGCGCCACCGTCAGCTGTCCGTACGCGCGCCGGTCCAGTGCGCCGGGCTGGTCACCACCGAGCACGCCGAGCCGGCCGGCACCGCCTCCACCAGCAGCAGGTGGCCGGTGACGGGATCCAGGTAGCCGCGCTCGACGAGCGAGCCGTACAGGGGCGTCTCCAGCACCGGGCAGCCGGCCGTCCACGGGTCGGGGGCGTGGGCGAGGACCGCACCGCTGGCGCGGGCGAAGGCGGTGCTCCCCCGGCGCTCGACTCCCGGATAGAGGGGCTGTGCGGCGCGCTCCCGGTCGCCCTCGTGCGCCGGCACCGCCCGGGGCGCGGTCGCCGGCCGCGCCGCGGCCAGCCGCTCTCTGAGGCATCCGGCCCGGGTCCGCTCGGTCGCGGCCGCGTCGACCCCGCCCTCGACGACCACGACGCCGTACACCGCCAGCGCGTCGGCCTCGGTCAGCCGGGACAGCCGCACGTCCCGGGCCACCGCGGCGGGCTCCCGTTCGAGCGGGTCGCCGTGGCCGCCGGCCGAGCCGATCCGGAACTCGATCGACTCCCCCTCCGCGACCACGACCGCGCCGCTCTTGCCGGGAAGCGGCCGCTCCTCGCCCGCCGCCGACCGGACCACGAACTCGCTGACCGAACCGGGCCGCCCGCCGCCGGAACCGTTCAGCGGCAGGTGCTCGCGCACCGCGAGGAGCTGGCCGACGACGGAGCCGACGCCGTACGGCCGGAAGCTCATGTTGCAGCCCGCGCCGCCGCGGAAGCGGCCGGCACCGAAGGCGCCGGGGCGGATCCGCTTGAAGTCCACCAGCACCGGGTACCAGGCTTCGAGCATCTCCACGTCGATCGCTTCGAGGATCGGCTTGCGGGCCACCATGAAGTTGCACAGGTCGGTGCCGTCCCGGTCGTAGGCGGCGGCGGTGCCCGCCATCGCCCCGTCGAGCATCATCCAACCGTCCGGAAACCCCTGCGGCGTCGTGTACGCCCAGGTCTGGATCGCCATCGCGCTCGGCGCCACCGGGCCGGTCAGCAGCCGCGCCACCTCGCTGGAGCCGGCCGCGATCGCCAGCATCAGGCACTGGTGCGCGGCCATGCTGGCGGTGAGCGAGACGTCGATGTGAGCCGAGGCGATCGGTGCCGGCGGGTTGCTGTTGACGATCGAGTTGGGCGGGCAGTACACCGTCACCGGGTTGAACATCCCCTGGCTGAGCGGGATGTCGGGAGTCAGTACGTCCGACCCGTCGCCGACGATCTGCGCGGTGATGATGTGCGGCTTCGTGTTGAAGAAGTGTGCCGTCTGGGCCGGCGCGCCGGTGAAGTCGAAGTGCAGCGTGTCCGCCGAGACCGTCATCGCGCACGGGATCTCGTACAGCTCGTCGTGCCACTCCGTCCAGGCCGTGTACCGGTAGACGCCGTCGGCGAGCTGCGATATCCGGCGGCGCATCTCCTGCTCGGCGCGGCGGCGCAGCTCTCCGATCCCGTCCAGCAACTGCCGCCGGCCCATGCCGCGGGCGATGTCGACCAGCTTGTCCCGCGCGACCTCGCAGCCGGCGACGAGCCCGCGCAGGTCCATCTCGACGACGTCGGGCACGCGGACGTTGGTACGGATGATCTGCCAGACGTCGGTCTGCTCGACGCCCTGCCGGAACAGCCGGACCGGCGGCATCCGCAGCGCCTCCTGGTAGCAGTCGGTGGCATCCGGGGACCAGGAGCCGAACACCATGCCGCCCATGTCCAGCATGTGGCCGGAGTTGGCGACCCAGGCGACAAGCTCGCCGTCGACGAACACCGGCAGTTGGATGACGACGTCCTGGGCGTGCAGTCCGCCGCCGTTGTGCGGGTCGTTGCAGAAGAACACGTCACCGGGGGCCACCGAGTCGCCGTGCGTGGCGAGGACCGCCCGCACCGCGTGGCCGCAGATGCCGAAGTGGTGGCTGATGGCGCCACCGGCCACGATCAGGTCCCCGTTCGCCTCCAGCAGCGTGCACGAGTAGTCGCGCGACTCCGAGATGACCGGGCTGATGGCGGTGCGTTCGATGGTGATGGCGCCCTCTTCGGCGACGGCCTGCAGGCGGGACCGCAGGACCTGAAGTCCGATCGGGTCGAACGGGCCGGTCGCCACATCATGTTGAATGGTCATGACCCCAGATCCATGTCGAGAGTGAGAAACTGGTCGATGCGTGCGCTGGCGCCCGGCGGGATCCAGCTCGTGGTGTCCACGGCGTCGACGAGCGCCGGCCCGGCGATCTCGTGCCCCGGGCGCAGGTCCGCGCGGCGGTACACCGGCACCTTCGCCAGCTCTCCGGCCCGGCTCGTGTAGACCGGTCGGCTGCCGTAAGGCCGCGGGGGCGCGGTCGCCGGCGCCGACTCGGCACGGGCCAGCCGCGCCCGCGCCGTACGCCCCAGGCCGACCGAACGGATGGTCACCAGCTCGACCGGCGCTCCGGCGACGATCGCGCCCTTTCCGTACCGCGCGGTGTACTCGGCCAGGAACTTCTCCCGCTGCCGCAGCTGGCCGGCTTCGTCCAGCTCGCCGTCCCAGGCGATCGGGAGTTCGAAGGTCTGGCGGTGGAACCTCAGGTCGGCCGCCAGCTCGATGGTGATGTCGCCGTCGGCCACGCCATCCGCCGCCAGATCGTCCCGTACCGCCCTGGTGAGGTCGTCGACGATCCCGCGGAGCGTGGCGGGATCGGCCGGCAGCGTGACGCCGAGCGAACGGCTGCGCTCGCGCCGTACGTCCGAGGCGGCCGCGCCGAAGGCGGACAGCACCGAGGCGAGGTCGGGCACCAGCACTCGCCCGATGCCGAGGTCTCGGGCCAGGGCCGCGCCGAACAGCGCCCCGCAGCCCCCCATGCTGAGCATCGCGAAGGTCCTCGGATCGACGCCCCGCTCGGCGAACCGGCCACGCAGGGCCCGCGCCATGCTCGCCTGCGCCACCTCCCAGATCCCCCAGGCGGCGTCGGTGCGGTCCAGGCCGAGCCGCTCGCCGATCCGGCCACAGGCCGCGCGCGCCGCCTCGGCGTCGAGCACCATGTCGCCACCGAGGAAGTTGTCCGGGTCGATGTACCCGAGCACCACGAGGGCGTCGGTCACGGTCGCCTCGGTGCCACCTCGGCCGTAGCACGCCGGTCCCGGCTCCGCGCCGGCCGAGCGCGGACCGACCCGGAGGATGCCGAGACTGTCGACCCAGGCGACCGACCCGCCGCCCGCGCCGACGGAGTCGATGTCGACCATCGGCATGGCGGTCCAGATGCCCATCAGCTCGCCGTTGGAACGCCGGCCCGCCTCGCCGCCGGAGATGAACGACAGGTCGAAGGAGGTGCCACCGACGTCGCCGGTCACCGCCTCGGTGACGCCGGCCGAACGGCACACCTCCAGCGCCGCCACGATCCCGGCGGCCGGGCCGGACTCGGCGAGCGGGGCGGGCGTGCGACGGCCCTCGTCGACCGAGATCGAGCCGGCGCCCGAGTGCACCAGCAGCGGCGGCCGGCGCAGGCCGAGCGCGCGCAGCTCGTCGGCCAGCTCCACCACACCGTCGAGCGCTCCCGAGGTGTAGGCGTTGAGCAACGCGAACTGCGTGCGCTCGTACTCGCGGATGACCGGCAGCAGCGCGGCCCCGGAGACGACCGGCAGGCCGGGGAAGAGGGCGGTCAGCTCCTCGACCGCCGCGCGCTCGTTCGCGTCGTTCTGGAACGACCAGAGGAACGACACCGCGAGCGACTGCGCGCCGCGCTCCTCCACGAGCAGCCGGCCGGCCTCGCGTACCCGCTCGCGGTCGACCTCCCGCAGCACGGCGCCGTGCCGGTCCACTCGCTCAGCGACCCCGACGATCCGCTCCCGGTCGACGAGCTGCGCGGGCGGCAGCAGCCAGCCGTCGCTCGGCACGCGCTTGGCCCGCGCGATCGGGACCAGGTCCTCGAAGCCCTCGGTCGTGATCAGCCCGACGGTGCGGCCGGTCCGCGCCGCGATCGTGTTCGTCACCGCGGTGGTACCGAGCCCGAAGCGGCTCACCGCCGGGAGCAGCCGCTCCAGCGTGAGCCCCGCCCGCCCGGCGACCAGCCGGCAGGCGTCCAGCACCCCCCGGCCGAGCGCCCCCGGCGTGGTGGGCGCCTTGGCGCTCCAGACCCGCGCCCCGTCGCTGAGGACCACGTCGGTGAACGTGCCGCCGACGTCCACTCCGATACAGGCAGATTCGACACCTTCAACGAAGGTCATGTGTCGCCCCATCTCGCGCCGCCAACCGGGAAACCCCGCCGCCGTAGGGAGATCCACGGTAGCGGCACGCGTCCGTGATATCAACCAACTGGATGGTCGGTATCGATGCTTGCTACAACCGGAGTACGAGCTTGCCCCGCGCGCGTCCCTCGTCGAGGGCGGCGAGGGCGGACGCCGTGCCGTCGAGATCACGCACGGCGTCGACGACCGGGGCCAGTGCCCCGCTGGCGAGGTGCGGCGCGACCTCCGACCACACGCCGGCGATCCGGTCGGGCGCGGCGAGCGCCCAGCTCGTCCAGTCGGCGGCGACGACGTCGATGTTGTTCAGCAGCAGGCGGTTGACCCGGAACTCGGCACGCGTACCGCCGGCCGCCGCGACGGCCACCGCCCGCCCCTCGACCGCCAGGCAGCGAAGCGCGTCGACGAAGGCGTCGCCGCCGACCGGGTCGACCACGAGGTCGACCGGCCCGACCGCGCGTACGGCGTCCCGGAACCCCTCGGCCGGTACGACGGCGTCGGCTCCGGCACCGAGCGCGACCTTCCCCTCCGGCTCGCCGGGCACGGCGGCGACCACACGACCGGCGCCGAACGCCTTGGCGACCTGTGCCGTGGCGAGGCCGACCCCGCTTTCGGCGCCGCGGACGAGTACCGCCTCGCCGGGCGCCAGGCCACCGCGCCGCACGACGGCGTGGTACGCGGTGAGGTAGTCCACGAGGACCGCGGCGCCCTGCTCGAAGGTGAGGCCGTCCGGCAGCGCGAACGTGTGCGCCGCGCGGGCGACCGCGACGCCCGCGAAGCCACCGCCGAGGCCGAGCGCCACGACCCGGTCGCCGGGCGCCAGCTCGCTCCCCGGCGGCGCGGCCAGCACGGTGCCGGCGACCTCCGCGCCGGGCACGAACGGCGGCTCCCGCCGGGCCGGCCCTTCGCCCCGGGTCTGGCCCAGCGCAAGGTGTGAGACGCCGGCCGCGTGTACCCGGATGGTGACCTCGCCCGGTCCGGCGGACGGCTCGGGGAGGTCCCGCACGCGCACCGCCCCGGGCCCGCGCAGCTCCTCGACCACGGCGGCCCGCATCAGCCCGCCCCGTTCCCGCCGCCGCCCTCACGGCCCGCCCGCTCCCGGAGCCGGCTGACGAGCCGGTCCATCGCCGCGTGCGTCTCCGGATGGTCGAAGAGCACCACGTTCGCGGCGTACTCGGCGCGCAGTTGTTCGGCCATCGCGCCGTACGTCGCCTTGCGCAGCAACCGCTTGGTCGCCTGTATGCCCACCGGCGGCATCGTGGCGATCTGGGCCGCCCGCTCCAGCGCGTGCTCCACGAGCCGCTCGTCGTCGACGGTCTCCGTCACCAGGCCGGCCTCCCGCGCCTCCGTGGCGCTCAGGAGGCGCCCGCTGTAGAGCAGCTCGGCCGCCCGCTGGACGCCCACGACCCGGGGCAGCAGGAGGCTGATGCCCATCTCCGGGGCGAGCCCGATCGGCGCGAAGCCGGTGCCGAGCCGGGCGGAGGCACCGGCGACCAGGATGTCGTGCAGCAGCGCGATCCCGAAGCCGCCGCCCACCGCGACGCCGTTGACCGCGGCGATGGTCGGCTTCTCCAGCGCCCACACGCGCAGCGTCCAGCGGCCCGCGTTGCCCAGCTCGTCCAGGCTGATCTGGCCCGGCGAGAGGGGCGGCAGGCCCTTCTCGCCGCCGATGCCCTCGCCGGCCAGCAAGTCCCGCGCCGGCGGCCGATCCCCCGACCCGAGGTCGCCCGCGTCGGCGCCGACGCAGTAGCTGTCGCCGACCCCCGTGGTCACCACGACCCGTACGCTGTCGTCCCGCGCCGCCTCCTCGAATGCCTCGGCCAGGTCGCGCAGCAGCGTGCCGCCGATCGCGTTGTGGCGCGCCGGCCGGTTGAACCGCAGCAGCAGCACGCCACCGTGCCGTTCGACCAGCAGGTCCCCCGGCCCGCTCACCGGGCCACCGCCGGGGTCAGCTCCGCGCTCGTCTCGTCGCGTACGACGAACCGGCGCACCTTGCCCGAGGCGGTCATCGGGAACGACTCCACGAACCGCCACTCCACCGGAATCTTGTAGCGGGCCAGACGGTCGGCGAGGAACGCGGCCAGTTCCTCGCCGGTGACCTCGCTGCCCGGCGCGCGTACCACGACTCCCGCCACGCGCTCCCCCAGCCGCGCGTCCTCGATGCCGACCAGCACCGCGTTCGCCACGCCCGGATGGTCGAGCAGGAACTCCTCGACCTCGGCGGGGTAGACGTTCTCGCCGCCGCGGATGATGACGTCGCGACAGCGGCCGCGGAACGTGAGGAAGCCGGACTCGTCCATCTCGCCCAGGTCTCCCGTGCGCAGGTATCCGTCCGGGGTGATCGCCGCGGCCGTCTGGTCCGGCATGTCCCAGTAGCCGAGCATCATGTACGGCGCGCGGACGAGGATCTCGCCGGGCGTCCCGACCGGCACCACCGCGCCGGAGTCGGGGTCGGCGATGCGGATGTCGGCCGCCGGCAGCGGCCGCCCGAGCGTTCCGCCGATCGTCGCCGGGTCGTCGGTGACGTGTGTGGAGGTGATCAGCGGGCACTCGGACTGCCCGTACCCGATGAGCACCGGCACGCCGAGGGTCCGGCCCACGAGGTCGACGAGCTGCTGGGTCACCGTGGCGCCGCCGAGGGCGACCGACCGGATGCCGGCGTCCCGGGCGGCGCCGCCGAGCTTGTCCAGGATGTCGACGAGCATCGTGGGGACGCCGCCGACCCGCTTGACGACACCGAGCCCGAGCAGGCGCAGCACCACCGCCGGGTCCCAGCGCTCCATGACGACGAACGCGCCGGCGTCCACCAGGCCGCCGAGGATCACGAAGCAGGAGCCGCCGATGTGGTGGTACGGCACCGGGTTCAGCCAGACGTCGTCCTCGGCGATCAGGTCGTGCCGGTTGCGCTGGAGCGCGCCGTTCAGGGCGGCGCGGTGCGTGAGCACCGAGCCTTTCGAGCGCCCCGTCGTGCCCGAGGTGAACTGGATCAGGAACGGATGCTCCGGCGGTACGTCCGGCAGCTCGCCCGGCGTGGCGGTGGCGGCCCACTGTTCGAGCTCGTCGACGTCCACCACGGTGGTACCGCCGTCGAGCGCCCGGGCGCGCGGGGCGAGGCTGTCGCCGCCGTACGACGGGCCGGCGAAGAGGAGCACCGGCCCGGTCAGCCGGACGGCGTGCTCCGCCTCGGCGTCGGTCCAGGCGGTGTTGAAGGGTACGAAGACGAGGCCGGCGAGCGCGGAGGCGTACTCCAGCACCACGTACGGCACCGAGTTTCGCGACCAGACCGCGACCCGGTCGCCGGGCTTCGCCTGCCCGGCCATGGCGCGGGCCAGCCGCCGTGCCGCGTCGCCGAGTTCGGCGTACGTGATGCTGGCCAGCCCGTCCCCCTCCGGCCAGTACACCGCCGGCCGGTCACCGTGCGCCGCGACCTGGCGAGCCAGCACCTGCGGTACCGACTCGTCGATGACCTCGCCCGCCGGCGCGGCCGCCCATTCCGAGAGCGGACCGACCCGGCGCCGCTCCGACGAACCCGTCATCCCACTTCCCTTCCTTCACCGACCGGTTGGTTGGGTAAAGAGCATCGTCACGCAAGTATGGCGGTGACGCAACGGCCAGCTCGACGGAGCGCGAGAAAGATAGCCAACCAATTGGTTGGGCTGCTACTGTCGGCCTCGTGCGAGACGCAACGATCGTCGACGTCGTCCGGACCCCGCGCGGCAAGGGCAAGCCCGGCGGCGCCCTCTCCGGTGTCCATCCCCAGGAACTGCTCGCCGGCGTGCTGGTCGAGCTCCAGAAACGGGTCGGCTTCAACCCCGCCGACGTCGCCGACGTACTGACCGGCTGCGCCAACGCGGTCGGCGACCACGGCGACAACGTGGCCCGGCTCTCCGCCCTGGCGGCGGGCTGGCCGGCCACGGTGCCCGGCCTGACGATGAACCGGGCCTGCGGCTCGGGACAGCAGGCCCTCAACACGGCCGCCACGATGGTCGTCTCGCGCCAGGCCGACCTCGTGGTCGCCTCCGGCGTCGAGATGATGTCCCGCTATCCGGCCGCCACACGCCCCACACTCGACGGCGGAAACGAGCACCTGCGCGAGCTGTACCCCCTGATCCCCCAGGGGATCTCCGCCGACCTGATCGCCAGCCTCGGCGGCTTCAGCCGCGCCGACGTGGACGCGTACGCCGTCGAGTCGCAGCGGCGCGCCGCCGAGGCGATCCGGGAGGAGCGCTTCGCCGGCTCGATGGTCCCGGTCACCGGCCCCGGCGGCACCGTCCTGCTCGACCGCGAGGAGCTGCCCCGGGCCACCACGCTCGACGCGCTGGCCGCACTGAAACCCTCCTTCGAGCAGCTCGGGACCGTGGTTTTCGACGGCTACGACCGCGACTTCGACACGATGGCGCGGGAGACCTACCCGCAGCTCGACGGGATCGCACACGTACACCACGCGGGCAACTCCTCCGGGCTCGCCGACGGCGCCGCGGCCGTACTCGTCGCGCACGCGGAGGTCGCCCGCGAGCGCGGCTGGCGCGCCCGGGCACGCGTCGTGGCCACGGCGACCGCCGGCGCCGAGCCGGTCATCATGCTCACCGCTCCGGGGCCGGCCGCCGAGCTGTGCGTACGGCGGGCCGGAATGTCCATGAAGGACATCGACCTGTTCGAGGTCAACGAGGCGTTCGCCGCCGTCGTACTCCGCTTCGCCGCGGACACCGGGGTCGGGCTGGACCGCGTCAACGTCAACGGCGGCGCCATCGCCCTCGGCCATCCGATCGGCGCCAGCGGGCCCATCCTGCTCGCCACGCTGCTGGACGAGCTGGAGCGCCGCGACCTCACCACCGGACTCGTCACGATGTGCACCGGTGGCGGGATGGCCACCGCAACCATCGTCGAGCGGGTCTGACGGACGCGCCGGGGGCAGCAGGTGATGCGAGCAGCGCGGGTCGTCCGCCGCACCGGGCCGTCCGGCGTCGAGGTACGCCAGGTCCCGGTGCCCCGCCCCGCCGACGGCGAGGTGCTCGTGGAGGTGCGCGCCGCCGGCGTCACGTTCCCCGACCTCCTGCTGTCGCACGGCCGGTACCAGGAGACTCCCGACCTCCCCTTCGGGCTGGGCGGGGAGTTCGCGGGCGTGGTGTGCGAGGCGCCGCGCGGCGCGCCGTTCGCGGTGGGCGACCCGGTGGTGTGCTCCAGCGCGTTCCGCGGCTTCGCCGAGTTCGCCGCTGTGCCGGTCGGCCAGGTGCTGCCCCTCCCGGTCGACGTCGCGTTCCCGCACGCCGCGTGCCTGCCCTCCAACTACCTGACGATGACGTTCGGGCTGCTGCGCCGGGGACGGATGCGGCGGGGCGAGACCGTACTGGTGCACGGCGCCTCCGGCGGGCTCGGGATCGCCGCGATGCAACTGGCCACGGCGTTCGGCGGCCGGGTCATCGCGGTGACCTCGGCCCCGCTGGAGCGGATCCTGGCATCGGTCGGGTACGCGCCGGATCACGTCGTACCCGAGGACGGCTTTCCCGAGGCGGTCGCGGAGCTGACCGGCGGGCGCGGCGTGGACATCGTGGTGGACCCGGTGGGCAACGACCGGCTGGAGCGTTCGCTGCGCTGCCTCGCACCGTTCGGCCGCGCGCTCGTACTGGGCTTCGCCGGGGGCGAGATCCCCACGCTGAGCACCGACCGGCTCTTCCCACTCGACGTCGACATCGTGGGCGTCGGCTGGGGCGCGTTCCTCGCGTCCGAGCCGGACCAGATGCGGGCCGAGTGGGAGCGGCTGCTGCCACTTGTCGAGTGTGGAGTCGCCCGCCCGCCGATCGACCGGCTGATGCCGCTGGAGGAGGCCGCCGAGGCGCTCGCCCTCCTGGAGAGCCGGTCGGCCCGCGGTCGCCTCGTCCTGACACCGTGACACCGGCCTGCGGTCGCCGCACGCTGATTCGGTGAGGGCGGCGCCGGCACGCGACCGTGCCGGCGCCGCCTCCTCATGCCACCGGCTGCTGCCGCCGCGACTCGGCCAGTGCCCGAGCGCTCGGGTAGTCGGCCTTTCCGTTGGGGGCGCGGGGCACGACGTCGACGAAGACGACATCCTTCGGCGCCTTGTATCCGGCCAGCCGCTGCTTCACATGGCGGATCAGCTCCGCCGCCGGCGGCTCCTCGCCCGGTTCGACGCTGACGACCGCGACCACGGCCTGGCCCCACTCCGGATCGGGTACGCCGACGACCAGGACGTCGGTCACCGCCTCGTGGTCGAGGATGACGCCCTCGACCTCCTCGGTGAAGATCTTCTCGCCGCCGGAGGTGATGCAGAGCGAGTCCCGGCCCATCAGCTGGATCGTCCCGTCGGCGTGCACGATGCCGTGGTCACCGGGCACCGACGTCCGCACGCCGTTGATCTCACGGAAGGTCCGCGCCGACTTCTCCGGGTCCTTGTAGTAGCCCAGCGGCAGCCGGTTGCGGACCACCAGCTTGCCGATCACCTCGGAGCCGGCGGTGACCGGCTCGTCGTTCTCGTCCAGGACCCACACGTTGGGGCCGGGCGAGAAGCGGCCCGTCTCCGGGATGTTGTCCTTGGTGGCGAGCGACCAGCCCATGCCGAAGCCCTCCGACGACGAGAAGCCGTCGAGGATCGCCGCCTCCGGCCAGTGCTCCAGCAGTGCCCGCTTGCTCTGCTCGCCCAGCATCCCGCCAGAGGTGAGGACGTTGCGGACGGTGGTGCTGCGCCAGCGCTCCGGCTCGGCCGCCAGCGCGTCCACGATCCGCTTGGCGAAGACCTCGCCGCTGATCGCGAGGCTGGCGACCTGGTGGCGGTCGATGTCGTCGAGCAGCTCGCGCGCGTCGAACCCGGGCGCGGTCATCGAGATGACGCAGCCGCCGCCGTGCATGGCCATCGTCGCGCCGAAGTATCCGGTGCCGTGCATGTACGGGCTGCCGGAGATGTGCGCCTGGCCCGGCCCGCCGAGGTCGCGACGGATGCCGGCGACCCCGTCCTCGAGGTTGTACTTGACCGTCGAGACGTCGTTGACCTGCTGGAGCATGTCGACCGCGCGCCACATCACGCCCTTGGGCATGCCGGTGGTGCCGCCCGTGTAGAGCAGGAAGAGGTCGTCGCCGCCCCGGCCCCACGGCGACCGGACCCGTTCACTCGACGCGGCGGCCGCCGTCTCGTACGGGATCGCCCACTCCGGGCAGCTCTCCGTGCCGTCGTCGACGTGTATCCACTGGCGGATGCGCGGGAGCCGGCCACGCAGCGCGCCGACCGTCTGCGTGAACGACCCGTGGAAGACCACCGCGGTGACGTCGGCGTCCTCCCACAGGTACCGCAGCTCCTCGTCCCGGTACCGGTAGTTCGAGTTGATCGCGGGAATCCCGATCTTGAAGGCGGCGTGCGACACCTCCAGGTACTCGGGGCTGTTTCGCAGGTACTGCGCCACGCGGTCGTCCCGGCCGGCGGAGCCGTCGAGCAGGGTCCGCGCGATGCCGTCCGCGCGCCTGTCGAAGTCGGCCCAGGTGAAGGTCCGCTCACCGTGGATCTGCGCGGGGGCGTCCGGCAGCTCCTCCGCGATGGTCTCCCACACGGTGGCCAGGTTCCAGTCAAACTCCGATGCACTCATGGGCGTGCCTTTCGTGCTCGTCGACGGCGGTGCCCCCGCCGACATCGCTATCCGAAGAACTCGTATGACGTATCCGTGGTGCCGCGCCGGCCGCCGACGTAGCCGGCCCGCTCGGTCGTCCGCTCCCAGTCGGGGCCGGAGAGGTCTTCGCGGGTCCAGTCGGAGACCACGACCCGCCGCAGGATCCCCCACCGCCCGTCGCGCCGCTCCAGCACGTCGAGGTAGCGGCCGGAGATGATGCCGAGCGCCGGATGCCCGTCGTCGGCGTGCGGATGGAAGGCGAGGAAGTACACCTCCGCGCGGGCGCGGTCGCCGTCGAGCTGGACGACCATGTTGGTGATGTGGTGGTTTCCGACGTGGTCCCACACCTTCTTGGCGCCGTCGACGACGACCTGGGCGAACTCGACGCCCGGACCGTCGAACGGCCCGTGGTGGTCCGTGCCGCCCTCCGCGTACACCGACTGGATCAGTTCCAGGTCGGCGCGGTCCACACCACGCGCGTACCGGTAGAGCAGCTGGCGGATCTCCTCGTGGTCGCGCAGCGCGCGGACCTCCTGGCGCAGGGCTTCGATCTCGGAGTCCACAGCCTCACCCGCCCGCTACTCGACGACGAATTTAACTTACCAACTGGTTGGTCGGTTACGACACCCCGGCGCGAGGCGGGACGTCGAAGGTACCGGTGAAACCGTGCTGGTTGACCGCGTCGAGCAGCAGGCTCGCCGACCGGGTCAGCGGGGTCGGGCGCAGCAGGGTCGGGGTCAGGTGGCGGTCGATCACGGCCAGGTCGTGCTCCTCGCAGAGACCGACGGCGCCGAGCACCTGGTGTGCGTTGCGCAGCACGGTCACGGCGGCCTCCTGCATGCCCACCCGCAACGCGAGCGCGTCGGACCCGGTCGCCCGGCCGCGGCGCACCAGGAACCACGTGTACGTCGCCAGCTCCTCCGCGCCGTCGGCGGCCACCGCCATGTCGGCCAGCCGCCACCGGATCTCCCCGAACCGGCCGATCGCCTTGCCGAACTGGCGGCGCGTGGTCGCGTACCGCGCCGCGTGCCCGGTCGCCGCGGCGAGCGCGCCGGCGACCCAGAATCCATCCAGGACGAACGACATGAGCGCCGCCCGCTCCGGCAGCCGTCCGCTCGCCGGCGGGCCGAGCGTGACCGCCATGCCGAACGGGTCGAGCGGCGCGCGCCGGGGCCCGGAGACGGTGAGCGCGTGGGATTCGGGCTCACCGCCGAGCCGCACCGCCACCGCGCGCCGGAAGAGGTCGGCGTGTTCGAGATGCGTCACCGTGCCGTCGACCACGTAGCAGGCGTCCACCTCGCCACGCAGCTCGCCGGGGACGGAGAGGGCGCGGGCCAGCGGCCACGGCGCGACGACCTCGCCACAGGCGCGTACGGCCAGCGCCGCGGCGGCCGACTCCTCCTCCGCGCCGAACGGGTCGAGGTCCAGCACGCCCACCCCGGCGAGTGCCGGTGCCACGACCTCGCTCCGCACCTGGAGCTTCTCCTCCGCCGACCGGGCCAGCTCGACCCCGCCGAGGTCCGCCAGGACGCCGCGTACGGTCCGCTGGAGGTCGACCGCCTCGTCCGGCCACGCCCGCTTCACGCTGTCTCCCGCTTCGCTCGCTCGCGCACTGGCTCGCTCACTGTGTCTCCTGGTTCGCTCGTGCGGCGCCGAGCGACGTCTTCCCTCACTGGGCCTCCTCGCTCATCAGTGACCGGGCGACCAGGAGGCGCTGGATCTCGATGGTCCCGGACGCGATCGTCGCGGACCTGGCGTACCGGTACACGTCCTCCGCGTGCCCCAGGATCCCGTCGCCCGGCGTGGGCGCGATGCCCGCCGGGCCGAGGACGTCCAACGCGAGGTCGGCGACCTCCTGGTCGAGCTGGATGGAAGCGATCCGCGCCCCTGAGGCGACCCGGTCGGTCAGCCGGCCCGCCTCGCGCAGGGCGATCGCGCGGTAGTTCAGCAGGCGGGCGGTGCGCGCGTGCACCAGCGCCCGGACGAAGTTGACGCCGGCTCCGCCCGCCGAGGTCGCCGCGACCTCGCCCAGCTCGGCCAGCACGCGCTCGTCCCGCGCGTAGCGGGGGATGCCGATCCGCTCGTGCCCCAGCACGTACTTGATCACCTGCCAGCCCTCGTCGACCTCGCCCAGCACGTCGGCGGCGGTGACCCGCACGTCGTCGAAGAAGACCTCGTTGAGGTGGTGCGGACCCATCATCGACGCGATGGGGCGCACGCTCACGCCGGCGCGCTCCATCGGCAGCAGGAAGATGGTGATGCCATGGTTTTTGGAGTCCGCGTCGCGCGTGGTGCGCGCGGCCAGGAAACACCAGTCGGCGATCGTAGCGTACGAGGTCCAGATCTTCTGCCCGCGCAGTGTCCAACCGTCACCGTCGGGGGTCGCCGGCAGCGAGAGCGCGCCGAGGTCACTGCCCGCTTCGGGCTCGCTGAAGCCCTGGCACCAGACGGCCTCTCCCTTGCCGATGCGGGGCAGGTGCGTCGCGCGCTGCTCCTCGGTGCCGAAGGCCATGATGGTCGGGCCGACCCAGCTCAGCCCCATGTACTGCGGACCGCGCGGCTCCAGGTGCGCCCACATCTCCTCGCGGACGACCGCCTGCTCCCACAGCGTCGCGCCGGCACCGCCGTACTCGGGCGGCCAGTCGATCGTCAGCAGGCCCTCCTCGGCCAGCCGGTCGAGCACCTGCCGGCTGATACCCCTCACTCGCGGATCGTCGGAGAATGATCCCGACCAGTCGGCTGGGAGGAGCTCCGCAAGCATCTCTCGGAGCCGGGCCCGTAACGCGTCCGCCCGCTCGCCGAGATCCAGATCCACGTCAGACTCCCCCTGCCTGGAGACACACTCCGTTCGAGGACATGAGTCTATCATCTAGATGATTTAACACCAGATGCCGACGGGAAGAGGATTCGCCTCCACCGGCCACGAAAGCACACGCCCCGGGAGGCACACACCATTTAAATGTTTGGTGATTCTCCGCCGCGCGCGCGGAGCCCCCGCGGAGCACGCAGCGCCCACGGAGAAAGCAGCGCCCACGCGCAGGCACGCGCGGCGCGCGAACAAGCGGCGCGAGCACACGGCGCGCGAGCACACGGCGCGGAAGCGCCCAGCCCAAGCGCGGGCACGCGCGGCGCGCGGGCACACAGCACGGGAGCGCCCAGCGCGGGAGCGCCCAGCGCGGGAGCGCCCAGCGCGGGAGCGCCCAGCGCGGGAGCGCCCAGCGCGGGAGCGCCCAGCGCGGGAGCGCCCAGCGCGGGAGCGCCCAGCACGGGAGCGCCCAGCACGGGAGCGCCCAGCACGGGAGCGCCCAGCACGGGAGCGCGGCGGAGCGACGAAGGTCAGCTCAGCCGCGACTGGCGACGGCTCCCGTAGTCGTCGAGCACTCGCACCTGCCCGCCGGCCCCGAGGACGACCTGCGAGGTCGCCTTGAGGTGCCCCCGCGTGAGCCGGACCGCCTCCGCCGCGTCACCGTTTTCGATCGCCTCGCTGATCCGGGCGTGCGCGCGCAGCACCTCGCGGCGCAGGTTGACCGCCGGGTACTGCCCCTCGTCGACGGCCGACTTCGCCCAGGTGAGCTCCTGCGTGTCCCAGATGCTCTCGATGACGCCGACGAGGAGCTGAAGCGTCTGGTTGCCGGCCGCGTTCACCAGCTCCTGGTGGAAGTCGGCCGCCAGCTCGGTGAAGGCGACCCCGTCTTCGAGGTAGCCTTCCGCCTCCGCGGTGAGCGCGGCGAGCTTGCGACCGATCCGGCGGTGGTCACGGCGCCGGGCCGCCTGCTCGGCCGAGAGCGGCTCGACGAGGTTACGGGCGCTGGCGAGGTCTTCGAGCGAGGTGTGCCGCGCGTGCAGCAGCAGCCCGACGTGGTACGCGGCGCTGTCCGGCGTGGGGTGCTTGATGATCGTCCCGCCCCGCTTGCCGCGCCGCACGGTGAGCAGGCCCTCGGTCTCCAGGATGCGGAACGCCTCCCGCAGGCTGGGCCGGCTGACCGGGAACTGCTCGAGCAGCACTGCCTCGGGCGGCAGCTCCGAGCCGTCGACGAGGTCGCCGTCGAGGATCCGGGTCCGCAGCTGCGACGCCACCGCCTCCGCCACGCTCCGCGTGTTGAGCCGTGGAGCACTCGGCGCCGGACGCCGCTCCCTGCCCGCACTCACCATCGACCGTCCCCCGTCTCCCTCTGTTCACAAGGACGAGTAGATGCTAGTCGCCACGTTCTCGACCGAGAGGTTGGCCGCCCGGTCGTGTAGTACGACGCGTCCCCGGTCCAGCACGACCACGTCCTCCGCGATGCCGCCGAGCACGTCGTCGACCAGCTGCTCCACGAGCAGGATGGCGAGCCCTTCGTCGCGCAGCCCGGACAGCGCCTCGAACACCAGGTCGACGAAGACCGGGGCCAGCCCGGACGACGGCTCGTCCACCAGCAGGACCCGCGGCCTGGTGGCCAGCGCGGTGGCGATGGCCAGCATCTGCTGCTGCCCGCCGGAGAGGTCGGCCGCGCGCTGCCGCCGCCGCTCGCCGAGGATGGGGAAGCGCTCGTAGAGCCGCTCCAGCTCGCGCTCGCGCTCGGCCCGCTTCACGCCGCCGCCGCGCAGCCCGAGCACGAGGTTGTCCCGGACGGTCAGCTCGCGGAAGACGCGCTTGCCCTCCTGCACGACGGTGAGCCCGCGGGACACGCGGGTCCACGCCGGCATCCCGGTGATGTCCTCGCCATCCAGGACGACCGTGCCGGCCCGCATCGGGAGCAGCCCGCAGAGCCCGTTGATCAACGTGGTCTTCCCGGCGCCGTTGCGGCCGACGAGCGCGGTGATGGAGCCGGCGCGCAGTTGCAGCGACACCTCCCACACGGCGACGAGGTCGCCGTAGCCGACCCGGACGTCGGTCACGTCCAGCAGCGACGCGGTGGCCGCCTCGTGCTTGCCGGTCATCAGGACACCCCCGACTCGGACGAGAGGTCGGCCAGCTCCTCGGCCGCCTGGCCGCGCCGACCAAGATAACTGTCGATGACCCGCTGGTCGCGGCGGACCACCTCCGGCGGCCCGGAGGCGATGACCCGGCCCAGCTCCATCGCGAAGATCTGGTCGGCCACGTCCATGACGAACGGGACGTTGTGCTCGACGAGGACGACCGTGCCACCGGCTTCCCGGGTCCGCCGCATCAGCATCTCCAGCTCCCGCAGGCCGTCGTCGTCCAGGCCGGCGGCGGGCTCGTCCAGCAGCAGTACGTGCGGCATGCCGGCGACCGCGCGCACGACCTCCAACAGCCGGCGCGTCCCCAGCGGGAGCGACCCGGCCGGCTGGTGGGCCAGGTGCCCGAGGCCGGCGAACGAGAGCGCGGCCAGCGCCGCCTCCCGGTCCGCCCGCCGGACCCGGTAGTACGTGGGCAGCCGGAGGATGGCGGTGAGCAGCCCCACCTTGCCGTACCGGAGCCGGCCCGACTCGACCACCTCGAGCACGGTCATCCGGGGCGGGATCAGCGGCGTCTGGAAGGTCCGCCCCACCCCGAGCCGGCTCACCTCGTGCGCGGGCAGCCCGCTGATCTGCTTCCCGGCGAGGGAGACGCTGCCCTCGTCGGCGCGGAGCACTCCGGAGACCAGGTTGAGCAGGGTCGTCTTGCCGGCGCCGTTGGCCCCGATGATCGCCGTGATGGTGCCCGGCTGCACCGTGAGGTCGACCCCGTTGAGCGCCTTGAGCCCGGCGAACGCCTTGACCAGCCCGGCGACCTCCAGCCGCTCCCCCGGTATCGACAGGTCGGCCGGCGCGGCCTCGCTCCCGGCGCCCTCGGTGGCGGCCCGCTCCAGCCGCCGGGCGAGCAGGCGGCGCCGTGCGATCCGGGCCAGCCCCGCCAGCCCCATCGAGAACACCACACCGACGAAGATCAGGAACGCGCCGTACACCGCCGTCGAGTACTTCTGGAACGAAGCCGCCTGGAGCGGGCCGAGCACCAGGAGCGCGGCGCCCACCGGCGCGCCCCACACGCTGTCCGCGCCTCCGAGCACGGTCGCCGCGAGCAGCGCGATGAGCAGGCTCAGCGTGAACGCCGTGGGGCTGATGAAGCCGGTCATGTACGTGAAGAGGACGCCGGCGATGCCCGCGGGGAGTGCGCCGATCACGTACGCCTGGACCCGCAGCAGGTAGACCGACCCGCCCAGCGACTCGGCCAGCGTGGGGCTCTCCGCCATGACCCGCAGGTACGAGCCGAAGCGGGAGACCACCATGTTGCGCAGCACCATCATCCACAGCAGCGTGACGCCGACCGCGACGAGGTAGAAGTCCTTGCCGAAGAGCGGGCGCCCGAAGAGCGTCGGGCCGAGCACGCCCGGCAGCCCGGCGCTGCCGCCGGTGTAGTCGTCCAGGATGGCGACCAGGCTCGGGATGAGCAGTACGAAGAAGAACGAGACGAGCGCCAGGGACCAGTGGCTCAGCCGCAGCCCCGGTACGCCGGAGACGAGTCCCGCGATGCCGGCGAGCACGGTCGCGACCGCGAAGGCGAGGAGGATGTCGGTGTGCCCGTGGTTGAACAGGATCGCCGCGACGTAGGCACCGGAGGCGAAGACCGCTACCTGGCCGAGGGCCAGCTCCCCCGCGTATCCGAAGCTGAGGTTGAGGCCGCTGCACAGCAACGTGTAGACGGCGATCAGCATGACTTGCCGCTGCCAGTAGAAGTCGAGCCCGAGGTACGGCAGCGCGGCCACGATCACGAAGCCGACGAAGACGAACAGCGGGGTGTCCAGCAGTACCGAACGCAATCTGAGTGTCATCGTCACACCGCCCGTACGCCACGCTTGCCGAGCAAGCCGCTGGGTTTCAACAACAACACGGCAAGCAGCACGGCGAAGAGCAGCACCGGCGGGTACTCGACACCGAGGTAGCGGCTGCCGTAGGCCTGGATCAGGCCGATCACCATGCCGCCGACGACGCAGCCGAGGAAGTTGCCGAAGCCGCCCACCGCGAGGGCCACGAAGCCGAAGATGGTGACGCTGACCGCGATTCCCACGCTCGCCCCGGTCTTCGGGGCGACGAGCGGGCCGAGCAGCCCGGCGAGCGCGCCGGCCAGGGCGAAGCCGCCGGTGCGGAGCGCGCCGACGTTGATGCCTCTGGTCTTGGCCGCGTCCGGGTCGCTCGTCGCGCCGCGGGCGGCCAGGCCCCAGAGGCTGCGCCGGGAGAACACGTGCATGCCGATTCCGATGGCCACGGCGGCCACGATCAGCCAGATGTCGACCGGCGACATCCGGCCGCCGAAGAGGGTGAAGGGATCCGTGCCGGCGAAGAACTCGACCGACTTGGGCGTGGCGCCCCAGGTCGCGGCGAGCACGCCTTCGATGACGACGAAAGCGCCGACGGTCGTCACCAGCAACGCCCGGGTATCCGTGCGCCGGACGACCGGACGCACCGCGACGAGTTCCTCGAACGCCGCGATCGACGCGCCGAGGGCCGCGCCGAGGAGGGCCGCGGACCACCACGGCCAGCCCAGGTCGACCATGACGAACCAGGAGAAGAAAGCACTGAGAACGACGAACGCCCCATGCGCGAAGTTGAAGACTCCGCCGAACGTCATCGTGATGTTGTAACCGATCGCGGTCAGCGCGTAGACCGCGCCGACCGATAGCCCAGCCCAGACAATCGTCACGACAGCCCCTACGCAAGTCCTGGCACGGCTCGGAAGCCGTGCTGTCCGCCGACCCTATGACGTAACAGATCAGAAATCAACTAAATGATTTGAACGACGACCACCGTTGGCGGGGTCAGTACGAGCGGGGCAGGCCCAGCGTGTGCTGCGCGACGTAGTTCAGCACCATCTCCCGGCTCACCGGCGCCGACCGCATCAGTCGCGTGAGCCCCCACAGGTCGCCGATGCCGTACTCCGACGCGAACGCGTTGCCGCCGTGCACCTGCACCGTCTGGTCGAAGGCGAACAGCGCGGCGTCGGCGGCGGCGAACTTCGCGACCGCGGCGGCCTCGCCCACGCCGTCGATGCCGCGGTCGAAGAGCCAGGCCGCCTTGTACGTCATCAGGCGGGCCAGCTCCAGCTGGATCTTCGCCTCGGCGAGTGGATGGGCCACGCCCTGGTGCGTACCGATGGGCACGCCCCAGACCGCGCGCTCCCCGGCGTAGGCGACGGCCTTGCCGAGGAAGTACCTGCCGAGCCCGACCGCCTGGGCGGCGACGTTGACCCGCTCGGGGTTGAGGCCGGAGAAGATCTGCCGCAGCCCTTGGTCCGCCACGCCGCCGATCAACCGGTCGGCCGGCACCACCACGTCGTCGAAGAAGACGGTGAACTGGCGGTCCGGCGCCTTGATCTCCATCGGGATCGGCTGGCAGTGGAGGCCGGGCGTGTCGGTGTCCACGACGAAGAGGGTCAGCACTCCCCGGCCGCGCCGATCGGTGCCGGTGCGCGTGACGACGAGGACGGCGTCCGCCACGTCCATCCCGGTGATGTACTGCTTCGCGCCCTTGATGACCCACTGGTCGCCGTCGCGCGCGGCCGAGGTGGAGATGTTGGGCGCGTTCGAGCCGGCGCCGGACTCGGTGACCGCGAAGGCCATCTTCGCCCGCCCGGCGGCCAGCGACGGCAGCCACCGCTCCCGCTGCTCCGGCGTGCCGAACTCGTCGATGATCGGGCCGCACATCCCGGCCACGATCAGGAAGAGCAGGGGGCAGCCGTGGGCGGCCAGTTCCTCGATGACGATGGCCATCTCCAGGATGCCGCCGCCCCCGCCGCCGTACTCCTCGGGCAGGTTCACGCCGCCGAATCCGTTGTCGAAGATCGCCGACCACAGCTCGTCGGTGAACCGCCCCTCGGCCGCGCACCGGGCGAAGTAGTCGTGGCCGTGGGCCGCGCCGATCGCGCTCACCGCGGCACGCAGTGCGAGATGCTCGCTCGACTCACTGAAGTCCATCTCGCACTCCTTAACCGACCAGTGGGTTGACTACATGGTGAGGACGAGTACAACAGAGCCACGCCCGCACGACAAGGCGTTCACGGCCATAGGGTCGGCGACATCGAGACAGGTAGCCAACCATCTGGTCGACTTGGTAGCCTCGCTCCCCTGAGCGACCCTCCCAGCCGGATCGAGGCGAAGCTATGCATGGTGTCCGAGCGTTCCGGCCGGTGACGCCGGCGGAGATGGCCTGGCAGACCGACCTGGGCGTCGGCGACCCCGACTACGTCGAGCTGTGGTGGTTCGACGCGGCCCTCGACAACGGCTGGCAGGTGGGCATCGGCCTGTACCGGTCGCGCCCGTACGACGGCGGGCGCCCGGCCATCACGGTCAACCTGCTCCGCCCCGGCCACGAGTACCTGGAGGCGCACGCCGCCTTCGCCCCCGAGGAGTTCGAGGCGCTCCCCTTCGGCGGCCGTTGGGGCGCCGACAACGAGCTGGTCGGCGAGGTCTCGCCGGCGGGAGACCCGGTCTCGTTCCGGCTCCGCCTGGCGGTCGGCGGGCTGCGGTTGCGGCTGGACGGCGCCGTGGTCTGCTCGGGGGTCAAGTTCACCACCGCCTCCCCCGGCTTCACCCACTACCGCGCGGAGACCGGCACCGCCGTGGGCTGGTGGCCGGTGGCGCCGCGCGCGGACGTCTCCGGCTCGGTCACGGTGGACGGCGAGACGGTCGACGTGAGCGGGCGGGTACACGCCGAGAAGCAGCTCTCCTCGCTGCCGCTGGCCGGCGCGAGCCGGCGCCGGTCCGCACAGTCGGTCTGGACCTGGGGGCACTTCACGTGCGGCGAGTACACCGGCGTCTGGACCGACTCGGCCGCCTCGGAGCAGCTCGGCTTCCGGCACTTCACGCCGTTCATGCTTTACCACGGCGGCGAGCCGGTCCTCAGCACGTTCGCCTTCGCCTCGTACGTGGAGCGCTTCCGCGTCGAGCCGGCGACCGGCCTGCCCCGGCCGGAGGTCGTCACGCTCAAGGCGGCGGAGGGCGACCGGGAGTTCTTCGCGCGGCTCACCGACGGCCGGGTCAGCGACCAGTTCGAGCTCAACGGCGAGGCCGGCGCGTACTACTGCCGCCAGGTCGGCACCATCCACGCCGAGCTGTACCACTGGGGGCGCGCCACGCGGCTTACCGGCGAGGTCGTGCACGAGTGGGGCACGCAGGCCGGCAACTTCCCGTTCGCGGCCGGCGGCGCGCCGACATGAGCGCGGTACGGGTCTCCGAGCCTCGGCCCTCGGTACGGCGGATCGAGCTGCACCGGCCGCGGCACCTCAACGCGGTCAACGACGAGCTGGCCCTGGGGCTGCACGACGCCCTCACCGAGGTGGAAAGCGACCCGCGCTGCCGGGTCGTGGTGATCACCGGTGCCGGCCGGGGCTTCAGCGCGGGCCTGGACCTCAACGGCTACGGCGACGCGCCCGGCACCGCCGAGATGGGCCAGGTCTACCGGGACCTCGCCTTCCAGCGCCTCGTGGCGACGCTCGTCCAGCGCGTGCACCGGCTCCCGAAGCCGGTGGTCGCACAGGTCAACGGCCCGGCCGCGGGCTTCGGCCTGGCGCTGGTGTGTGCCGCGGACATCCGCGTGGCCGCGTCGACGGCCGTGTTCGCGACCTCGTTCATCCGGGTCGGCGCCAGCGGCTGCGACCTCGGCGTGAGCTGGCTCCTGCCGCGCCTGGTGGGCGCCGGGCGGGCGCACGAGCTGATGCTCACCGGGCGCCGGTTCGACGCCGCCGAGGCGCTGCGGATCGGGCTGCTCGCCGACGCCGTCGAGCCGGAACACCTGGGGTCCAGAGTGGACGACGTGGTGACCGGCCTGCTCGCCGCCGCGCCGATGTCGCTGGAGCTGACCAAGCAGGGCATGTGGCTCGGGCTGGAGCTGCCGTCCCTCGACGCGGCCATCGAGCTGGAGAACCGGCAGCAGGTGTTGAGCGCGCGCACGGCGGACAGCCGCGAGGCCCGGGAGGCATTCCGGACGCGTCGACAGCCGTCTTTCGAGTACGAGTAATCGGCCCCCCACCTGGCCCTCGTAACATGCTTGTGACCTTGACGACACGCGACACCGGCGGCTAGGGTCCGGTTCTAATCATCTAAACGAAATGAATGATTTGGATTGGGGCTGGGGTCATGGGATCCAAGCGGGCCGCGTTCGTGGCGGCGCTCGCGGTGTCTGTACTGGCGGTCAGCTCGTGTGGAGGAGACTCCGGTTCGGGCTCCAACGGCTCGTCGGGATCGTCCGACGGGCCGATGAAGATCCACGCGTTGGTGGCACTCAGCGGCCCCATCGCCGTCGTGGGCGCGGCCATGCAGCAGGGCATGGATGTCGCGGTCCAGCTCGTCAACGAGAGCGGCGGCGTGCTGGGCAAACCCCTTGAAATCAACTACATCGACAACGCGGGCAGCGCGGACCAGTCGGCCGCCAAGCTCCAGGAGCTGCTGAGCGCGGGCAAGCCGCACGCGGTGATCCCCGGCAGCGCCTCGGAGATCCCGGCCGGCATCCCGATCCTCGCCCAGGCCGGCGTCTTCACCTCGCAGCACTTCACCTCGGCGACGTTCAACGACCCGAAGAAGTACCCGCTGGCGTTCGGCAACGCGCACACCATCCCCGACTACGTCGGCAGCCTGGTCGACGAGGCGAAGAAGCGCGGCTACAGGAGCATCGGCATCCTCGACATCGACGACGCGTCGGGCGAGGCGTTCGAGGCGGTGGCCAAGCCGGCGTTCGGCGAGGCCGGCATCTCGGTGACCTTCGCCCAGGTGCCGCCGGAGTCGATCGACGCCACGCCCCAGCTCCAGCAGGTCCTCGCCGGCAACCCGGACGCGCTGGTCTTCGCCGGCTACAGCCCCGCCGCCGGCGCGATGGCCAAGGCCCGTACGAAGCTCGGCGTCAAGGTGCCGACCCTGGGCGCGCAGACCTTCTCCGCCAACAACCTCGCCGACCTGGCCGCCGAGAGCGACTACGACGGCATCGTCTTCCAGCAGCTCGCGACGAGCGTCAAGGGAACGCCGCAGACGGAGAGCGAGGCGTTCAAGAAGTTCTACGACGCGGTACTGGCGAAGGCCGGCGGCGACCTGCCCTTCCCGATCAACACCTACCTGGTCGCGTACCACGACGTGATCCTGGCGGCCAGCGCGGCCAACCTCGCCGGCAGCCTCGACCCGGAGCAGATGGCGAAGGCGCTGGAGGGCGCCAAGCCGGCGGACATGCCGCTCTACGTCAACCCGGTGACCTTCTCCGCCGACAGCCACTTCTCCACCTTCGGTCCCGAGGACTTCGTCTTCACCGCCTACGGACCGGTCGAGAAGGGGCTGAGCGTCCCGCCGCCCGCCTGACGGCCAGGGCCACGAGGGAACACGCGCTGGGCACCCCGCGACGGGTGCCCAGCGCTTTTCGCCGGCCGGGTGGGCCGGCGAGCGACGAGGAACCGGCAAGCACGAGGGAATGGCGGAAACGTCCGATGACTCGGGTCCCATCCCGCACCACCGCGACGTTCTGCGTGCTGGTCGTCGCCGCCACCGTCTTCGCGCTGCTCCAGGCGATGGTGATTCCCGTACTCCCGAGGATCGAACGCGCGCTCGACACCGACCCGCGCAGCGTCACCTGGGTCGTGAGCGCCTACCTGCTCTCCGCGGCCATCGCGACCCCCATCGTCGGGCGGCTGGGCGACGCGATCGGCAAGAAGCCCATGCTGGTGACCGCCCTCGCGCTGCTGTCGGCCGGTTCGCTCGGCGCGGCGTTCGCCCCGGACATCCGCCTGATGACCGCGGCACGCGTACTCCAGGGGGTCGGCGGCGCGGTGATGCCGCTCGCCTTCGGCATCGTGCGCGAGGAGTTCCCGGGCGAGCGCGTGCCCTTCGCGATCGGCGTACTCGCGGCCATCGGCGGGATCGGGGCGAGCGTCGGCCTGGTGCTCGCCGGTCCCATCGTCGACCTGTGGGGCTACCGCTGGCTGTTCCTGCTGCCGGCGCTGGTGACCGCGGCCACCGCCGTCGCCGCCGTGCTCGTCGTACGGCCCTCCACGACCCGCGCCGCCCCGATCTCCTGGGCGCCCGCGCCGTTCCTCGCCGGGGCGCTGGCGACGTTCGTGCTCGCCACCACCAACGCTTCCGCCTGGGGCTGGACGAGCGGCCGGACGCTCGGCCTCTACGCCCTCGCCGTGGCGCTGGGCGCGTGCTGGTACCGGCTCGAATCGCGGGCCCACCATCCCCTCATCGACCTGCGGATGATGGCGATCCCGGCGGTCCGCTCCGGCAACGCGGTGTCGTTCCTGCTCGGCTTCGCGATGTTCGCCGTCTACGCGTTCGTACCCCAGATCCTCCAGGCGCCCGCCTCCACCGGGTACGGCGTGGGGGCGAGCGTCACCGAGTCGGGGCTGCTGATGCTGCCGCTGGCGAGCGCGGTCTTCCTCGGCGGCGTGGCCACGGCGCGGCTGGTACGGCGGGCCGGCCCGCGGCCGGTGGTGGCGGCGGCGAGCGTGGTCATCGCCGCCTGCCTCGCCGCCGTCGCCTGGCGGTACGCCACCGCCTGGCAGCTCGTGGCCGTCCTCGCGGTCTACGGCGTCGCGCTCGGCGTCTCGCTCGCCGCGCTGGCCACGCTTGTCGTCGTCTCGGTGCCGGCATCCCAGTCCGCGGTGGCCGGGGCGGTCAACTTCAACGCCCGCAACCTCGGCGGTGCGGTGGGGACCGCCGTCATGGCGACGGTCGTCACCGCCGAACTGGGCGTCGGCGGCCTCCCCCTCGGGTCCGGTTACACGGCGGGGTTCGTCCTGCTCGCGCTCTCGATGGCGGCCGCCACGGCGCTGGCCGTCGCCATCCCGCGCCCGGCCCGCGCGCCGGAGGCCGGCGCCACACCTTGACCCGAACGGACGGGCGCAACTACGTTTAACCATACAGTTGGTTGGTAACGTCGCGCGGTGCGGCTCCGGCCCGCCAGAGGAGATACCATGTCGATGTTCGCCGAAACGATCGCCCCCGAGCACGAGTATCGGCACGTCCCCGACGATCAGCCGGCATACAACGAAAGCACGTACTACAGCTTCCTGTGCCCGGAGGCCGGCGTCGTCGGCTGGCTGCGCGTGGCTGTCCAACCCAACCAACCGGCTGGCCAAGCCGGCGTCCTGGTGTTCCTGCCGGACGGGGAGACGCTGTTCAGCTACGAGCGGACCACCGAGGTCTCCGCCGACAAGCTGGCGGTCGGCGGCCTCTCCTTCGAGATTCTCGAACCGCACCGGCGGCAGCGGCTCTCCTACGACGGGCCGCTCGCGTCCTTCGCCGACCCGCGCGTGCTGGCCGCGCCCGGCCAGGCTTTCCGGGAGGCGGCGAAGCGGGAGACGCGGATCCGGCTCGACGTCACCGGAAACGGCGCGTCGTTCGGCACCAACGGCGAGTCGCCGGACAACATCCTGGAGGACTCGCTGGCGATCGGCCACTACGAGCAGTTCATCCTCGTCGAGGGCGACCTGACGGTCGACGGCCGGCACCTGCGGGTCCGCGGCGGCGGCCTGCGGGACCACTCGTGGGGCCCCCGCGACTGGGCGGGCCCGCTCTCGTACCGGTGGATCACCGCCGCGTTCGACGACGGCTCGGCCATCATGACGCTGGACGTCTCCCGCCGGGACGGCGTACGGACCCGCCGCGCCGCCGCCGTGGAGGGCGGCGCCTGCGCGCAGGCCGAGCTGACCGACCTGTCGGTGGAGTGGACCGAAGACGGCTTCTGCCGCCGGGCCGTGTGCGAGGTCGACACCGCCCGCGGCCCGGTGACCCTGACCGGCACCGCCCGGCGGCCGGAGCGGTTCGCGCCGCTGCGACACCGCCGTCGCGCCGAGGACGGCACCGAGCTGGTGACCCGGATCGGCTACTCGGCGTACGAGTTCGTCACCAGTGACGGGCGGCGTGGCCTGGGCGTGGTGGAGATGCTCGACCAGTTGGTCGACGGCCGGCCGGTCGGGATGCCGGCCGCCGGCAGCCGTCCGGGCGCCCCGGCGTGACCGCCACCACCGCGACGCCGCTCGACGCGGCGGTACCCCCGGCGGTCGCCGACTGGCTCGCCCGCGGGCTGCCCGAGTCCGAGCCGCCGTTCACCGCCGAGCGGATCGCCGGCGGCTACAGCATGCTCACCTACCGCGTCACCGACCGGTCCGGCAACGCGTGGGTCCTGCGCCACCAGCCGGCGGGACGCCACGAGGGCGGCGCCCACGACACCGGCCGCGAGGCGCGGGCGATGTCCGCGCTGCACGGCACGCCCGTACCGGTGCCCCGGGTCCGCATGGTCGGCACCGCCGCGGACCCGCTCGGGCTGGCCTGCCACGTCACGGACTTCGTCGACGGCCACGTGCTGGCGGACGACGGCGTGGCGACCCGGCTGCTCGACCCGCCGGCGCTGCGCCACGCCTCGCTGGAGAGCGCGCGCACGCTGGCCGCCCTGCACACCGTGGACCCGGACGAGGTCGGCCTCGGCGATCTGGGGCCGCGCGGCGCGTACCTCCAGCGCCAGCTCCACCGCTGGCGCTCGGTGATCGCACGGGCCGCCACCGGCGAGGCCGCGCCCCAGGCCGAGCGGCTCGCGCGGATCGCCGACGAGCTGGAACGGCGGATGCCGCGCGACGACCGCAGCCGCGTCGTCCACGGCGACTACCGGCTCGGCAACGCGATCGTCGGCCCGGACGGCGGTATCCGCGCGGTGCTGGACTGGGAACTCGTCACGCTCGGCGAGCCGCTGGCCGACCTGGGCCTGCTGGCCGCGTTCTGGGACCCGCCGGCCGAGGCGATGCTCGGCGTACGGCCGGCGACCGCCGCCCCGGGCGCCGCGAGCCTGGACGAGGCGCTCGACCGGTACGCCGAGCTGACCGGCGCCGACCTGGACGACTTCGACTTCCACTACCGCATGGCGTGCTGGCGCGTGGCCGGCACGGCGCTGCGCGGGCTCAGCCGGTACCGCTCGGGCGTGATGAACGCCGACTTCGACACCTCGCGCTTCGTCCGGGCCTGCGACGCCTGGATCGAGCGGGCACGCGCGCCACGGTGATGCGCCGCCGGCCGGATCAGCGCCGGCCGGCGGACCACTCCTCGGCGATCGCCGCCGCCTCGTACACGGTGTCGTCGATGTCCCGCACGGGGGCCTCGTAGCCGGAGAACCGGGGCGCCGGTGCCGCCTGCGGCATGCCGCCGTGCGGTACGACCGTGCCCCGGGCCGCGAGGTGGGGATGGCGCGCCGCCTCGGCGAACGAGAGCACCGGCGTGACGCAGGCGTCGGTGCCGGCGAACACCTCGGTCCACTCGTCCCGGGTACGGGCCGCGAAGACCTCGGCGAAGCGGGCCTTAACCGCCGGCCACGAGGCCCGGTCCAGCTGGTCGGGCAGCTCGTCGGCGCGCAGGTCGAGGCCGGCGAGGAGCGCGGCGTAGAACTTCGGCTCGATCGCGCCGACGGCGACGTACCGGCCGTCGGCACAGGCGTACGTGTCGTAGAAGGGCGCCGCGCCGTCGAGGATGTTCCGCTCGCGCTCGTCGGACCACGCGCCGGCGTGCAGCAGCCCCCACACCATCTGGGCCAGCGTCGAGACACCGTCGACCATGGCGGCGTCGACGACCCGGCCCGCACCGGTACGCCCGGCGTCCCACACCGCGGCGAGTATCCCGACGACGAGCAACATCGACCCGCCGCCGAAGTCGCCGAGCAGGTTCAGCGGGGGCACCGGCCGCTCCCCCGCGCGGCCGATCGCGTGCAGCGCCCCGGTCAGCCCGATGTAGTTGATGTCGTGCCCCGCGCTTCGCGCGAGCGGCCCGTCCTGCCCCCAGCCGGTCATCCGGGCATACACCAGCCGGGGGTTGACGGCCTGGCACCGCGCCGGGCCGACGCCGAGCCGTTCGGTGACACCGGGCCGGAAGCCCTCGACCAGCACGTCCGCCTCAGCCACCAGGCGCAGCACCGCCGCGCGGCCGGCCGGGTCCTTGAGGTCGGCCGCCACGTTGCGCCGCCCGCGCAGCAGCGGGTCCGGAGCCCGCGGCCCACCGAGTGCCAGCGACCCGCCCGGGCGCGGTATCCGTACGACGTCGGCGCCGAGGTCGGCGAGGATCATCGCCGCGTGCGGCCCCGGCCCGATGCTCGCCAGCTCGACCACGCGCAGCCCGGTGAGCGGCCCCCGGCCCGTCATCTCCGCCCCCACCAGCCGTTCACTCCCCGACGAACTCGGGGGTCGTGCGGCTGGCGAACGCGGCGAGTCCAATGTGGGCGTCCTTCGAGGTCATGTGCTCCAGCGCGAGCAGCCGCTCGATCTCCAGGCCGCCGGTCAGGCTCCCGGCCATGCCGAGCCGCACCGCGCGCTTGACCCGCGCGGTGACCACCGGGCTGCGCTGGGCGAGCACACCGGCCATCGCGCGGGCGTGGTCGAGCACCTCGGCCGCCGGCCGGACCGCGTTGACCAGCCCGGCGGCCAGGGCCTCCGCCGGGTCGATGGTGGCGCCGCTGCACATGAGCCACTTGGCCCGGCGCTCGCCGATGATCCGGGGCAGCCGCTGGGAGCCGCCGCCGCTGGGAAACAGCCCGTAGTTGGCGTGCTGGTCGCCGAGGCGCGCGTCGTCGGCCACGACCACGAAGTCGCATGCCTGCATCAGCTCGAACCCACCGGCGAAGGCGACACCGTGCACCGCCGCGACCGACGGCAGCGGGGAGTCCGCGAGGTGCCCGAAGACTTGGTTCCAGTACTCCAGGTGGTCGGCGAGGCGGCCGGCGTTGCCGACCTTGTCGTCGACCGCGCCGAGGTCCGCGCCGGCACAGAACGCCCGCCCCTCGCCCCGGACGATCAGCACGCGGACCTCCCGGTCCGCCTCCGCGGCCGTGAGCGCCTCGTCGAGGTGCCGCAGCGTCTCGTGGTCGATCGCGTTGAGCTTCTCCGGCCGGTCCAGGACCAGCTCCGCGATCCGGCCGCGCCGGTCCAGGCGTACCCGCTCGGTCATCGTCCACTCCCTCCACGCAGTTCCGGCAGCACGTCCTCGGCCAGCGTCCGCAGGACCCGCTCGCGCAGATCCGGGTCGGCGGCGATCTGCAGGATGACCGTCCCGGCTCCCCCGTCGGCGAACTCCCGGATCCGCCGCACGACCTGGCCCGGCGAACCGAGGAACAGGTAGCGGTCGGCCAGCGGCGCGAAGTCCTGCCGGTAGGTGGCGCTGACCATCGCGATGCCCGTACGCCGCGCCCAGGCCGCGTCCCGGTCGGCGCAGACGAGGGCGAACAGGGCGCCACCGACCCGCGCCGCGTCCCGCCCGTACTCCCCGGCCGCCGCGCGGACCCGGTGCAGGCCCGCCTGGAACATCTCCGGCGTCACCATGTACGGCAGCCACGTGTCGGCGTACCGGCCGGCCCGCCGGATCGCGCCGTCGCCGCGCCCACCGAGCCAGATCGGCGGGCCGCCCGGCCGCACCGGCGGCGGGTCGAGCACGACGTCGCGCAACGAGGTGAACCGCCCCTCGTACCGCACGCGCTCGCCGCTGAAGAGCAGGCGCAGTACGCGCAGCCCTTCCTCCAGGCGCCGGAAGCGCTCGGCCGGGTCGACCCCCGCGGCGGCGAACTCGTCCGGCGCCTCGCCGCCCGCGCCGACCCCCAGCTCGAACCGCCCGTCCGAGACCTGGTCGAGCGTCGCCGCCAGCTTGGCGACCAGGGGGGCCGGATAGAGCGGCAGCAGGTTGACCGTGCTGACGAGCCGGATCCGCGTGGTCACGCCGGCCGCGGCGGCGAGCTGGACGAAGGGGTTCGGCGCGACCTGGAAGAACAGGTGCTCGCCGCAGGCCAGGTAGTCGAAGCCCAGCTCCTCGGCCCGCCGGGCGTCGGCCACGGCCGTACGGGCGGCGGCGACCGCCAGCCCTAGGGCCTGTATCGAAGTGGGGGCCGGAGCGAGGCGAGGTCCAGACGTCGGCTGGGGCCGCGCAGGGCGCGGCAGGCTACCGGTGTTGTAACCGGTCGTGTCCGGCGTGGTCCCGGCCGGCGTCTGGGCCCGCCGCAGCCTGGTCATCCACTTCGATACAGGCCCTGGCCGCAGAGGTGGCGGGCGGTCGTCAGCGGCGGTCATCGGCGGCCTCCCGAAAGCGCGCGTTCAGCTCGGCGAGCAGGTCGCGGGCCGCGGCGTGCTCCGGTGGTATCCGCGCCAGCGTGCGGAAGTCGGAGATCCCCCGCGCGATCAGCTCCGGTACGTCGGCGAACATCCGCGCGAGGTCGAGTGCGCCCCGGTCGACGACCGTCGGCAGCGCGTACGAGACCCGGATCGTGGCGAAGTCGCGCCCCTGCTCCTCGACCAGCGACCGCATCCGGGCCAGCGCGCCGGCGACGGTGCCGGGCGTGACGCCCCACGGGATCCAGCCGACGCCGTGCCGGGCCAGCCGGCGGGCGACGGCGGGGATGGCCCGGCCGCCCAGCCAGACGGGCACGCCCCCGGGTCGCGCCGGCTTCGGCATCATGTGCACGCCGTCCAGCTCGAAGCCGCGCCCCGTCCACGCCACCTCCGGCTGTGTCCACAGTGCACGGCACACGTCGAGGGTCTCGTCGAGGACCCGTCCCCGCTCGGCGAAGGGCACGCCGACCGCGCGGTACTCGGTCTCCTGCCAGCCGACGCCGACGCCCAGCTCCAGCCGCCCATGCGAGAGGGCGTCCACAGTGGTCGCCGTCTTCGCCAGCAGGACGGCCTGGCGCAGCGGCGCGACGAGCACGTTGGTCGCCAGCTTGACCCGGCGGGTCACGGCGGCCATGGCTGCGAGCGTCGTCAAGGGCTCCAGCCACTCCCCGTCCGGGCCGGTCGGCTGGACCCCGCCGGTCACGCCGCCGGAGGCCGGATCCGCGTACGCGGAAAGGTCCCGTCCGAACACCAGGTGGTCGGCGACGAAGAGGCGGTCGATGCCGGCCTCGTCGGCGGCGCGCGCCTGGTCGAGCACGTGGCGCCAGTCGGCCGGCGCGCGGGCCGCGAAGTTGCGCACGCCGACGGAGATCTCAGGCGCAGGGATAGCTTCCACTTGGGGCAGCATATGGCAATCCGAGGAGGTAGCCAACCCGCCGGTTGGTTTGGTACGGTCGGCAGCCAGGACGGCGAGAGTGACGAGGCGGCCCGTGCAGATCGACCACGACGGCAAGACCGCGATCGTCACCGGCGGTTCCCGGGGGATCGGCCGTGCGGTGGCGCGTGAGCTTGTGCGGTCCGGCGCCCGCGTCCTGGTGACCGGCCGCAAGCGACCCGCGCTCGAAGCCACCGCGGCCGAGCTGGGGCCGGCCTGCCTCTGGCGCGCCTGCCACGCCGCCGCGGCCGAGGACGCCGCCGAGTGCGTCGCCTTCGCGGTGGAGGAGTTCGGCCGGGTCGACTACCTGGTCAACAACGCCGCCACCAACCCGCAGTGGGGGCCGACGATCGACGTGCCGGCGCCGCTGGCGGCGAAGCTGACGGAGGTGAACCAGTGGGCACCGCTGCTCTGGACCCAGTTGCTCTGGCGGGCCGGCATGCGTGAGCACGGCGGCGCGGTCGTCAACGTCACCTCGATCGGGGCCTTCGCGCCCTCACCGAACACCGGCTACTACAACGCCACCAAGGCGGCCCTCGACCACCTCACCCGGCAGCTCGCCGCGGAGCTGGCACCGGCCGTACGGGTGAACGCGGTCGCGCCCGGGATGGTCGACACCGAGATGGCGGCCGCGATCCCCGAGGCGGAGCGGGCCCGGCTGCTCGACGGCATCCCGCTGAACCGGTTCGGGTCGCCGGAGGACATCGCCGCCGCGACGAGCTTCCTCCTCTCCGACCGGGCCGGCTGGCTGACCGGGCACGTGCTCGTCGTGGACGGCGGCGCGCTGGTGGCGAACGGAAGGAGCACGTCCTGATGGCGAGCCGAGACGAGCCGTACCGGGTCGTCGTCTGGGGGCCGGGCTACACCGGCGCCCAGGCGCTGCGCGAGATCGCCCGCCGCCCGGAGCTGCGGCTGGTGGGCTGCCTCGCCTACAGCCCCGCGAAGGTGGGCCGCGACGCAATGGAGCTGATCGGCGAGCCGCCGGCCGGGGTCACGGTCACCGGCGACCGGCAGGCGATCTACGACCTCGACGCGGACGTCGTGCTGTACGCGGGACGGGCGCTGCCGGACGAGTCCTCCCGGCACGAGGAGATCACGACCCTGCTCCGCGGCGGCAAGAACGTCGTCACCTCCACCGCCTACTTCTTCCCCTGGCAGCGGGGCGAGGAGTACGTCGCGCCCCTCGAAGCCGCCTGCGCGGAGGGCGGCACGACCCTGCACGGCACCGGCATCCACCCCGGCTGGTTCGTCGAACGGTTCGCGCTCACCGCGACAAGCCTCTGCACCACCGTGCACGCGGTGCACCTGAGCGAGATCTGCGACCTCAGCCACCACGCCGGCGAGACGATCGCCGCCATCGGCTTCGGCCAACCGCCCGAACGGTTGGGAACGAAAACCCGCAAGACACTGCTGAGCCGGTACTACTTCGAGTGCGTCGCCGGGCTGGCCCACCACCTCGGCCTGCCGGTCGAGCGGATGGAGGCCGACGTCCGCTACCTGACCAGCGAGCGGGAGCTGGAGTGCGCGGGAGTGACCGTGCGCGCGGGCACCGTCGGCGCGCTCGACGGCCGCTGGACCGGCTTCGCCGGCGACACGCCGCTGGTGAGCATCCGCGAGCTGTGGTACCTCGACCGTGACCTCGTCGACCCCGCGGTCAAGATCGTCTCCGGGGACATGTACGAGGTGGAGGTGCGCGGCCTGCCGGTGGACGTACGGACCCGCGCCGACCTGCTGACCACCGACGCGCGGGACGTGTTCGGCGTGGACGAACGGCAGTCGGCGGCCAACCTCGCGACCGCCGTACAACTGGTCCAGACCATCCCCGCCACCGTCGCCGCGCCGCCGGGCATCCTGCTCGCCCCGGGCTTCGCCTACCCCGCGGCCGACCTGCGCACCATCCCGGACGTGCTGGGCCGGCGCCCGGCCGTCATCCCGGAGGTCATCCTGTGAACCCCACACGGCCCGCCACGCTCGCCGGGCGCACGATCGTGATGTCCGGCGGGAGCCGGGGCATCGGCCTGGCCATCGCCCTGCGCGCCGCGCGGGACGGCGCCAACGTCGTCCTGATCGCGAAGACCGACACGCCGCATCCCAAGCTGCGCGGCACCATCCACACGGCGGCCGAGCAGATCCGCGCCGCGGGCGGGCGGGCACTGCCGGTCGTCGGCGACGTGCGCTCGGACGAGGCGATCCAGCGCGCCGTACGCGCGGCCGTCGACGAGTTCGGCGGCGTGGACGTCTGCGTCAACAACGCCAGCGTGCTCGACCTGTCGCCGACGGCGCGGCTGGCGCCCCGGCGGTACGACCTCATGCAGGACGTGAACGCGCGCGGCACGTTCATGCTGACCCAGGCGTGCCTGCCGGAGCTGGTCCGCTCCCCCGACCCGCACGTGCTCACGCTCAGCCCACCGCTCAACCTGGACCCGCGTTGGCTCGGCGCCTATCCCGGCTACATGCTGGCCAAGTACGGGATGACGCTGGCCACGCTCGGTTTCGCCGCCGAGTACGCGGACGTGCCGGTCGGCGCCAACTGCCTGTGGCCGCGTACCACCATCGCCACCGACGCGGTCGCCAACCTGCTCGGCGGCGACGAGGCGCTGGCCCGGACCCGTACCCCGCAGATCATGGCGGACGCCGCCCACGTGATCCTGACGACGCCGGCGAGCGAGCTGAGCGGCCAGACGCTCATCGACGAGGACGTGCTGCGCGGCGCCGGGGTCACCGACCTCGACGACTACGCCACCGTGCCCGGCTCCCGCGACCTGGAGCCGGACTTCTTCCTCTGAGCCGCCGCTCAGTCCGACCAGCGGGGCGGACGCTTGTCGCGCAGCGCGGCGGGCCCCTCGTCCGCGTCCGGATGCGCCCAGTGCCGCTGGACCTCGTCCCAGCCCTCGCGCATCGGCGGCTCGACCAGAGCGTCACTGAGCCGCCGCCAGGAACGCCGCGTGGCCCGGACCGCCGCCGGCGACGCCGACGCGACCACAGCGGCGATCTCAACCGCCCGGTCGACGAGGCTGTCCTCCCCGACCAGCTCGGTGACGAGCCCGAGGTCGTAGAGCCGGCGCGCGGTCAGCCGCTCGTGCCGCCCCATCAGCGCCATCCGGGAGATCACCGGGAGGGGCAGGCGCAGGACCAGCGACGGCGGCTCGATCCCGCTCACCTGCCCGACCGAGACGTGCGGGTCCAGGAACGTCGCGCCCTCGGCGGCGATCACGATGTCGGCGTCGGCGACGAAGTGCAGGCCGCCGCCGGCGCAGACACCGTTGACGGCGACCACGACCGGCACGTCGAGAATCCGTCCCGGCACGAAGGACAGCTCGCCGTCGAGGCCGGCCCCGCGCGGGGCGCGGTCGTCCGCGAGGAACCCCGCGTCGGCGCCGGAGCAGAAGCCGCGACCATTGCCGGTGAGGACGACGCAGCGCACGTCGGCCCGCTGCCGCAGCCGCGGCCACAGCTCCTCCAGGCCGGACATCAGCTCGGCGTCCAGCGCGTTGAGCCGATCCGGGCGGTTGAGCCGGACGAGCACCACACCGGGCGCCGGCTGCTCGACGATCAGCGTCCGCTCCGCCACGATCCCCTCCCCATTACCAACCATATGGTTGGTAATCTACACGGGGAACGGTCAGCGCCGCAGGATCCCACTGATGACGAAGTCGGACAGCTCGTCGACGAGCGACTCCTGCGCCTTGCGGGCGGTCCCCCGGAACCAGTTCGGCACGTACGCCAGGATGCCGATGATCGAGTACATGATCATGTTGAGGTTCATCTCGCGGAACTCGCCCGCGCGCACACCCGTGGAAAGCAACTGCCGCGTGAAGCGCTCGTATCGGTCGATGCGCCGCCGCAGGTCGCTGGCCTGCTCCTCCTCCAGGTGCTGGTCGATCCAGGGCAGCTCCTGGAAGAAGACCACCAGCTCGTCCTGCTTCGTCGCGACCAGCTCGACCTGGAGCCGGATCAGGGCACGCATGCGGTCGGTGGCGCTCCCGGTGCGGGGCACCTGTTTGACCAGCGCGAGCGTGGCGTCGACCTGCTCGGAGAGGAGGTCGTAGAGGATCGCGCTCTTCGAGGGGTAGTAGTGGTAGAGCGTCCCCTTGTTGAGACCCACCTCGTCGGCCAGAAGATCCATGGTCGCCGCGTCGTAGCCGCGTTCGCGGATGAGGCGGGCCGCCGTGGTCCGAACTTCCGCGCGTCGTGATGGCCGAGGCACCATTGTTCCTTTCGCCGGGTCCTGATGATGATAGGGCGACCGGCCACCGATGTGGTGCAGCCCCGTCCCCGAATCACCCCGCCCGTTGCCCGGCGGTCCCCGCCAGGGCCCGCGCGATCCGGCCCCGATGCCAGCGACCGTCGCCGAAAAGGAACTCGTTGAGCTTGGCCCGCTTGAAGTAGACGTGCAGGTCGTGCTCCCAGGTGTAGCCGATCCCGCCGTGCAGTTGCAGCGCCACGCCCGCGTTGGTGGCCGCCCGCTCGCAGCCGTACTCCTTGGCCATCGACACCGCCACGTCGCAGGTCGCCGGCTCGGTGGCCGCCGCGCGTACGGCGTCGTCCAGCAGGGCCGCGCTGGTCTCGGCGTTGACCAGCATGTCGGCCGCCTGGTGCTTGACCGCCTGGAAGGACCCGATCGGCCGGCCGAACTGCTCCCGCTCGCCGGCGTACGCGACCGTCATGGCCAGCAACCGCTCGGCGTTGCCGGCCGAGTCGGCGGCCGTGGCGGCGGCGGCCCGGTTGGCCAGCGCCCCGAGCAGCCGGTCCGCGTCGCTCCCGACCGCCAGCACGTCGGTGTCGGGCACGAACACGCCGTCGAGCGTGAGGCGGTCGACACAGCGCGTCGCGTCGGTCATCGCGACCGGCTCGACCGTCAGCCCGGTGGCCTGGGCCGGTACGACGGCCACCACGCGATCCGGCCCGGCCGTCGCGCCCACCACGAGCAGGTCGCTCACGCGGGCGTTGAGCACGTGGGAGGCGAGGCCGCCGAGGATCCAGCCGGCGTCGCGGCGTTCCGCCCGTACCCCACCGGTCGGTGGGTTGGTGTACCACTCGCTCAGCGCGGCCGTGCCGAACACCTGTCCGGCCGCCAGGGACGGGAGCCACCGTTCGCGTTGCTCGCGGGAGCCGCCGAGCAGCACGGCGCCCGCGCAGAGCACGGCGCTCGTGGTGAGGTGCGACACCGCCGCGCGCGACCCCAGCTCCCGCAGGACCACGGCCAGCTCGCGGAAGCTCGCCCCGCCGCCGCCGTACTCCTCCGGCGTCTCGATCCCCCACAGCCCGGCCGTGGCCAGCTCGGCGTCGAACTCCCGGTCGGGCAGGCCGCCGGACTCCATCGCGGCGCGTACGCGGGCGGACGTGACCAGCTCGGTGACCATCGTCCGGGCCAGCTCGCGCAGCGCGGACCGGTCCGCCTCGTCGAGCCCGGCGCGAGGTGCCTCCTGGGGTACGTTCACGACAGCGCCTCCCTCGGCAGGCCAAGCCCGCGTTCGCCGATGATGGTGCGCTGGATCTCGCTCGTGCCACCCGGGATGGTCCACTCCCACGAGCCGATGTGGTCGAGCAGCCACAGGCCGGACTCCCATCCGGAGCTGAGCGGCCGCACCTGCCACTCCTGCCCCGGCAGGCCGCTCAGCTCCACGCCCAGCCGGGTCATCCGCTGCAACAGCTCGCTGTAGAAGAGCTTGACGGTGGAGGCGAAGGCGCCGTACGCCGCGCCGTCGTGCGTGCCGGCGAGGGGCCGCCGGGCGAGCAGCCGCAGCGCCTGGACCTCGCTGGCCAGCCGGGCGAGGCGGTCGTCCCAGAGCGTGTCGGCGCCGCCCAGCTCCCCGTTTCTGGCGGCCAGGTCGACGAGCCAGCGGAACCCGTACGCGAGGCGCTCGGCCAGCTCGATCATCGTGGCGCCGCGCTCGGAGTTGAGCGTGCTCTGCGCGATCCGCCAGCCCTCGTTCTCCGCGCCGATGCGGTTGTCGACGGGGATCTCCACATCGGTCAGGAAGATCTCGCAGAAGTGCTGCTCGCCGGTAATCTGGCGGATCGGCCGTACGGTCACGCCGGGCGTGCGCATGTCCATGATCAGGTACGTGATGCCGCGGCGCTTGGGGGCGGACGCGTCGGTCCGGGCGAGCAGCAGGCACCAGGTGGAGTCGAGGGCGCCGCTGGCCCAGATCTTCTGGCCGTTGACGACGTACACGTCGCCCCGGCGCTCGGCCCGCGTGCCCAGCGAGGCGAGGTCGGAACCGGCGTTGGGCTCGGAGAAGCCCTGGCACCACACCTCGCCGTCGCGGATTGCCGGCAGGTAGTCGGCCCGCTGCCGCTCGGTGCCGGCGGCGAGGAGCGTGGCCGCCGCGTGGTGCAGCGCGACGAAGTGCAGCACCAGGCGCGGCGCGTCGGCCCGCGCCAACTCTTCGAAGACGACCGCCTGCTGGGCCAGGTCGTAACCACCGCCCCAGCTCGCCGGCCAGTGCGGGAACGCGTATCCGCCGGACTTGAGCTCGTCGAACCACCATCGCTGGAACCGGACGAACTCGTCGTGCCCGACGCCGGCCTGCTCCCGCCGCCAGTCCGGGGGGACGTGCTCGGCGCACCACCGCCGGACCTCGTGGCTCAGCTCGCCGAGCGAAACATCGCGGGCCGGGCCGGCTTCCGTCACCTCAGACATCATCTTAATGATATAGCAGAAATTGCCACTGTCAGGTAGCTTCGGCGCATGCCCAGCGACGACTCGGACTCCCCCACCACGAGCGCACCGCGCGTCGTGCCGCACGAGCGCCCGCTGCCCTTCGCCAACCAACCGGCCGGCCAGGTTCCGCGCGCGACCGCGGTCCACGCCGAGGTCGCCGCTGCTGGGCGACGGGAGGGCGGCCGGTGAGCATCCGTTTCACGCCGGACGAGGCATGGGCGTTCGTGGAGCGGGCGCACACCGGCGTCCTGACCACGTTGCGTCGCGACGGATACCCGGTGGCGCTTCCGGTCTGGTTCGTGGTGGTCGACCGCACGGTCTGCTTCACGACCCCGCCGGGCAGCAGGAAGGTGGCCCGCGTCCGGCGCGACCCGCGCGCCTCCTTCCTCGTGGAGTCCGGAGACGCGTGGGCCGAACTCGCCGCCGTCCACCTCAGCGGGCAGCTCGCCGAGGTCACCGACGAGCCGACGACCGCGCTCGTGGACGAGCTCTTCGAGGCCAAGTACGCGCCCTTCCGCGTGCCCGCGGAGCGCATGCCGGCCGCCGCACGGGCGGTGTACCGCGAGCGGGTCACGCTCCGGCTCGTACCCGATGAGAAGATCCTGAGCTGGGACAACAGCCGGATCCGGCTGCGCGGAGACTGACCGGACGCGGACGCCGCGGCTCACCGCGGGCCGAGGCGCAGCGCGGCGTCCAGGCGGATCACCTCGCCGTTGAGCATCGGTACGTCGATCGCGTGGGCGACGAGGCGGGCGAACTCCTCCGGCCGGCCGAGCCGGCTGGGGTGCGGCATCTGGCCGCCCAGCGCGTCGCGGGCGGCCTGCGGCAGGCCGGCCAGCATCGGCGTCTCGAAGAGGCCCGGCGCGATGGAGAGCACGCGGATCTGGCGATCGGCCAGGTCGCGCGCGGCGCACAGCGTCAGCCCGGCCACACCGGCCTTCGAGGCGGCGTAGGCGGCCTGGCCCACCTGTCCCTCGTACGCGGCGATCGACGCGGTGCAGACGATGACCCCGCGCTCCCCGTCGACGGCCTCGTTGCCGGCCATCCGCGCGGCGGCGAGCCGGATCAGGTTGAAGGTGCCCACCAGGTTGACGTCGACGACCCGCCGGAACTCGTCGAGCGGCAACGGGCCGCCGTCGCGCCCCAGGATCCGCCGCGCGGTGGCGATGCCGGCGCAGGCGACCGCGACGCCCAGCCGGCCCAGCGCGGCCGCGCCGTCGAGCGCCGCCTCTAGCTCGCCCGCGTCGGTCACGTCGGCGGGGAGGAAGGTGGCGCGCGGGCCGAGCGCCTCGACGGCCTCCCGCGCCTCCGGCCTCGGCAGGTCGACGACGCCGACCCGGGCGCCCAGGCCGGTCAGGTGGCGTGCGGTGGCGAGCCCCAGCCCGGAGCCTCCCCCGGTGACCACGGCGACGGTGTCCTTGATGTCCACGGCGATGACCGTCCTCTGTGTCCGATCAGC
Organism: Phytohabitans kaempferiae; assembly: GCF_042433955.1. Taxonomy (NCBI): domain Bacteria; kingdom Bacillati; phylum Actinomycetota; class Actinomycetes; order Micromonosporales; family Micromonosporaceae; genus Phytohabitans; species Phytohabitans kaempferiae. The sequence goes on along the minus strand of NZ_JBHLUH010000039.1, from coordinate 353,656 downwards.
GGGCCGCGTCGACCGCGAGCCCGCGGCTGATCACGACCCGCTGGATCTGGTTCGTACCTTCGAAAATCTGTGTCACCTTTGCTTCCCGCATGTACCGCTCGACCGGGAAGTCCTTGGTGTAGCCGTATCCGCCGAGCGCCTGCACCGCGTCGGTGGTGACGCGCATCGCGCCGTCGGTGCACACCAGCTTGGCGATCGCCGCCTCCCGGGTCACCGGCAGCCCGCGGTCCATGCGGCGGGCCGCGTCCAGGTACGTCGCCCGCGCCGACGCGACGGTGGCCGCCATGTCGGCGATCAGGAACGACAGCCCCTGGAAACCGGCGATCGGCTGGCCGAACTGCTCCCGCTCGTGCGTGTACGCCACCGCGGCGTCGAGCGCGGCCTGCGCCAGGCCGGTCGCGCACGCGGCGATGCCGAGCCGCCCGGCGTCGAGCGCGGACATCGCGATCGGGAAGCCCTCGCCCTCCGCGCCGATCAGCCGCTCCCCCGGCACCGGTACGCCGTCGAGGTGTAGCTGCGCGGTCGTGGAGGCGGTCAGGCCCATCTTGTTCTCCGGTGCCGCCGCCGCCAGCCCTGGCGCGTCGGAGGGCAGGAGGAAGCAGGAGATCCCCCGCCGCCCTGGCGAGGTCCGCGCGAAGACCGTGTAGAAGTCGGCGCGCCCGCCGTGCGTGACCCACGCCTTGGTGCCGGTGAGCCGGTAACCACCGCCGCCGTCGGGCTCGGCGCGCGTCCGCAGCGCCGCGGCGTCCGAGCCCGCCTGCGCCTCGGAGAGCGAGTACGCGCCGAGCAGGTCGCCGCCGAGCATTCCGGGCAGCCAGCGCTCCTTCTGCTCCTCTGTGCCGTACGCGGTGAGCGGGTAGCACGAGAGCGTGTGCACGCTGATCCCGACGGCGACGCTCATCCACGCGGTCGCGATCTCCTCCAGCACCTGGAGGTAGACCTCGTAGGGCTGGCCGCCCCCGCCGTACCGCTCGGGACCGGCCAGGCCGAGCAGCCCGGCCTTGCCGAGCAGGCGGAACGCGTCCCGGGGGAACTGGCTGGTCGCCTCGTGCTCGGCGGCGACCGGGGCGAGGTCGCGCGCCGCGATCTCGCGGACGAGGTCGACGAGGTCGGCGGCCTCGGACGTGGGCATCATGCGCTCGACGGGCACAGCGGCTCCTACTGGTGGCGGTCGGGTCCGGCTGGGGTCGCGGTCCGCTCGCGCCGGCGCGTGGCGAACGCCTCGATCAGGCGGCAGGCGTCGGCCGACGCGCCGGTACGCACGATCGTCCGGGCCTCGTCGTCGAGGTGCGCGCGCAGGTGGCGGCCGGTGGCGGCACGCAGCAGCCGCTTGGTCTCGGCGACCGCCGGCTGGGGCCCCGCCGCGAGGGCCCGGGCCAGGGCCTCGGCCCGCGCCAGGCCCTCACCGTCCGGCACCACCTCGGCGGCGATGCCCCAGTCCAGCGCGTCGGACGCGGACAGCACCTCGCCGGTCAGGCTGAGCCGCAGCGCCCGCGCGGGCCCGACGATCCGCGGCAGGTGGTACGAGACGCCGCTGTCCGGGGAGAGGCCGACCGCGCCGTACGCCGTGGAGAACCGCGCCGACTGCTCGGCGATGACCAGGTCGGCGCAGAGCAGCAGGCCGAGCCCCGCGCCGGCGGCGACCCCGCGCACCGCCGCGACGACCGGCCAGGGCAGCTCGGCCAGCAGGGCGAGCCCTTCGTGGAAGTCGTCGACCAGCCCGCCCAGCAGCTCGGCGCGGTCGGTGGCGCCGGCCATCGCCTTGACGTCGCCGCCCGCGCAGAACGCCGGCCCGTTGCCGGTCAGCAGCACCGCCCGGACCGCCTGCGCCTCGCCGACCGCGCGCACGGCGGCGGTGAAGGCACTCGCCGTCGCGGGGTCGATCGCGTTGTACGCCTCCGGCCGGTTGAGCGTGATCCGTGCGAGGCCACCGTCGATGTCGAACAACAGGCACGCCGCGCCGTCCATCCCGGTCCCTCGCATCTCGCCACACAGATCATACGTTCGGTTGGCAACAACCCTATGTCGACCAGCATGTACGGTCAATGACTCACCTTCCCTAAACACTTGACAGTCGCGTTTAGGTGTTCTAAACACAGGCCATGGTCCAGCAACCGGCCGCGCGGCCCCAACCTCTCGACGCCGCGCTCGGCGCGCGCATCCGCGAGCTGCGTCTGCGGCGGCGCCTCTCCCTGCGCGAGCTGGCCCGCCGCCTCGGGGTCAGCGCCGCAACGGTCTCCCAGATCGAGCACGGCCGCACCGGCGTGACGGTAGCGCGGCTGGCCCACGTCGCGGAGGTGCTCGACGCCGCGGTCGCCGAGCTGGTCAGCCCCGCTCCCGACCGGGTCGCCGCCCCGGAGCCCGCGCCCGCCGGCCGCGCCCGCCCGGTGGACGCGGCCGGCGGTGCCGACTGGCGCTCGTTCCCTCCGATCGACCTCGACCCGGTCCTCACCGCGGCGCTGGAGGCATTCCTCGACGTCGGCTACGCCGGCGCGTCGGTCCGCGACATCGCGCGGCGGTGCGACCTGTCGGTGCCCGGGCTCTACCACCACTACGCCAGCAAGCAGGACATGCTGGTGGAGCTGCTCGACACCTACCTCGACTCGCTGTGGTGGCGCACGACCGCCGCCCGTGACGAGGGCGCCGACCCGGTCGAGCGGTTCGCCCGCATCGTGGAGTGCCTCGCGCTGCACCACACCTACCGGCGGGCGCTCGCCTTCGTCGGGCTCAGCGAGATGCGCAGCCTCGAGCCGGCCAACCGCGACCGGATCCGGCGCCTGCGCAACCGCCAGCAGCGCATGGTGGACGTCGAGGCGACCGCGGCCCACCGGCTCGGCCGTTTCACGACGCCGCACCCGCGCGACGCCTCCCGGGCCGTGGTCACCATGTGCACGTCGATCCCGCACTGGTACCGGGCCGGCGGCCCCGACACGCCGGAGGAGATCGCCCGGCGGTACGTACGCTTCGCGCTCGACCTGATGCGCCTAGCCCCGGACGCTCCACAGTAGAGACCGCCACGAGGCCCACCGCGTTCCGCCTGACCCAGGACCGGCTCCAGCGGGTCGGTCCCCCGGCCTCGCCCGCGCCGGCGCCGGCGACCCGCACATGGCGAACCTTCGGCACGATCCTCGGCCCCGACCTCATGGACCCCGCCACACGCGGCGCGGCGACATGAACGCCGGCCACCTCACCGATGCCCCGGACAGCACCCCTCCGCGCCCGTCGAGGATCCAGATCCGGGCTACCGCGACGTCCGTCGTGGGCCGGACCGCCGCTCCCGCGGCCTCACCTTCCGCGGTCCACGACCCCACCCCGGTCCGACGTCGCCCTGCCGGCGACACATCGCGTCCGGGCCGTCATTGGTCGTACCGGCGGGATTTCCCCAGCCGGACCCGACAGTTGCGGCGATGCCGGGGACAGAGCCCATTCAAGCCGGCCGCAAAAGGCTGTGTCCCCGACACAACCCATTCAGGCCGGCCGCAAGAGGCTATGTCCCCGACACAACCCATTCAGGCCGGCCGCAAGAGGCTATGTCCCCGACACAGCCCTTCAGGCCAACCGCAAGGGCCGCGTCCCCGACACAGCCCTCTTCGGGGCGACCAGGCCGGGGCGGCGCGGTGACTCGGGCCGGTGCGGACACGCGCGGGGCGGCGTGGCGGTGAGCGGCGGGCGCCGGCCTGGCGGTGGGCGCGTTGGTGCGCCCAGCTCGACAGCTTCCCCAACACATCACTCACGCGACCACCTCGGACCCGAAGCTCCTGGAATTCGAAGGCGGCGGCGGACAGCGGGACCACGCCCCCAAATCCCGGGGCCCGAGCGCCCGCGTCGGAAGAGCGTTCACGGCGGACGCGGCGTAACGGACACGGGCCGGGGCGGGTCGTGGAGCGCGAAGGGTGCGACCGCCCTGGCGGGTCAGGCGGCGCGGCCGGCCTTGAGCGCCGCCGCGGTGTCGACGACGCGCCGGGCCTGGTAGCGGGCCGCCTCCAGGACCACGTCTCCAGGTGGGCCGTCGCCGGCCACGTGCGAGGTGCCGTAGGGGTTGCCGGTCTGGAACTGGACCGGGTCGGTGTAGCCGGGAGGCACGATGACGCCGCCCCAGTGGTAGAAGACGTTCCCCAGCGCCAGGATGGTGGACTCCTGCCCGCCGTGGGCGGTGTTCGACGCGGTGAAGGCCGAGTACACCTTGTCGGCGAGCTGGCCCTGATACCAGAGGGGGCCGGTGCTGTCGATGAACGCCTTGAGCTGGCTGGCCAGGTTGCCGAAGCGGGTCGGTGTGCCGAAGAGCACCGCGTCGGCCCAGGCCAGGTCGCCGGTGCTGGCCTCGGTGACGTCGGCCGTGTCCCGGAGGTGCCGCGCCCACTCCGGCCTGGCCTCGATCGCCTCCGGCGGGGCCAGCTCGGCGACCCTGCGCAGTCGCACCCGCGCGCCGGACTTCTCCGCACCGTCGGCGGCGGCTCGCGCCAGGGCGTGCACCGTGCCGGTGGCGCTGTAGTAGATGATGGCGACCTTCACCGGTTCCATGGTCGGTTTCCTTCCTCATCGGTGAGCGGCCCGGGTCGGGCGGCTCAGCGGGTACGACGACGCGGCCTCTGGGAATGTGAGGTGACGAGCCGGCATCACGTTTCGGCGCGGTGTTTCGTCGTACCGGTGAGGGCAGCCGCGAGCGAAGGAGTTGGCGACACCATGAGCGACCGATCCGGGCCGGGAGACGGTCGGCCAGATCCGGGCCTGAGCGCGATCATGAGCGAGCGACGCCAGCTGGTCAATGTCGCCTACCGGCTCCTCGGCTCCCTGGCCGACGCCGAGGATGTCGTCCAGGAGACGTACGCCCGCTGGTACACCATGTCCCGCCAGCAGCAGGAGGCCATCGAGTCCCCGGGCGCCTGGCTGACGACGGTCGCCAGTCGCATCTGCCTCGACCTGCTCCGCTCGGCACGGGTCCGGCGGGAGCGCTACGTGGGCGAGTGGATCCCGGAGCCGCTGCCCGACCGCGCGGAGTGGGTCAGCGGGCGGTCAGGCGGGGACGCCGTCGACCCGGCCGACCGGGTCACCCTCGACGAGTCGGTCAACATGGCCTTCCTCGTCGTGCTCGAATCGATGACCCCGGCCGAGCGCGTCGCGTTCGTCCTGCACGACGTCTTCCGCTACCCCTTCGCCGAGGTGGCCGAGATCGTCGGTCGTACGCCGGCCGCGTGCCGCCGGCTCGCCTCGTCGGCCCGCCGTCGCATCCGCGTGGCACGGGCCCCCGCACCACCGGCCGCCGACCGCGCCGGCATCGTGCGGGACTTCAAGCGGGCCTGGGAAGCCAGGGACATCGACGCCCTCATCGGCCTCCTCGACCCCGACGCCACGGCGACCGGCGACGGCGGCGGCCTCGTCACGGCCGAGCTTCGCCCGATCGTGGGCGGCGAGCCGATCGCGCGCTTCTTCGCGGAGCTGGCTGGCCGGACGTCCCGCCTGACGATCCTGGAGCGCACGGTCAACGGCCAACCCGGCCTGGTCGCCCAGCGGGACGGCGTGACCGTGACGGTGTTCGCCTTCGACATCGCCGGCGACCGGATCAAGCACATCTGGGCGGTGCTGAACCCGGAGAAGCTCCAGCCCTGGACGGCGGGCTGACCCACATGCGTCGTGGCGTCGTCCGCCCGGCACGACCGGTGCCGCTCGCGCTGTCTCAGACCAGCGACAGGCGGCGGGTCACCTCGTCGCACGTCTCCCGCAGCGGGCTGCGGAAGCGCCGTACCATCTCGGTCGTCGTGTACTGCGACGCCTGCACCGCGACGTTGGCGGCGGCGACGATCGTGCCGTCCTTTCCCCGGATCGGGCAGGCGATCGACCGCAGCCCGTGTGCCACCTCCTGGTCCTGGATGGCGTACCCCTGCCGCCGGATGGTGGCGAAGGTCTTCTCCAGCTGCTCGATCGTGCGCACCGCGTTGGGCCCGGTGCCGTCGCCGAACGAGGCGGGATCGAGGCGCTGCTTGAGGTCGATGGGGTCCAGTTCGGACAGAAGTATCTTGCCCATCGAGGTGTGTACGGCCGGAAGCGTCGAGCCGACCTGGATGTTGGCGGTGACCAGGTCGGCGTTGCGGATCCGGACGAGGTAGAGGACCCGGTCGCCGACGAGCGAGCCGACGTTGACCGTCTCGTTGGTCGACTGGGCCAGGTCGCGCAGCAGGAGCTGGCTGTGGTCGACCAGGTCGAGCCCGCTGAGCGCGGAGTAGCCGAGCGTGAGCACCGCGACCGAGGGGCGGTACGAGCCGTCGGGGAGGCGCTCGAGGTAGCCGTCCTCTTCGAGGGTGGCGATGACCCGGAACGCCGTCGCCATCGGCATGGCGGTCGCCTCGCAGATCTGCTTGAGCATCAGGCTGGTCTGCCGCTCGGAGAAGAGCGACAGGACCGCCAGCCCTTTCGCCAGCGCCTCGACCCGGTACTTGGACCGGGTGTCGGATGGCGCGTCGCGTGGTTGCACCGGTCAGCCTCCTGTGGATCCCGTGGCCCAGGGACCGGCCGCGCGGGCGGGCACCCGGAACACCCTCAACTGCAGCGCCAGCAACGCGTAGTATCCGACAAGCGTGGTCAGCTCGACCAGTCTCGCCTCGCCGATGACCTCGACCGCGGCGGCGTAGCCCTCGTCGGTCAGGTCACCGGTCTGGAGGATGGCCCGCGTGACCCGGAGCACGGCCCGCTCGGTGGGGTCGGTGAGCACGTCCGGGTCGCCGTCCACCACCGCGGCGAGTTCGGCTTCGGTGAGGCCGGCCGCCCGGCCGTCGCGGGCGTGCACCTCCCACTCGAAGTCGCTGCGGTGATGGGCGGCGACCGCGAGGATCGCCAGCTCTCGCGCCCGCGCCGAGAAGCCCGCGCCGTAGCGGATGGCCGCGCCCAGCGCCTGGAGCGGCGCGCCGATGGCGGGGGCGGTGACCATCGCGTTGAACGGGCCGCGCAGCGCGCCGCGGTCGTCCAGGAGCGTTGCCCGGCCGGTGCCGCCGCGCGGGCCGCCGACGATCGCTTCGAAGACCCGGCGCTGGTCGTCGTCGAGATCCTCCGGCGCGAGTAACGGTATCCGGGACATTGCTTCTCCTTCTCAGACGGACGGCGCGACGAACGTCGTCCGCAGCTCACCAATGCCCTCGACGGTACTCACCAACACGTCCCCAGCCGCGAGATAGCGGCGCGGCACGCGGGCGTTGCCCACGCCGGAGGGGGTACCGGTGAAGACGAGGTCACCCGGAGCGAGCGCGCAGTGGGCGGACAGGTACTCGACGAGGCGCGGGACGCCGTAGATCATCCGGCTCGTCCGGGACGACTGGAGCACCTCGCCGCGGAGCGTGCAGCCCAGCGCGAGGTCGTCCGGGTCGGCCAGTTCGTCCGGCGTGACCAGCACCGGCCCGGTGGGTCCGAAGCCGGGCCACGACTTGCCGAGGCTGAACTGGGGCCGCTCGCCGTCGAGCTGGAGCGCGCGGTCGGAGATGTCCTGGCCGACCGTCACCCCGGCCACGTACGACCACGCGTCGGCGGCCGGCACCTCCACCGCGGGCCGGCCGATGACCACGACCAGCTCGACCTCCCAGTCGCAGCGGTCTCCGCGCAGCGTCACCTCGGCGACCGGGCCGGTCAGGCAGGACCGGTACTTGGTGAACACGACCGGCCGGCTGTCGGCCGAGTAGCCGGACTCGTCGGCGTGCTCGCGGTAGTTGACGCCGATCGCGAAGACCTGGCCGGGCCGAGGGACCGGCGGGCCGAGATCCTCGCTCCGGAACGGCTCCGCCGCGCGGAAGTCCGCCGAGTCCGCCCACTTCCGGAAGCCGTCCCAGTCGTCGAAGACCGCCTGCGGGTCCGGGCCGTACGCGCCGCCGCTGGCCGAGGCGACGTCGAGCGCCCGCCCGCCCTGGACCAGTACCAGCCGGCCGCCGAGGTTGGCCGTCCTCACCAGCGCACCCGCGCCGGAGCCTCGACGCCGTGCCCTTCCTTCCAGGAGATGATCGGCGTACGCAGCACGCCGATCCCCTCGATCTCGGCCTCCACCAGGTCGCCCGGACGCAGGTAGAGCGAGGCGGCGTCGAGGCTGAAGCCGGCCACGCCGGAGACGGTGCCGGTGGAGACGATGTCGCCGGCGCTGTACCCCATCGGCGAGTAGTGCGAGACGATCTCCGGGATCGTCACGCTCATGTGGCTGGTGTTGGAGCGCTGCCGGTCCTTCCCGTTGACCCGTAGCGTCATCTCCAGGTTGTGCGGGTCGGGGATCTCGTCCGCGGTGACGATCCACGGGCCGAGCGGGCAGAACGTCTCGATGGCCTTGCAGAACGAGAAGACGCCCGACTTCATCTCCCGGCGCTGGATGTCGCGCGCGGTGATGTCGTTGAAGATGACGTATCCGGCGATGTACTCGACCGCCTCCTCCGGCGAGAAGAACGACCCCGGCTTGCCGATGACGACCGCCAGCTCCAGCTCGTAGTCAAGCTCCTCGGTGAGGTGCTCCGGATACACCACCGGTTCGTCCGGCCCGACGATCGCGTCGACGTTCTGGAAGAACACGATCCACGGGTCGACCGGATGGGACCAGTTGACCTGCTTCGACTCCTCGTCGTGCTCGCGGTAGTTGCCGGCGGTGTGGAAGAACTTGCGGGGCACGATCGGCGCCCGCAGCTTCACGTCGGCCAGCGGCACGGTACGGCCGGTCGGCTCGGCACTGCCACCGCGCTGGAAGTAGGTCAGCATGTCGGGGACGTCGAGCTCCTCGACCGTCTCCCCGTCCGCGATCCGGCCGACCCGGCCGTCGTCGAAGGTCACCAGTTTCATGTCCCGCTCCCCTCAGGCCCCGACCATGTTGAAGCCACCATCGCTGATCATGTATGCCCCGGTCATGTGCGCCGCGTCCTCGGTCGCGAGGAACAGCGCCGTGCCCGCCAGCTCCGCCGGCTTGGGAATGTGTTTCATCGGCGTCATCGCCAGCAGCTTCTCGCGCCGGCCCTCCTGCCAGTCCTTGCGGCCCAGCGTCGACTCGGTCTCCATGAAGCCGGGCGCGAAGACGTTGACCCGCACGGTCGGAGCGAAGGCGGCCGCGTACGACTTGGTGATGCCGAGCAGCCCGTACTTGCCGGCGGCGTAGTGCGGGGCCCGGGCGCTGCCCCGGACGACCACTGTGGAGCCGATGTTGACGATCGCTCCCCCTCCGCGTTCGAGCATCCGCTGGCCGAACTCGTGGACCATCAGCATGGTGCCCTTGATGTCCACCGCGAGCACGCGGTCGATGGTCTCCTCGGTCAGCTCCCGCCACGACATCGTGCCGGTGTCGATGTCGCCGACGTTGTTGACCAGCACGTCCAGCCCGCCGGTCTCGGCGAAGGCGGCGTCGGCCATCCGCCGGATGTCCGCGTAGCTGGTGATGTCGCCCTGCATCACGACCGGCTTGGCGCCCGCCTCGGCGACCCGCTCGGCGGTGTGCTCCGCGCCGGCCCTGGACGTGTTGTAGTGCACCACGACAGTCGTGGCGCCTTCCTGGGCGGCGCGCGTGGCTATCTCCGCGCCGAACCCGGTGCCGGCGCCGGTGACCATCACCGACCGACCCTCGAACCGTCGGAACACGTGCTCCCCTTCCCTCTCGTTCACACCAATGTCCGTCCACCGTCGACGTACAGGACGTGGCCGGTGACGAAGGTGACCTTCGGCGAGGCGAGGAACGCCACCGCCGTCGCGACGTCGGCCGGCACCCCCAACCGTCCGGCCGGGATCAGCGACTCCAGCTTCTGGCGGTTGCCGTCCGTGTCGAGGTAGCCGTTGGTCAGGTCGGTCGCGATGTAGCCGGGCGCGACCGCGTTGACCATCACGCCGTGCCGCGCCCACTCCGCCGCCATCACGCGCATCATCTGGTTGACCCCGCCCTTGGAGGCCGCGTACGGCGCGTGGTGCTGATGGGCCAGCAGTCCGGAGACCGACGACAGGTAGACGATCCGGCCGCCGCCGGCCGCGCTCAGAACCCGGCCGGCGGCCCGACCGAGCCAGAAGGCGCTGTTCAGGTTGACGTCGATGATCTCCAGCCAGTCCTCGTTGGACAGCTCGCCGACGGGCAGGCGCCGGTTGATGCCGATCCCGTGTACCGCCGCGTCGAGGCCGCCGAGCAACTGGACCGCGTCGCGGACCAACTGTTCGCTCGCGTCCGGCTTGCGCAGGTCGGCCTGTAGCAGGTGGCAGCCCTGGCTGGTCAGGCCGAGCGCGCCGTCGAGCCGATCGAGGTTTTCCCTGTCGATGTCGGCCACGACAAGGCGGGCGCCGGCGGCCACGAACTCCTCCGCGCAGGCGCTGCCGAGCCCTCCCGCGCCCACCAGCAGAACGCGGGCGTCTCGCAGCCCGAGCCAGTCACTCACTCGCGCACCGGTCCCTTCGTCAGGCCCGCCTCGGCGGGGTAGAGGTGGCAGGCGACGGATCCGCCGCGGTCCAGCGCCGTGCGTGGCGGTGGTTGCCCGCACACGTCCATCGCATGTGGACACCGGGTCCGGAAGCGGCAGCCGTCGGGCGGGTTCAGCGGGCTCGGCACCTCGTCGGCCGCGTCCGTACCGGGGCGGCGGTCGTCGGGGTGCGCGGGCAGGATCGCGTCGAACAAGGCCCGCGTGTACGGATGGCGCGGATTGTCGTACAGCTCGTCGGCCGGGCCCTCCTCGACGATCTGCCCGAGATACATGACAGCCACGCGGTGTGCGATGTAGCGGACGCTGGCGAGGTCGTGGGAGATCAGCAGGAACGAGGTGCCCCGCTCGGTCTGGATGTCCTTGAGCAGGTTCATCACCTGTGCCTGCACCGACACGTCCAGTGCCGACACCGGCTCGTCGAGCACGACCAGGTCGGGCTCGGTGATGAGCGCGCTGGCCAGGGCGATCCGCTGCCGCTGCCCGCCGCTGAACTCGTGCGGATAGAGCTTGGCCTGCCACGGCTGCAGCCCGACCCGGTCCATGATGGCGGCGACCCGCTCCCGGACCCGAGCCCGGGGCAGCCGCTCGTTGACCACGAGCGGCTCGGCGACGATGTCGCCGACTCGCATCCGCGGGCTGAGCGAGGCCCACGGGTCCTGGAAGACGGCCTGCACCTTGCGGCGGAACCAGCGCACGCCGGTCCGGTCCAGCCGGTGCACGTCCCGGCCGGCGAGCGTGACGGTGCCGGTGGTCGGCGACTCCAGCCGCAGCATCAGGCGGGAGATGGTGGTCTTGCCGCATCCCGACTCGCCGACCAGCGCCAGGGTCTGGCCGGCCCCGATCCGGAACGAGACGTCGTCGACCGCGCGTACGTGGCCGGCGGTGCGGACTCCGAGCGGCCCGCCGGCGACCCGGAAGTGCTTGCTGAGCCCTCGGACCTCGACCAGATCGCCAATGCCCGTCCTCGCTTCGCCGCGGGCGGACATGAGGCTCCGTTCGCTCATGCCCGTCCTCGCTTCGCTGCGGGCGGACATGAGGCTCCACACGCACTGAATTTGATGATTCGCTCGCTGCGCTCGCTCATTGGACCTCCTCCCAGCGCCAGCACGCGGACACGTGTCCCGCGCCGACCGTGGCGGACGTCGGGTACTCGGTCGCGCACCGCTCGGCGGCGAGCCGGCAGCGCGGCGCGAACCGGCATCCCGGCGGCGGGTCGACCAGCGACGGCGGGCTCCCCTCGATGGACGGCAGGCGTTCGAGGCGGACGTCGCGGCGCGGCCGGGAGTCCAGCAGCGCCCGCGTGTACGGATGCCTCGGCCGGTCGAAGATCTCCTTGACCGGCCCCTGCTCCACGATCCGTCCGGCGTACATGACGGCGACCCGGTCGCACGCCTCGGCGACCACGCCGAAGTCGTGCGTGATCAGGATGATGGCGACGCCGGTACCGCGCTGGATCTCCCGCAGCAGCCGCAGGTACCGGGCCTGCGTGGTCACGTCGAGCGCGGTGGTCGGCTCGTCGGCGATCAGCACGCTCGGGTCGGCGCTGATCGCCATCGCCCCCACGATCCGTTGCTTCATGCCGCCGCTCATCTCGTGCGGGTAGTCGTGCAGCCGCCGCTCCGGCGCGGGCATCCGCACCTTGCGCAGCCCGTCGAGCACGCGCTCGCGTACCGCCGACCCGTCCAGCCCGGGACGGTGGACGCGGACCGCCTCGGCGAGTTGGTTGCCGACCGTGAACACCGGGTTGAGCGACTGGTGCGGGTCCTGGAGAATCATCGAGATCGCGCTGCCGCGCAGCTTGCGCATCCGCTTCTCGGGGAGCGTGAGCAGGTCGGTGCCGTCGAGCACGACAGAGCCGCCGAGGATGCGGGCGGCCGGTTCCGGGGTCAGCCGCACCAGCGACAGGGCCAGCATGCTCTTGCCGCTGCCGGACTCGCCGACGATGCCGAGCGTCTCCCCCCGGTGCAGGGTGAAGCTCACCCCGTCGACGGCGCGCGTGGTGCCCCATCGGGTGAACAGGTGGGTCCGGAGCCCGTCTACGGTCAGTACCGGTTCCATGGTGGACATTCCCCCTACACCTGCTGCCGGAGCTTGGGGTCCAGGAAGTCGCGCAGCCAGTCACCGACCAGGTTCAGCGACAGCACGACGGTGAGGATCGCCAGGCCGGGGAAGAAGCTCAGCCACCACGACGAGAGCAGTTGCTCCCGCCCGTCGGCGACCATGATCCCCCAGCTCGGCTGGGGGCGCGGGATGCCCGCGCCGATGAAACTGAGCGACGCCTCCTCCAGGATCACCACGCCGACCTGGAGCGTGGCCATCACGACCAGGGAGTTGGCGACGTTCGGCAGCACATGCCGGACCAGGATGCGCGGCGCCGACGCCCCGGCGACCCGGGCCCGGGCCACGTAGCCCGACTCGCGCACGCTGAGTGTCTCGCCCCGGACGAGCCGGGCGAACACCGCCCAGATGGTCGCCGAGATGATCGCGATGATGGTGACGAAGCTCGGTCCGATCGCCGCCACGACCACCAGCGCGAAGAGCACCATCGGCAGCGACTGGAACGTGTCGACGAGCCAGCCGATCGCCTTGTCCACGAAGCCGCCGAAGTAGCCGGCGATCAGACCGAGCGTGGTGCCGACGAGCGCGCCGACGACGATCGCCGCCATGCTCACCACGAGCGAGATGCGGGCGCCGTAGATGAGCCGGGTGAGCACGTCCCGCCCCTGCTTGTCGGTGCCCAGCGGGTACGTCCAGGTGCCCCCGTCCTGCCACACCGGCGGGGTGAGCCGGTCGGCGAGGACGCCGCGCAGCGGGTCGTGGACGGTGATGAACGGAGCCAGCAGCGCCGGCAGGACGAGGACGAAGACGATGATCGCCAGCGGCAGCCACGGGAGGCGGCGGCGCTGCCACAGCATCCGTGGACCCCGGCGGCCGGTGCGCGGCGGGCGGGGGGTGGCGGCCAGGGTCGTCATGCCATCACCTTCTGTCCGAGGCGTACGCGCGGATCGAGGTAGGCGTAGAGCACGTCGACCAGCAGGTTCATCACCACGATCGCGGTGGACGTGATCATCGCCAGGGCCTGGACGACCGGGAAGTCGCGGGCGTTGGCCGCTTCGTAGGCCAGCAGCCCGGCGCCGGGCCAGGCGAAGACGATCTCGACCACGGTCGCGCCGGTGAGCAGCCGTACGGCGAGCGTGGCGAAGAACGTGAGCGGGCCGCTCGCCGCCGGCTTGAGGGCGTGCTTCCACACCACGCGGCTGCGCGGCAGCCCTTTGAGGCGGGCCAGTTTGACGTACTCGGTGCCGAGCGTGTCCAACATGGACGACCGGAAGAGCCGCAGCAGGGCGGCGATGCCGAAGACCGCCATGACGACGCTCGGCAGGATGATGCTCGACCAGCCGGCCTGCCCCGAGGTCCGGACCAGGCCGAGCTGCACCGCGAAGAGCCAGACCAGCATGATGGCGAGCCAGAACTCCGGCACCGACTGGCCGAACAGGGCGACGCCCTTGGCGAGGCGGTCGTACCAGGAGCCGCGCCGCGCGGCCGCCAGCACACCGAGGGGTACACCGATCAGGATGGTCAGCAGCACGCCGACCAGCCCGAGCTGGAGGCTCTTGGGGATCCGCTCGGCGATGACCGAGGTGGCCGTCTCGTCCGGGTACTTGAACGAAGGGCCGAAGTCGCCGCGGACCGCGTTGCCGAGAAACGCGAAGTACTGCTCGACGACCGAGCCGTTGAGCCCCCACTTGTCGCGCAGCGCCTGCTCGTCGGCGGGCGCCATGTTCTCCGGGCCGAGCACGTCGATCGGGTCGCCGGTCAGCCGGGCGAGGAAGAACACGATGACCGAGATCGCCAGCAGCGTCAGCACACCGCGGATGACGGTCAGCAGTACGTACCGGCCCACGCCCTCACCTCCTCAGCGCTCGTGCCGGATGATGTAGAGCCCGCCGCCGCGCCGGTCGGTGGCGTACACCGTCCGGTCCGGGGCGACGGTGAGGTCGTTGAACAGGATCGAGTCGCGGCCGGGCGGGGCCTCGGGCACGAGGTGGGCGATCTCCCGCGGGGCGGTGACGTCGCTGACGTCGTACGCCCGCACGCCGCCGGCGAAGTACGTCAGGTAGACGGTCTCGGGGTCGACAAGGCTGCCCGGCCGGTGCTCGTGCAGGTTGTGCGGGCCGAAGCGGATCCGCCGCTCGTGGTAGTCCCCCTCCGGCACCGGCAGCCGGGACACCTGCTTCGGGCTGGCCGGGTCGGCGACGTCGACTACCCAGACGTGACGCTGCGTGCCGATGAACTGGGTGACCTGCTCGTCGGTGACGACCACGACGTCCCGGCCGGGCAGCGGCAGCGCGGTGTGCGTGTTGCCGCTCTCCGCTCCGAAGTGGAGGGTGCTGAGCGGCACCGGCCGCTCGGGGTCGGCGATGTCGAGCACGACCAGGCCGGCGTCCCACCATCCGGCGTAGAGCCGGTCGCCCTCGACGAGCGCGTGGTGCAGGTGGAAGCCCTTGGTCGGGTCGTCGGTCAGCTCCGGTGGCGGGGTCTCGCCGCCGGCCACGTGCTGGCCCGGCCGCCACCACCGCCCGACCTCGCGCGGCTTGGCCGGGTCGCTGAAGTCGACGATGCGCAGAAACCGGCCCTTGTAGCCCTCGTCCGTGGCGGAGACGTACGCGTACGGCGGCTGCCAGTACGTCATCCGGTGGGTCCCGGTGCCGGGGGTCGGGAAGAAGCCGATCTGGCGCGGGCGCCACGGGTCGGAGACGTCGTACGCGGCGACGCCCGCGCTCCACCGGTCGGGCGGGCTCGCCTCGAACCGGTTCCGCTCGTGGTTGACCAGCATGACGTCGCCGGCCACCTGCACCTTGTGCGTGTGCGTGCCGGGCGGCCGGGGCAGCTGGGCCACCACACGCGGATTCTCCGGATCGGAGACGTCGAGGATGGACGTACCCAGGTCGGTGTGGCCCATGTGGCCGACGTAGGCGTAGCCGTCGACGACGTTGACGTGCATGCAGTCGCCCCGGCCGTCCAGGTCGGCGTGGCCGACGAGGGTCATCCGCTCGGCCGAGAGCACCGGCGCGCTCATCGCTTGATCCCGGCGAGGATGCGCTCGACGTTGCCGCCGAGGATCTGCGACCGCTGGTCGGCGGTGAGCGAGGGCACCGCCTCGATCGCCTTGACCGGCTGCCGTTCGTGCATCTCGTACGGGTAGTCGCTGCCCATCACGACCCGGTCGGCGCCGACCAGGTCGACCAGGTACGTGATGACCTGCGGGATGTGTACGAGGCTGTCGAAGTGGATCCGTCTGAGGATCTCCAGTGGTGGCGTGCGCAGGTGCCGGGCGGCCAGGTGTGGCACCACCTCGTAGCCCTTCTGCATCCGTCCGATCTGGTACGGCAGGAAGCCGCCGCCGTGCACCATGCAGAGCACGAGGTCGGGGTTGCGGTCCAGCACGCCGCTGAAGACCAGGTGCGCGGCGGCGACCGTCGACTCGGCCGGCCGCCCCACCATGTTGGCCAGGAAGTAGCGGCTCAGGTCGACGCCACGCAGCGGCAGTGGATGCAGCAGCACGAGGCAGCGCAGCTCGTTGGCCACCTCCCAGACCGGCTCCAGCTCCACCGCGTCGAGCGCCGTGCCGTCCACTGTGGAGGCGATCTCCACGCCGGCCATGCCGAGATCCCGCACGGCGTAGCGCAGCTCCTCGGCCGCCGCGGTCGGATTCTGCAGCGGGACCGTGCCGAGCGCCACGAACCGGTCCGGCGCGCGGGACACCTCGGCCGCGAGGATCTCGTTGAAGGCGCGGGCGTAGCGGGCGCCGGCGTCACCGGCCAGGGCGTAGGCGCTCAGCTCGGTACGGTGCGAGACGAGCTGGACGTCGACGCCGGCCGCGTCCATCGCCGCGAGGCGGGCCGGACGGTCGCCCAGCTCGGGCGGCAGCGGCCCCACCTTCTGCCGGCCGGCGAAGACCAGGGAGACCTCGCCGTCCGGGCCAGTGAGCACCTCGGTGTCGAAGCGGTGGCCGTCGACCCGGAGCAGGTCGATCAGCTCGGTCGGGCAGATGTGCGCGTGGACGTCGTACGTCGTCATGTGTCCCTCCAGGACGGTCGGTGGCCGCGGGCGGCGTTGACCGCGGCCACCGACGGACTCAACCGGCCGGGGTGATGTACTCGACGAAGGCGTAGCGCTCGCTGTTCATGGCGCCGGGGAAGGTGTAGTCGCCGACGACCGACGGGTCGACGATCGCCTCGTCGCGTATGCGCAGCAGCGGCACGTGCTGGACGGCCTCGAAGACCTTGTCGCCGAACGCCTGCCAGAGCACCGCCTGCTTCGCCGGGTCCAGCTCGACCAGCACCGGCTCGTACATCGAGTCCAGCGCGACGTCCTCGACCGCCCGGCCACTGTCCTGGTTGGCGTAGCCCTGCGGCTCGAACCCGGTGATCGGCTCGCTGCTGGTCGAGTCGAATTCGATGCGGGCCTTGTACTCCCGCGCCTCGCGTCCGGCCTTCTGCTTCTGGTAGTCCAGCGAGACGATCGGCGCGTCGATCCCGGCGTCGCTGAGCATGCCGGCCACCGCCTCGGAGACGTCCGCCGACTCCGGACCGCCGGCGTCCGGCGAGGCCACGACCTCGATGCGCAGCTGTCCGGGCGCGTAGCCGGCCTCCTGGATCAGTCGCTTGGCCGCCTCCGGGTCGTACCCGTAGAGGTCCTGCCAGCGCTCCTGCCACGCCGGGTTGAAGCCGGGCAGCTCGGGCTGCCAGTACCACATCACCATCGGCTCGGCCTTGCCGCCGTAGAACGCCTTGTTGAGCGCGTCCCGGTCGATCGCCTTGTTGATCGCCCGGCGGACCCGGACGTCGCACATCGGGCTGTCCGGGAACTTGCGCTCCCCGCTGACGTACACGGCCGCCGACTTCTCGTCCTTGCGCGGCGGTTCCTTGTAGTAGCAGCCGAGCAGCAGCATCCCGATGCGCCGGCCGGGGATGGCGCCCCGGATGACCTTCGCACCGCTGTTCGCCGCCTCGGCGGTCAGCTCGTCCGGCAGCACCGTCACGTGCGCCTCGCCGGCGAGCAGCGCGGACATGCGGGTGGCGTTCTCGTTGATGTAGCGGAACTCCAGCTCCTCGAAGCCGGCGTTCTGCCGCCAGTGCTGGTACGGCACCTTCTTGAACACGACCCGCTGGCCGGGCGTGCGCTCCAGGAACTGGTACGGGCCGGTGCCGGCGATCGGCTGGTCGTCCAGGGAGAGCTGCTTCGAGGCGCGCGACTCGGCGTCGGCCTTGCTCTTGATGGCCATGCCGATCGAGCCGTAGCCGAGCCCTTCCATGAACTTGTAGCTGGTCTGGCGCAGGTGGAAGGCGATCTCGTAGTCGCTGACGATCTCGATGCGCTCGACCGCGGACCGCATCGCCTCGGCGACGCCGGAAATCGCGCCGGGCGGGTTGACCAGGTCGTTGTACGAGTACTCGACGTCAGCGGCGGTGAACTCGCCCTTGTCGTTGTGGAACTTGACGCCCTTGCGGAGCGTGAACGTGAGCTGGGAACCTTCGAGCTCCCAACTCTCGGCGAGCATCGGGATCCAGTTGCCGGTCTTCGGGTCCGAGCCGATCAGGTTCTCGTAGAGCGGCTTCAACTGGTACTCGTCGCCCGGCGCGAGGTCGCGGTTGGGGTTCATCGCCTCCTGCGAGGGCGCGGGGACGGCGTAGATGAGCCGGGTGACCTTCTTGGGCTCGCGGGTCTCGGGCTCGGACGAGCACGCGGCGGCCGAGGCGGCGAGCAGGGCCACGACGCCGGCGGTGAGGACGCGGAGTCTGCGGGACGGGTGGGGTGTCACTGGCGCTCCCTTGGTCGTTCAACCAATGGGTTCTCGATCGAAGTGGGGATGTTCGAAGCGAGGAGAGGTGGAGCGCGCTCGGCCGGAATCGGCGAGTGCCCGAGCGCCTCGGCAGGCCCTGGTTCGAGCCGATGCCTGAGGTCTCATTCAGAGAAAGTGACTTTCGCAGAGCAAGTTAATCAGTCGCGCGACCAATGTCAACAGAAGATGTCGACCTTGTTAACTGCCTCGTCATCGCCGCTCACCACCACGTACGCCGCTCGCCATTGACACTCGGCCAGGCGATCCATAGCCTGACCCACACGCGAAAGCCACTTTCGTCTGACAAGAGTTCGAGCGGAGGATCGATGAAGATCTCGCTCACCGTCAACGGGACCCCCTGGCAGGGCGACGTCGAGCCCCGACGGTTGCTGGTCCACCTGCTGCGCGAACGGCTCGACCTCACCGCGACGCGGATCGGCTGTGACACGTCCTTCTGCGGCACGTGCACCGTCCTGCTGGACGGCCGGACGGTCAAGAGCTGCACGGTCCTGGCCGTACAGGCCGACGGCGCGTCCATCACCACCGCGGAAGGGCTGGCCGGCGATGCCGGCGACCCGGCGACCTGGCATCCGCTGGCCCGCGCGTTCCGCGCCCACCACGCCCTCCAATGTGGATTCTGCACGTCCGGCATGCTGATGGCCGCGGCCGGGCTGCTGGCCGAGGATCCCGACCCCGACGAGGACGCGGTCCGGCACGGCCTGGAGGGCAACCTCTGCCGCTGCACCGGCTACGCGCGGATCGTCGACGCGGTCACGGCCGCGGCCGCCGAGATGCGGTCGAACCCGTGATCCCGGCCCGGTTCGACTACGCACGCCCGGAGAGCGTCGACGAGGCGGTCGGCCTGCTCGGCCCCGGCGCGCGGGTCCTCGCCGGCGGGCACAGCCTGATCCCCGCCCTCAAGCTGCGCCAGACCACCGCGACCACGCTGGTCGACGTCGGGCGGCTGGCCGCCCTGCGGAGCGTCGGCCTCGACGGCGACGTGCTGGTCGTCGGCTCCGGCGTCACGTACGCGGAGCTGGCCGCCGACCCGCTCGTGCGGCGCCACTGCCCGGTGCTGGCCCGCCTCGGCGGCCGCGTGGCCGACCCGCAGGTGCGCCACCGCGGCACGCTCGCCGGCGCGCTGGCCCACGCCGACCCGGCCGGTGACGCGCCGGCGATCGCGCTGGCCCTCGGCGCGGAGCTGGTCGTCCGCTCCTCGGCCGGCTCGCGGGTCGTACCGGTGGACGCGCTCTTCACCGGCCGCCGGGCGACCTCGCTGCGCCCGGGCGACCTGGTCACCGCCGTCCGCGTTCCGCCGCACGGGCCGGCCTGGTACGAGAAGTTCACGCGGGTCTCCCACATGTGGGCGATCGTCGGCGCCTGCGTCGTGCACGGGCCGGCCGGCGTACGCGTGTCGCTGGCCAACGTCGCGGCCACGCCGTGGCGGGCGACCGGTGTCGAGGAGGCGCTGCGCGCTGGCGCCTCCGTCACCGACGCGGCCGGGCTGGCCGGCGACGGCACCGACCCGCCCGACGACGTCCACGGCCCGGCGGACTACCGGCGGCATCTCGCCCAGGTGGTCACCCGCCGCGCGCTGGAGCGGGCCACCGGAGGTGCGGCATGAGCGAGCGATTCGTCAGGCGCAGGGCGCTAGGAGCCTCGTGCCCGCCCGCAGCGAAGCGAGGACGGGCATGAGCGAGCGTTTGCCGGAGGCCGGCTGGCAGCCGCGCCGGGAGGACGCCCGGCTGCTCAACGGCGGCGCCCGGTACACCGCCGACATCCGCCCCGACGGCTGCCTGTACGCCGCGTTCGCGCGGGCCACGGTCGCCTCCGCCACCGGCGTCACCGTCGACGTGGAGGCGGCCCGGAGTCTGCCCGGCGTGGTCGCCGCGTTCGTCGCGGCCGACCTCGACCTCAAGGACATCCCGGCCACTCTCGGCCACGGCCGGCCGGCACCGCCCGCGATGACCCGACCGCCACTGGTCCGCGACCGGATCCGGTACGTGGGCGAGCCGCTGGCCGTGGTCGTCGCCGACGACCCCTACGTGGCCGCCGACGCGGCCACGCTGGTCACGGCGACCTACGACCCGGCACCGGTGGTCGCGACGCCGGCCGCCGCGCTGGACGGCGCGGCACTGCTGTTCCCCGACGCCGGCACCAACCTCGTGCTGCCCGCCGTCACCATCCCCGAGGGCGCCACGCCCGACCTCGACCGCTGGCCGGTCCGGGTCACGGTCGAGGTGGAGAACCCTCGGTTGGCCCCCGTGCCGATGGAGCCGATAGCCTTCGTCGCCGCGCCCGGGCCGGACGGCCGCCTGACGATCTATTGTGGACATCAGGCGCCGCACCGGCTCAAGCGGCAGATGTGCGACCTCGTCGGGCTCGACCCGGCCGCCGTGCGGGTCGTCGTCCCGGACGTGGGCGGCGCCTTCGGGATGAAGGCCCAGCTCTATCCGGAGTACCCCGTGGTGACCGCCTGCGCCGCGCGGCTGGGCCGGCCGGTCGCCTGGCACCAGACCCGCACCGAGCAGTTCGAGTCGGGCGCGCACGGGCGCGGGATGTACCAGCGGGTCGAGCTGGCCGGCACCGAGGACGGCCGGATCCGGGCCGCCCGCGTCGAGATCCTCGGGGACGTCGGGGCGTACCCGCACAACGGGTCGGCCGTACCGCTCTTCACGCGGCTGATGGCCCAGGGCGCGTACGACATCGACGAGGTCGCGGTGACCACGCGGATCGTGGTGACCAACCGCGCGCCGACCGGCCCCTACCGCGGCGCCGGCCGGCCCGAGGCGGCCTACGGCATGGAGCGCGCGGTGGACGCGTACGCCCAGGCGGCCGGGCTCGACCCGGCCGAGGTGCGGCTGCGCAACCTGATCCGGCCGGAGCAGATGCCGTACCGCACGCACACCGGCGCGCTCTACGACGGCGGTGACTACGCGGCGGCGCTGCGCATGGCGCTCGACCTGGCCGGCACCGGCGAGGTGGCGGCGGCGCGGGCGGCCGGCGCGACGGTGGGGCTCGGCATGTGTGTCTACGTCGAGCGCAGCAACGGCGACCCGGCCGGCACCGAGTACGGCTCGGTCTCGGTCCATCCGGACGGCACCGTGGTCGCCCGCAGCGGCAGCAGCGCCCTCGGCCAGGGGCACGAGAGCGTGTGGAGCCGGATCGTCGGCGACGCGCTCGGCGTGCCGGCCTCGGACGTACGGGTCGTGCAGGGCGACACCGACGCGGTGCCCGCCGGCACCGGCAGCTTCGCCAGCCGCTCGGCCACCGTCGGCGGCTCGGCCCTGCACAACGCCGCCCTCGCCGTGCGCGAGCAGCTCCGGGACGCGGCGGCCAAGCTGCTCGGCGTGCCGCCGGGCGAACTCGCCGGCCACCTCGGCGGGCTCTCGGTGGCGGAGGTGGCCGGGGCGGTGCACGCGGAGGGCGGTCGGCTCTTCGCCGAGCAGGAGTTCGCCTCCGGCGCGCAGAACTTCCCGTACGGCGCCTGCGTGGCCGTCGTCACCGTCGACCAGGACACCGGGCTGGTGACCCTGCGCCGGCTCGTGGCGGTCGACGACTGCGGCGTCGTGCTCGACCCGCTGATCGTCGAGGGGCAGCTGGAGGGCTCGCTGCTCCAGGGCGTGGCGCAGGCGCTCTTCGAGGAGGTCGTGTACGACGGGGACGGCCGTCCACTCACGACGGATCTCGGCTCGTACACGCTGCCGACCGCACCGGACGCGCCGCCCGGCTACGTGACCGGACGGTTGGTCACGCCGGCCCCCTCGAACCCGCTCGGGGTCAAGGGCGCCGGCGAGGCGGGCTGCATCGGCGCCCCGCCCGCGATCGTCAACGCCGTACTCGACGCGCTGCGCCCGTACGGCGTCGACGACCTGCGGATGCCGCTCACCCCGGCCCGGGTCTGGGCGGCGCTTCAGACCTCGCGGACCGCCCAGATGCCGTCGTTGTAGCCGCTGAGGAAGATGTAGCCGCGCGGGTCGACCAGCACGTCCTGGCTGCACGTGCCGCGCGTGCCGCCACGGAACGAGTCGGCGATCCGGTTGTACGGCCGAGGGTCGGCCCACTCGGTCGGATGGGCCGGCACGAACGAGGCGACCTCGACCGGCTCGGCCGCGTCGGTGATGTCCCAGACCCGCAGGCCGGCGTTCATGTACGCGTTGAAGATCCGGTCGGTGATCCGCGCCTTGCCCTGGTGGTTGTCGTGCAGCGAGTGCGGCCCGAACCGCTCTCCCTTGTGGAAGTACGAGTCGTAGGGCTCCTCCGGCCGCGGCTCGGGGATCGGCATCTCGGTGATCCGGACCGGGTTGGTCTCGTCGCTGATGTCCCAGATCCGCACGTCCTTGGGACCTTCCAGGCCGAACGCGACCATCGACTCCTCGCAGACGACGAGCAGGTCGCGCTCCGGGATCGGTACGCAGGTGTGGGTCTGCCCGTCGGTCAGCTCGGGGTACGTGCGCACGTGGCTCAGTAGCTTCGGCTCCTCCGGCACCGAGATGTCGACGATCGCGAAGCCGCCGTCGGCGTACGCGACGTAGGCCCGGTCGCCCTCGATCACCGGCTCGTGCACGCCGAAGCTCTCCCACGGCGCCGGCTGCTCGCCCTCGCCGCGCTGCACTGGCAGCCAGAAGTCCGAGACGTGGCGCGGATTCTCCGGGTCGGAAACGTCCACTGTGGTCAGCACTCGCGTGCCGCGCCGACCCTGGTAGACGTAGTCGCCGGCGGCCACACCGTGGGACAGGTAGGCGTAGCGGCCGCCGTTCCACCACGAGCGGTGCACGCCGAAGCCCGGGTCCGCGCCCTGCCACGTCGACAGCTCGACCGGTCGGTGCGGGTCGCGCACGTCGAAGAAGCGCACGCCCTTGGCCGCCTTGGCCTGGTCGGTCGTCGGCGTGAAGAGGGCGCCCTCGCACGAGATCATCAGGATGTCGTCGGCGACCTGCACCTTGCAGTGCCAGGTGTGCTCGTTGGGCACCGGGATGAAGGCGACCACGCCCATGTTCGCCGGGTCGGTGGCGTCGACGACGCTCACCCCGCCCGACCAGAAGTGTCCAAGGTAGACGTAGTAGCGCTCGCCCACCTTCTGGCACTGCATCTGCATGCCGTCGACCCGGCCGTCGACGCGGCAGTGGCCGACGAACTCGGTGTTGACCGCGACCGGCTCGGTCAGCGGCGGGGCGGGACGGCGGCGGAGGGCCTGTTTCCACTCGGGATGCGTACGCGCCATAAGGCTTCCCACCTGCACTTTCACTAGATGAAAGCCACTCTCAAAAGTGGGTGGACCGAGGCTACGGTCAGCGGTTGTCCCTCGTCAACCGCCAGCGGCCGTGCCCCCGGATCGCCGTGCCGAGCGCGCCGGCCGCCCCGTCCTCGCGACCCATCAGGACGAACTCCACCTCGCCGAGGTCGGGCAGCCCGGCCCGCGCCCCGAGCCGGACCAGCCCCGAGGGGACCAGCCCGGCGGTGTGGGCCAGCACGCCCTGGCCGGCGAGCGCCGCCGCGCGCAGCCCGCCGAGACTGCCGCTCACGCAGGCCAGCCGCCACTCCCGGCCGGCGGCGGTCAGCGCGGCGATGGCGCGGGCCCGCGAGATGCTCGGCGGCGGGTAGGCCACCAGGGGCACCGGCCGGGCCGGGTCGACCTGCACGTCGGGCGCGCCGACCCAGACGAACCGGTCGCGCCAGACCACCTGCCCCGGCTGGTCGCCGGCGACCCGCTTGGCCAGGACCAGATCGAGGTCTCCGCCGGCCAGCCGCTGGTGCAGCGAGCCGCTGAGCGCGACGGTCAGGTCCAGCTCGACGCCGGGATGCGACCGACTGAACGCGCGCAGGATCTCCGGCAGGTCGGTCTGCACGAGGTCCTCGGAGACGCCGAAGCGCACCACGCCGTGCAGCGGAGGGCCGGCGAAGTGCCGCATGGCCCGCTCACCGACCTCGAGGATCGCGGTGGCGAAGCCGACCATCGCCTCGCCGTCGGCGGTGAGCGCGACCCCGTGCGTGTCGCGGTCGAGCAGGCGCCGCCCGACCGCCGCCTCCAGCCGCTGCACGTGCTGGCTGACGGTCGACTGGCGCAGGTCGAGCCGGCGGGCGGCCTGCGTGAAGCTGAGCGACTGGGCGACCGCGAGGAAGGACCGCAGGTGGGCAGCGTCGAACATCCGCCCAGCTTATCGCGATACACGATAACTGTCTCCACGGATATCGTGCTTCACAATGATGAGCCGATGGGCGAGGATGGGCCGGTGAGCTGGCCACGGTGGTTGCCCGTAGATCCGTACGTCGCCGCGATGGTGGCGACCATCGCGGTCGCGAGCATCCTTCCGGCCCGCGGCACCGCCGCCACCGCCGCCGGCTGGGCGACCACCGCCGCCGTCGCGCTGCTGTTCTTCCTGTACGGCGCCCGCATCTCACCGCGCGAGGCGCTGGACGGCGCCTCGCACTGGCGGCTGCACCTCGTCGTGCTGCTCACGACGTTCGCGCTCTTCCCGGCGTACGGCCTGCTGCTCGGCCTGCTCTCCCCCAGCGTGCTCGACCCCGACCTCTACCAGGGACTGCTCTTCCTCTGCGCGGTGCCGTCCACCGTGCAGAGCGCGATCGCGCTCACCTCGATCGCCGGCGGCAACGTGCCCGCCGCGATCTTCAGCGCCTCCTTCTCCAGCATCGTCGGCATCGCCCTCACCCCGCTGCTCGTCGGCGCCATGATGAGCGACGTCGGCGACGCCAGCCTCTCCCCCGCCGCGTTCGCCGACATCGCGTTGCGCCTGCTGCTGCCGTTCGTGGTCGGCCAGCTGCTCCGGCCCTGGATCGGCGCCGCGATGAAACGCCGCAAGAAGCTGCTCACGCTCGTCGACCGGGGCTCGATCCTGCTGGTCGTCTACACCGCGTTCAGCGCCAGCGTGGTCGGCGGGATCTGGGGCCGCGTCGCCGTGCCCGACCTGCTGATCCTGCTCGCGGTCGAGGTGGTGCTCCTGGCCGCCGTGCTGGGGACGCTCGCCGCGTTGCCGTTCGGCCGTGACGACAAGGTCGCCATCGCCTTCTGCGGCTCGACCAAGAGCGCCGCCGCCGGCCTCCCGATGGCGACGGTGCTCTTCTCCGGTCCCGCCGCCGGCCTGCTCATCCTGCCGCTGATCATCTTCCACCAGTTGCAGCTCGTCACCGGCACGGTCCTCGCCCGCCGCTGGGCGATGCGCCGCGCCGCCGGCCCCGCCCGCGTCACCTGAGGCGGTGGCGGAGGTCGTCCGCCGCGGCTGATCGGCCACGCCTGGTGGGATCGCCCGGCCAACGGGGTTGTAGCTTGCGTCCGGTGGCTCCTGCCATCGTCGAGGTACCGATCGGGCTCACGCAACGGGCCGCGTCGTTCATTCGGGTTCACGGCCACGATCCCGCCCTGGCCCAGCGCGGGCCCTTGGTCCCGGGCTTGCTCGCGACCAGCCCGGGCCGCCCGGGCGGCAGGTCGGGTCCGCGTTCAAGAAAGCTGTCGAGCTGGGCGCACCGACGCGCCCAGCTCGCGCCGCGTCGCCGGGCGCGCGCCCGACACACGTCCGCCGCCGGCACACTGCCTCGGCTTCGCGATCGGTCGGGATGGTTCGTTTGGACCGGCGGCGCGCGCGGCGCGTGACAACAAAATCAGGGAGTTTGCTGTCCCGTCCGCAGCAGGAGGCAGCAAAATCAGGGATGTTGTCGGTACGTCCGATCGCGGCCCAGCCGCGCGACCACCCCCCACTCCGGACGTGCACCGGAAACATCGCGGCGGCGGCGGGCGCGACCACCGCCCAGAACAGCGCCTGCGTCAGCGCGACCACGACCCGGGCGGCGAGCAGCAACCACTTTAGGTGTCAACGCCGCTACGGCGCGACACCGGGCGGTGGTTGCCCGGGACGGCGGATCTGGTTTCCGCGTTACGTGCTGCGCCCGTGCGGCACGTACGGCACGACGGAGACCCGCTGGTCGAGACTCGCGCTGACCGACAGCTTCGCGGCCGACAGAGCGGTCAGCGCCTCGGTGACCGGACCCTCGATCTCGTAGATCGTGAGATAGCGGAACTCCGGCGTGCCGTGCGCGACGTAGCGTTGGGCGCTCACGAACCCGGGGACGGCGAGCATCTCCGGCACGTGCTCGCTGTCGTACCACTTGTTGTACTCGTCTTCGCGGCCCGGCACGGGATTGCTGTGTACCACCAAGATGGCCTTTTCCACGTGGACCTCCTGTTCCTGGCGACGTTCCGCGGTCAGCCGCGCGACGATCGCCTGTGCCGCGACCGCGGCGACCAATATGGACGGTGCCAGCACGAGCCCGGCGGCGTAGGCGACCCCGGCGATGGCGAGCAGCACGACCGCCCGCCAACCGAGGGGAACCCACTCCCGAAACCGCCGGAGCCGCGCTCGCATCGGATCGGCCGGTCTAGCGGGTCAGCTCGCGCGGAGCGTCTTCGACCGGCTGGAGCTCGGTGATGGCGTGCACCGGGCAGTCCAGCAATGCCCGCCGCACGCCCCGCTCGTGCTCGGGGGCGACGTTGCCCGCGCCGGCGAGGGAGACGTAGCCCCACTCGTCGACCGAGAACGTCTCCGGGGCGTGCACCGCGCAGAGGCCGAAGCCGTCGCAGATGGTTCGGTCGAGCTTGATCTTCACCGTACGTCTCTCCTCGGCTCGTCGGCGGATTCGGGGTCAGCTCTGCGCGGGCAGCGCGACGGCGAACGGCGGGTCGGTGACCCGGACCCCCGAGTCGCAGGTCGCGCAGCCGCCGTCGAGGTGGGTCGAGACCAGGTCGGGGAACTCCCGGAGCACGCTCGCCGCGACGTTGGTCGCCCCGTCGAGCGTCCCGCAGGCACCTCGCCCGCGCAGGAAGGTCGACCACCGGGCCAGCCGCGCCACGTCCTCCTCCGCCGCCTTGTACTCGACGAGCGCCTCCAGCACCGCGCTCATCGCCGCCGTGCCGTTGAAGCAGGAGCCGCACTGCGCGGCGTTCTCCCGCGCGAAGTACGACATGACCGCCGCGGAGACGGCGACCGGGCAGGTCCGCCGCGAGACCACCGCCACGGCACCGCAGCCGAGGCCGCTCCCGGCCGCCTTGAGCGAGTCGTAGTCGAGCGGGACGTCGAGCGCGTGCGGGCCCAGTACCCCGGAGAAGTAGCCTCCCATCAGCAGGGCCCGGACCCCGCCCGGGTCCTCGCCGAGCCAGGTCAGCACCTCGCGCGGCGTCACGCCGAAGGGGACCTCGTACAGGCCGGTGGCGGCGCATCCGCTCAGGGTCAGCAGGAACGTGCCGGGCGACGGGTCCGTGCCGACCGCGCGGTAGCCCGACCCGCCGAGGCGCTGGATCAGCGGCAGGTTGGCCAGCGTCTCGACGTTGCTGACGAGCGTCGGCCGGCCGCCGACACCGGCCTCGAAGGGGCGCGGTGGCTTGTCCATGGGCAGGGCGGGTCCGCCGTTGAGCGCCCGCACCACCGCGGTCTCCTCGCCCGCCACGTAGGTCGGGTCGACCAGGGTGACCTTGACGTCGGCGTCCCAGACGGCCGCGTCCGCCAGCTCCCGCAGGGCCTGCCCGACGCTGCTCTCGCTCGCCGGGTCGGAGAGGTACACGTGCACGTCGTTCGATCCGGCCATCAGCGCGGCGAGCCGCAGGCCGTCGAGCACGAGGTGCGGCCGGTGGCGCAGCAGCCAGCGGTCCTTGACGGACGCCGGTTCGCCCTCCTCCCCGTTGGCCACCACGACGGGGACTCCCCGGCCGGACCGGACGGCCTGGAGCTTGCGGCTGGTCGGGAAGGCGGCCCCGCCGCGCCCGCGCAGCCCGGCGTGGTCCACCGCTTCGAGCAGGTGCTCGGCGTCGTCGAGGGCGGCGTACCCACCGGCGGCCCGGTACTGCTCCAGGTCCTCACGCTCGGCCACGCCGGCGACCAGGCGGGCGCCGATGTCGGGGTACGTGGCGACGGCCGTCGTGACGTGTATGTCAGCGGTCAGGCTCATGGAACTCCTCTTGAACGGAGGTGGGGCCGCGCCCGGCGCGTCCCGTCGCGGGGCACGCCGAGCGCGGGTCGCTTACCGTCACGCGGTGACGATGATGTTGTCGCCCTCGACCCGTACGGGGTAGGTGCGGATGCTCCACTCCGGCTTCACGGCCGTGGTGCCGGTGGCCAGCTCGAAGCCCCACTGGTGCCAGGGGCAGTAGATGAACTCGCCGTCCCGCACCTCCGCCGCGCCGCCCGGCCGCTCCTCGTCGACGACCGTCTGCCCGTGCGTACGGCCCCGGCACAGCGGTCCGCCCTCGTGCGGGCAGTAGTTGGCGATGGCGTAGTAGCGCCCGTTGACGTTGTAGACGCCCACGCCGTACCGCCCGATCGGCACGACCTTCGACTCGCCGGGCGCGATCTCGCCGACCGTCGCCACGACGTGCTCACGCCCGCGGGCTAGCTGAGCCCGCACCGTCTCCCGCTCGCGCATCTAGAACGGCCTCTTCTGCCCGGCCAGGGCCGGGACGGTGCTGGGCAGGTGGAAGAGGTCGATCCCGTTCTGGAACATGATCTTCTCCCGCCACTTCTCCGGCAGGTGCTTGGCGACCCACTGCGGGTCGTCGAACGTCCAATGCGGATAGTCGGACGAGAAGAGCAGGAGCTTGTCGGCCTCCATCCACTCCAGCGCGTTGGACAGCTCGGTCTTGTCCTCCGGGTAGTCCAGCGGCTGCGTGGTGAACCAGATGTGGTCCTTGACGTACTCCGACGGCTTGCGCTTCAGCCCGTTCTCCGGGCCGCGTGCCTTGTACACCGCGTCCATCCGCCACATCAGCGGCAGGATCCAGTTGAACGCGTGCTCGATCAGCACGATCCTCAGCGTCGGGAAGCGGTCGAACACGCCGTCGAAGACGAGGCTCGCGACCTGGTTGGCCGCCAGCATCGAGTACGTGACCATCAGGTCGTGGTTGTACGTCATGAAGCCGACCGGTGACATCGGCAGCTCGTTGTGCTGGCCCCGCCCGAGGTGGCAGGCGACCGGGATGTCGTGGCGGGTCGCGGCGGCCCATACCGGGTCGTACTTGGGGTGGCCCCAGGACGGTCGGGGCTCCGCGTTGATCAGCACCTGCGCCATGTACGGGTGACCGGCCCACCTCTCGATCTCGTGGGCGGCCTCGTCCGGCATCTGGATCGCGGCGCAGATCGAGCCGTAGTACCGCTTGTGCCAGTTGTTCTCACTGTCGAGCCAGCACTTGTCCTGCCAGAGGTTGGTGGCGACGGCGAGGACGTGGTCCTCCTCGTCGGTCTGGCCGCCACCGCCGACGAGCGGGCCGAGGATGGCGATGTCGGAGCCCGCCTCCAGGATGAGCTGGCGGAACGTCAGGGCCGGGTCGGACCCCGCGAAGTTGCCGTCGTCCGGAAACGTGTCGGTGCGCATCGCGAAGGCGTGGTTGTAGTCCGGCGCGTCGTAGTACACGGGATTGCCGGACATCGCCTTGCGCTGGTTGAAGAGCGTGCGGTAGGGGTCGGGGATGAACGGGTCGAGTTCGCCGTAGCGGGGCGTGGGGTGCACGTCGGTGTCGACCACGCGGACCTGTACCTGCTCGGCGCCGACTGTCTGCTTCTCCTGCATCTCGGTGGTCACGAGTGTCTCCTCTCGTCGCCGCGTGTCGCGGTCTTCGACGCTCAGGCGGGGGCCGGCTCGGCGGTCCGGATCCCGTACAGTTCGGCGGCGTTCCCGCCGAGCACCTTGCTCCGCTGCCGTGGCGACCACGCCTTCGGAAGGTCGCCGGGGCCGACCGTCAGCCACTGCGGATAGCTCGAGCCGAACAGGAGCATGTCCTCCTTGCCGGTGAACCCGAGCCACTCGCCGGCGAACTCGGCGTCGCCGGGCCCGTCGAGCAGACCGTGCACGAAGTACGTGTGGCCGGGCAGGTACGAGCTCGGGATGTCCGGCGCCCACGGGGTCTGCTCCAGGTGCGGGCGGCCGAACGTGTCCATCCGCCAGATGAACGGCGTGAGCATGTCGGCCGCGCCGTCCGTCCACACCACCTTGAGGTCGGGGAACTCGTGGAACACGCCCTCGGCGATCATGTTCAGCAGGTGCCAGACGAAGGTCATCGGCTGGTACGCGGCCAGGTGCGAGAAGGTCCGGGTGATGCCGGACGGCGTGGGCGGATGGGTGATGCCCACGCCCATCTCGAGGTGTACCGCCACCGGCAGGCCCGCGTCGCAGGCGGCCCGCCACAGCGGCTTGAACTGTGGGCGCCCGTACGGCACCTCGGTCTGCATCGGCACGCCGATCTGCACCACGCGCGGATGGTCCTTCCAGCGCTCGATCTCCTTGACGGCGCTGTCGATGTCGCGCGGGTTGACCCGGATGGTGCCCCGGAAGCGCTCGCGGTACGTGCCGGAGTCGAGCCACCGCTCGACCAGCATCTGGTTGGTCGCGGCGAGGATCGCCGACCCGAGGTGCCAGTCGGGAAGGATCGAGGCGGCGGTCATCGGATGCAGGACCGCGAAGTCGAAGCCCCGCTCCTCCAGGATCGCGCGGCCGGCGGCCTCGGGGTCCGAGCCCGGGTGCGATCCATCGGGGTTCTGCGATCCCTCGATGTAACGCGGACCGGGCGGGGCGAACCACGGCACGTCGACGTGCGGGTAGCCACGGCTCTTGAACGGCTCCCGCAGGTAGGTCCGAAGGTCGGCATCGGACTTGAAGAAGACGTGGACGCTGGCGTCGATCAGAGGTCCAGCTGGAACAGTCATCGTTCCCTCTCTTCCTTCGCTGTCTCTCGCCGAAGCAAATTATTGCTCCGCATCAGGGTAACTCTCTCGCCGTCCGGCCGCTAGCACGGAGGCTGTTTCCGCTGGCCCGGCCGCCGGAAGCGGGTCGGGCGACGGATACGCGTAGTCGCGCGGAACCAACCAGACCAGCACGCTCGCCACGACCGCGGTGCCCGCGAGCGCCCAGCATGCGATGTGGATGGTCGCCAGGGTGGGGTACTCGTCGCCGTCGCTGACGATCGACGTCGCCGAGGTCAGTGCGGCCAGGGCGGCGGTCGAGGCCGCGGTGCCGACCATCCGGCACACCGCGTTGACGCCGTTCGCCGAGGCGGTGTGCCGCGGCGGTACGGCCGGCATGATGATCATCGGCATGGCGCCGAGACAGAGCGTGCTGCCCACGCCGATCAGCAGCGAACCGGCGACCACCTGGACGACCGAACCGTCGAGGAGGACGCGGGCCACGTAGGCGATGACCATCGTGATCGCCCCGAACAGCAGCACGGTACGGCCGCCGAACCGGCGCAGCAGGGCACCGAGCACCGGCGCCGAGAAGGCGAAGACGAATGCCGGCGCCGCCATGGCCAGCCCGGTCGCGCCGACCGAGAGCCCGAAGCCCGCGTCGGAGACCGTCGGGCTGCCGAACTGGAGCGAGGCCAGGATGAGGTTGGCCAGCATCCCCAGCGCGATGATGATCGAGGCGATGTTGGTGAGCAGCACCGGGCGGCGCGCCGTCAGCGCGAGGTCGACCAGCGGATGCCGCCGGCGCAGCTCCCACGGCGTCCACAGCGCGAACGACACGACGGCCCCGGCCGCGAGGAGCAGGATCGCGGCACTCCCCCAGCCCCACTCGTTGCCCTGCGAGACGACCAGGAGCAGCGACGTCAGCCCCAGGCAGAGCAGGACGGCGCCGGCCCAGTCGAAGCGCTCCCGCGTGCGGCCGGGCGTGGCGGCCGGCAGCAGCCGCCACGCCGCGAGCACCAGCAGGCCGGCGAAGCCCGCGATGAACCAGAACAGCGAGCTGAAGCCGAACCGGCCGAACATGAAGCCGGCCAGCGGCAGCCCGACCGCCGAGCCGATGCCGAGCGTCGCGCTCACCAGCGCGACGCCGGAGGCCACGCGCTCCTCCGGGAGGATGTCCTTCAGCAGGCTCATCGCGACCGGCAGCACCGACGCGGTGACCCCCTGGAGCGTCCGGCCGGCGAGGGCCACCACGTAGTGGTGCGTCGTGGCCAGCAGCAGGGATCCGGCGATCAGTGCCAGGAGGGCGATCAGGAGCAGCCGGCGCCGGCCGTACATGTCGGCCAGGCGCGAGACGATCGGCGTGGCGAGCGCACCGGCGAGCATCGTCGACGTGACGATCCAGGATGCCTGGGCGGTGCCCACGTCGTAGATCGCCGGCAACTGCGTGATGAGCGGCAGCAGGATGGTCGACTGGAGCGCGGCGAGCACTCCGGTCACGGCGAGTACCCCGATGACCGCCCATCCCGGCGCGCGCGCCGCTGGTCGAGCGATCACGCCGGCTCTCCGCCTGGCCGGTCGCCGTCTGCCGCTCGTGGTCGCGCGGGTCGCTCACGCACAGCCCGTCACTCGTCGATGAACTTCAGGAACTCGGCCGCGCCGAGCTGCCAGAAGTCGAAGAGCGCGCCACGTCCCTGGCCGGTCGCCTCGGCCGCCCGCTCCCAGGCGTCCTCCGGCCACGGCGGCTCGATCAGCCGCGAGCCCTTGATCAGTGCGTGCACCTCGTACGAGGTGCGCTTGGGGTGGTCGTAGTCCTTCTCGCCGCCCCGCACGACCAGCGCCGGCACCTTGATCAGGTCGAACTCCCAGTCCGGTACGCCGGGGATCGACTCGTTCGGCTTCGGGATGAACGCGTCGAGCCAGCGGGTCATCACCCGCTCGAACTCCTCCGCGCCGATCGCCCGCAGCCGGTCGGCGTTGCGGGGGTTGGCCTCGCAGAGCGCCGACCATCCGCCGCCCGCGACGCCGCCCAGCTTGATGACGCCCTCGATGCCCGCGGCACGGACGGTCCGCAGCTCGTTCATGATGTAGACGCCGGCCAGGCTCATCGTGCTGTACGTGCCGCCGACGATGCACCAGGTGAGCAGCTTGCGCACCTTCTCCGGATACATCTGCGTGAAGACGATCATGTCGCGGGCGCCGCCGGAGCCGCCGGCCGCGACGACCCGCTCGATGCCCAGCCGCTCCAGCATCAGCCCCAGCGTCTCGGCCCGCATGTGCGACTCCGACCGGCCGAACACCTGGACGTCGGACTTGCCGCAGTTGGGCCGGTCCCACAGCAGTACGCGCTTGCCCCCCTCGGCCAGCGCGTTCGCCAGCTCGTGGACACCGCCGTAGTCCTTGCTGAAGCGGCCGCCCGGGGTCAGGACGACGACCTCGCCGTCCTCCGGGCCGACCAGCTCGTAGACGACGATCCCGCCGTTGACTTCGACCTGTTCCTCCGCCATGTGCTCGTCTCCACTCTGTAGATGGGCTGCTGATCGGGCAAATCTTTGTTCCGCCAGCCGCTCAGGCCACCGCGTGCTCGGCCAGGTGCGGCACGCCCGCCGACGCGTCGAGCGGGAAGTGGCAGGCCGCGAACCGGCCCGGCCGCACCTCCCGTACCTGAGGTTCCTCGGCCTCGCAGACCTCCTGCGCCAACGGGCACCGGGTACGGAAGCGGCAGCCGGTCGGCGGGTTCAGCGGCGACGGAAGGTCTCCGGAGAGGGCCGCCTCCTGGATCGGCGCCTCCGGATCCGGTTCCGGGATCGACTGCGCGAGCGCGCGCGTGTACGGATGTGCCGGCGACGCGAACAGGTCGTCCGACGTACCGACCTCGCACACCTTGCCGAGGTACATCACCACGATGCGGTCGCTCAGGTTCTTCACCACGGCGAGGTCGTGGGCGATGAAGAGCATCGTCAGCTGGTACCGCTCCTTCATCTCCTCCAGCAGGTTCATGATCTGCGCCTGCACCGAGACGTCCAGCGCGGAGACCGGCTCGTCGCAGATGAGCACCTCCGGGTCGAGCACCATGGCCCGGGCGATCGAGATGCGCTGGCACTGGCCGCCGGAGAACTCGTGCGGCCGGCGTTCGGCGGCCGTGGCCGGGTCGAGCCCGACCCGCTCGATCATCGCCTGCGTACGCGACTCGATGTCGACCCGGCTCAGTCCACCGTGGATCCGCAGGCCCTCGCCGATGATGTCCTTTACCTTGCGCAGCGGGTTCAGCGACGAGATCGGGTCCTGGAAGATCATCTGTAGCTTGCGCCGCTGCCGCCGCAGGGCCGAGCCGGTGAGCCCGGCGACCTCGACGCCGTCGAGCCGGATCGAGCCGGAGGTGGGCGCGGGAAGCTGCATGATGGCCCGGGCCACGCTGGACTTGCCGCAGCCGGACTCGCCCACGAGGCCGATCGTCTCGCCGCGCCGGGCGTCGAAGCTGACATCCGACACCGCGAAGACCCGCTCGCCGCGCCGGCCCGCGTACTCGACGATCAGGTTGCGGACGGAGAGGACCACGTCCTCCTGGTCGCGCAGGTGCGCCGTTCCGCTGCCCGCCATCAGACCACCACCTCCGAAGCGACCGGTGTACCCGCCGCGGTGACGCCCGCGGCGATGTTGCGTTCCCGCGCCGCCCGCCCCTCCGGCGTGCCCAGCGGGAAGAAGCAGGCCGTCGAGTGGACCGGCGCGTCGGGGTCCGGTTCGAGCACCGGTGTCTGCTCCAGGCACCGCTGCTGCGCCGAGGGGCAGCGCGGGGCGAAGCCGCAGCCGGGCGGCGGGTCGATCACCACCGGCGGCCGGCCCGGGATGGAGGCGAGCCTGGTGTGGCTGGGCAGGCTCACCTTGGGGATCGCGTCGATCAGCGCCCGCGTGTACGGATGCCGCATGTTGGCGAAGAGCCGGGGCGTGGGCGCGGTCTCCACCACGCGGCCGGCGTACATCACCGCGATGGCGTCGGTGCGGCCGGCCACGACACCGAGGTCGTGCGTGATCAGGATCATCGACATGTGCGACTTCTCCTGTAGGTCCGCCAGCAGGTTGAGGATCTGGTGCTGGACGGTCACGTCGAGCGCGGTCGTCGGCTCGTCGGCGATCAGCAGCTTGGGCGAGCAGGAGATGGCCAGGGCGATCGTGACGCGCTGCCGCATCCCGCCCGACAGGTTGTGCGGGTACTGGTGGAACCGCTTCTCCGGTTCGGCGATGCCGACGAGCCGGAGCAGGCGTACCGCCTCGGTGTACGCCGCGCCCTTGTCGAGCTTCAGGTGGTAGCGCAGCGTCTCGGTCAGCTGCTTGCCCACCGGCAGCACCGGCGTGAGCGAGGTCATCGGGTCCTGGAAGACCATCGACAGGTCGACCCCCCACAGGTGCCGGTTCTGCTTGGGGTTGACCGTGGCCAGGTCGACGTCGTTGAGCCGGATGTGGCTGCCCGGCAGGACGTGGGCGTTCGGCGCCAGGATCTTCATGATCGCCCGGGACAGCACCGACTTGCCCGACCCGGACTCGCCGACGATGCCGAGCGTCTCGCCCCGGCGCAGGGTCAGGTCGACACCGTCGACCGCGCGTACCAACCCCCTCGGGGTGTCGAACCAGACCCGCAGGCTCTCCACCTCCAGGAGGTTTCCGGCCGGCCTCGGCTCCGTGGTGGTGGCCGCGTCGCCCACCTTCGGTCGCGCATCGGTGCTCATATCGAGGACTCCCTCCCGACGCGGCCCCGCGCCCAGTCGCCGAGCCGGTTGAATGCGAAAACCGTGAGGAAGAAGAAGAGCGCCGGGATCAGCACGAGGAGCGGATGCTCGCTCAGCGACTCGCGACCGGCGGCGAGCATGCCGCCCCAGCTCGGGGCCGGCGGCGGGATGCCGACACCGAGGAAGCTGAGGCTGCCCTCGGCCACCACCAGCGTGGCCATCACGACGAGGGCCAGCGACATCACCGGCAGGATCACGTTGACCAGCAGCTCGCGGGTCAGGATGCGCAGCGGTCCCGCGCCCAGCGCCTTGGCCGCCGTGACGAACTCCCGGTCGGCGAAGGCGATGGTGTTGGCGCGGGCGACCCTGGCGAAGTTGGGTACGCCGAGCAGCGCGAGCGCCACCACGAGCGTCACCAGGCCGGGCTGGAGCGCGGTGACCAGCG
The DNA here is from genome assembly GCF_042433955.1 of Phytohabitans kaempferiae. Lineage (NCBI taxonomy): Bacteria > Bacillati > Actinomycetota > Actinomycetes > Micromonosporales > Micromonosporaceae > Phytohabitans > Phytohabitans kaempferiae. Next base: position 317,561 of record NZ_JBHLUH010000039.1, on the reverse strand, counting down.
CGATCAGGAAGATCAGGGGCGGGAACGCGAGCATGAAGTTCACGAACATGCTGATGATCGAGTCGACGGCGCCCCGGAAGTAGCCGGCCACCATGCCGAGCGAGACGCCGATGACCAGCGCGATGCTCGTCGCGCCGATCGCGACCGCCATCGAGATGCGGGCGCCGTGCACGATGCGGGACAGCACGTCGCGGCCGATCGCGTCGGTACCGAGCAGGTACTCCCCGCTCGGTGGCGCGCTGAACGCGTCGGTCACCTCGTTGGGGTCGCGCAGCGGCAGCCAGTCCGCGGTGATGGCGGCCAGCACCACCAGCCCGATCCAGATCACGCCGAACGCGGCTCCGATGTCCCGCCGCCGGCGGCGTCGCCGTACCGGCCCGACCTCCGTCGCGCCGGCCAGCGCCGGTGCCAGGGGCGTGTCGGGGCTCGTACGCTGCTGGACGATCTCGGTCACGAGGTCCTCACCTTCCTCACCCGGGGGTCGAGCAACGGATACGTCACGTCCACGGCGGTGTTGATGAGCAGGTAGACCACCGCGGTGAGGAGCACCATCGCCTGCACGACGATGTAGTCACGGGAGTGGATGGCGGTGATGACCATCGTCCCCATGCCGGGCAGCGAGAAGATCGCCTCCACCAGCACCGTGCCGCCGATCAGCCGCCCGATCACCACGCCGGAGACGGTCACCAGCGAGAAGGACGACTGGCGCAGCGCGTGCCGCAGCAGGATCCGCCAGGTCGGCAGCCCGCGGGCGCGGGCCGACAGCACGTGGTCCTGCTGGAGGGTCGCCATCATGTCGCCCTTGAGGAGCCGGGTGAACAGGACGCATTCGCCGGCCGCGAGGGTGAGGACGGGGAGGATGAGCCGCTGGATGTGCTCGACGGGATCCTCGGAAAACGGCGTCCAGCCGAGGATCGGGAGTATGCCGAGCTGTACCCCGAAGAGGTAGACCAGCAGGATGCCCAGGACGAACGCGGGCGTGGCCAGCGTCGCGGAGATGGTGAAGGTGGAGACCCGGTCCAGCAGCCCGCCCGGCCGGTACGCCGACCAGACGCCCACCGGGATGGAGATGGCGAGCGCCACCAGGATGGAGAGGAAGGCCAGTTCGAGGGAGACCGGCGCGCGTTCGGCGATCGTCTCCGCGACGCTGAGCCCGGTCTGGTAGGAGCGGCCGAAGTCGCCCTGGAGGACGCCGCCGATCCAGGACAGGTAGCGTTCCCAGATCGGTTGGTCGAGCCCGTACTGGGCGCGGGCGGCGGCGACCTGCTCCGGGGTCGCGTCCGGCGGGAGGATCGCGTCGACCGGGCTGCCCGGGATCAGTTCGAGCAGGAGAAAGACCGCCACCGTGACCAGGAACAGCAGGATGAAGAACCTGGCCACCGAGCTTGCGTGCCGGCTCAGGGCGCGTACGTTCACGTGGGACCATCCGTTCACTCGGCGTCGTGTCCGTCGTGCTTGGTCGGCGGGCACGGATGCGATCGGCAACCGTGCCCGCCCGTCACGTCGCGTCAGTCCATCCAGGCGTACTGGAAGTAGGCGCTGGCACCGGAGTTCGTGCCGGCGACGACGATTCCCTTGACGTCCTCGTTCACGTACAGGTGGCCGGTCTGGTACCGCCAGGTGCGCAGCGGCCCGTCCTTGGACAGCTCGCCGACGACGGTCTGGTATGCCTTCGTGACCGCGTCCTTGTCGTCGGAGGAGCGGGTCAGCTCCAGTGCCTCGTCCACCGTGGGGTTGGAGTAGCTCATCACGTTGAGCGAGCCCTCGGAGTGGAACACCTCGTAGAGCCGGTCCATCTCCTGGGAGAGCGTGGCGCCCATGATGGTCTGGAACTCCCGCTTGTTGGAGGCCACCGAGAGCGACGCCCCGTCGACCGCGTCGATCTTGAAGGTCAGGCCCTTGATCTGCTGCATCTGGGACTGGATGAGCTGGGCCACCTGCTCCAGTGCCGGCAAGCCGGCGTAGCAGGTGAACGTGACCGTCTCACTCGACTTGCCGGTCCGGGCGAGGTAGTCGTCGAAGAGCCGCTGCGCCTCGGCGAGGTTCTTGTCCGGAAACTTGCCGAGCGCGTCGTCCCGCTCCGGCGCGTCCGGCCGCAGGAACGCGTCGACCGGCTCGTCGCCGGGGTAGACCGCGTTGTTGATCTGCGCGCTGTCGAACGCCATGAGCATCGCCTTGCGCAGTCCCTCGTCCCGCACGACCGGGTCGTTCAGGTTGAACTGGAGGCCGGTGCCGCCCACCAGCGGCACGCGGTAGATCTCGTAGCCGCCCTCGGCCTCGATCGTCCGGGCGTCCTTGGTCAGCAGCGACCAGTTGACGTCGATCTCACCGCTGCGCAGCGCGTTGAGGCGCTGGTCGTCCGGGCCGATCACTTTGATGACCAGCTCGTCGAGGTACGGCAGGCCGGTCTCGAAGTAGTTCGGGTTGCGCTCCAGCTCCAGTTGGGAGTTGCGGGTCCACTTCTTCAACACGAACGGTCCGGCGCCCACCGGCGAGTTGCTCACGTTGGCACCGGCCTTCTGGATGCCCGCCGGCGAGCCGATCGCGCTGAGGCCCCGCACGAGCGCCCAGGGCAACTGGTAGTTGGCCTTCTCCAGGGTCACGGTCACCGTCTGCGGGTCGGTGACCGCCCAGGTCATGTCCTGGGCGATCCGCAACGACGGCGACAGCGTCTTGGGGTCCTTGATGCGGTCCCAGTTGAACACCACGGCCTCGGCGTCGAACGGGGTACCGTCGCTGAAGGTGACGTTGGGACGCAGCTTCAGCGTCCAGGTCTTGCCGTCCGTGCTCTCGAAGGACTCGGCCATCTGGCCGACGAACTCCTTCTTCTCCAGGTCGTACCGCAGCAGCGTGCCGAAGATCGGCGCGCAGCGGTCGAACGACTGCACACCGCAGAACGCGGGGTCCAGCGAGGAGGTCTCGACGTTGATCGCGTACGACAGGCGGCCACCGCGCTTCGGCTCGCCTGACTCCGTACCGTCGTCGTCCCCGGAGCCGCAGCCTGTCGCGGCCACGGTCACCGCGAGCAGCACGGCCATCGACCGTGTCGCTTTCCGCCAACCCTTCATGCTTGCCTGCTCCCGTCGTTGTCGCGACGCGTGGTCGCCGCAGCGGCGGCCGCGGTATCCGCTCGCCGCCTGCCTTTGGGGTTGATCTCGTGTGAAACCGACCATTTGGTCGGTATCCTCCGGGGTCTCGTGCCAACCCCGCGTCGATGCTCGTTGACGGCTGCCACAAAGGCGCCTGTCGAACAGCATCGGTAAGAGCGGTCAGGGTAGCCAGTCGCACACTGTCAAAGCGGCTCGACGGCTTCCTGACGACTTGTCAAAGATCCCCGGCGCCGCGCTGGCTCACGAGTTTCGGCTGCTCAGCCTGCGTCTGGGGGAAGGAGGGCGAATCCGCCGCGGTCGCCTCGACGACCATGATCGCGGCGTAGAGGGAGGTGCTCCACTCTGGATCGTCGAGATCGACCCGGAGGAGCCGCTGGATCCGCGCGAGGCGCTCGTAGAGCGTCGGCCGTGAGACGCCCAGCTCCTGCGCGGTGAGTGACTTGTTGCCCTGGAAGCGGAGGTAGACGCCGAGCGTGCGTACCCAGTCTCCACCGTCCAAAGTGTCCCGCAGCAGCAGGGGGCCGAGCATCCGTTCCACGAACGCCTGGAGCCGGGAGTCGTCGCGCAGCGTGTAGAGCAGCCCGCGCAGCTTGACGTCCTCGATGGAGTAGATGTCCTTGCGGTTGCGAGGGCTTCCGGCCGCGCGCGACGCGAGCGCGACGTCGACCGCCTCGGCGAACGAGTGGCGCACGTCGGCCAGCGCCGAGACCAGGCCACCGCGTGCCACCACGGGGCGTTCGATCCCCACGCCCCGGCACAGTTGCAGGACGCACGCCGCGAACGTCTCCACCGCCTGTTCGAACTGGACGGTCGGGAGCAGCAGCAGCGCTCCCCAGCGGCCCGGCCCGATCTGTGCCGCCAGGCCCTCCAGGCGCGCGTCGTCCAACGCCCGGTTGACTACCCAACGCAGGTCGCGCCCGCCGGAGAGCACGACCACCGGCAGGTAGTGGCGCCGGCGGGTCGGCCGGCCCAGTGCGGCGGCCCGCGCGTGCATCGCCTCCAGGCTGCCGCAGCGGCCGGAGATGATGTTCTCCAGCACGGTACGGTGGGCGTTCGCGACGACGACGTCGTCATCCTCCAGCAGCAGCCGCATCCCGAGCGCGGCGGCCGCCCGCTCGATGACGGTCACCTGCGCCCGGTCGGGCGGTCCGGTGGCGAAGAGCACGAGCCGGCCGCGTTGCCGCCCGCGGACCTCGACGGGGGTCACCACCGTGTGGTCGGCGTCGTCGACCTGCGTGCCGAACGGCTTCGTCAAGGTGAACGCCTTGCGGTTCCACCTGTTGAGCAGCTCCTCGGTCGCGCCGTCCGGCGCGTGCAGCGCAAGTACCTGGTGCATGAGGTTGGCGAAGACGACCTGTCCGCCGGCGAGCTCGGCGGCCGCCGTGACCAGGTCCTCCATCGGGGCCTCGGCGGAGGTCAGCTCGGTGAAGCGCTCGTGCGCGGCCGCCGTGACCTGGAGCAGCCGGCGCTGGCCCATGAGGATGATCGAGTGGGCCGCCTCGGTCACCTTGACGAACGGGACCTCCCGGTGGAAGGCGATGAGCGGGACGTGCCGGCGGTTGCAGGCCCGGACCATGGCCGACGGCACCGTGGCGAACCGGCGGCCGAGCTCGATCGCGAAGCCGGCGACGCCCTGGTCGGCCAGCGCGTCGACGTACTGCGCGATCTCCTCCGGCGCCTGCGGGAAGGCGATGCCCGTGGCGAGTATCAGCTCTCCGCCCTGGAGCAGTCCCTGCGTGTCCACGAGCTCGATGACGTGCAGCCAGCGGATCCGCCGGTCCAGGTGCTGCTTGCCCGCGACGACGACCGGCGCTCCCTGCTGGGTGACGGGCATGGCCAGGAAGTCTTCGATCGTGAAGGTGCTGAGGCTGCCCAACTCCGCGGCGGTCGCGGGCGTGTCTCGGACTGCTCGAAGACGCGGCCGGGACATCTCAGCGGTGAGGTTCGCTTGTTCGCCCACTCTGGTTTCCTCCGTCGCGGCGAGTTCGTGCCGGTCGCAGGTATTTCGATCAAGTGACCCACGTAAGACGGGAGTATTACACGCAGCGGCTCCGGCGGGGAGAGTCCGGAGCGAATATTTGATCCTGAACGACGCTCCGGGTGGTGGCACGCGATACGGCCCCGGCCCCGGCATACTGGACCGCATGACAGCTTCCCTCTCCCGGGCCTCGGAGGTCGCACTCGGCGGCAGCCGGGCCGATGCCGTGCGGCAGACGGCGGCGCGCCTGTTCGAGGCGGCGGGCTATACCGCGACGACGATGAACGACATCGCCGACGCGGTGGGAGTGCTTCCGGGCAGCTTGTACCACCACTTCCGGTCAAAAGAAGACATAGCGGTAGATCTCCTGACGTCGTTGGGCCACGCGCTCGACGAGCTCAGCGCCGCCGCGGCCCACCGGCCCGAGACCGACGCCGAGACCTCGGTCCGGCGCCTGACGGCCGATGTCGTCACGCTCAGCTTCCGGCACGCCGCGGCCGTCCACCTCCGCGCGCACGAGGCCCCGCCGACCGTCTCGACCGACCGGTTCCGGGAGGCCATGCGCCTCCAGTCGCCGGCCCTGGAGCGGGCATGGCGCCAGGCGGTTGGCTCCCTCGCCACGGCCGGCGCCGCCCCCTCGGTCGACCTGGGGCTGCTCCGCTTCGCCTTCCAGCACCTGTCCTTCTACGCCTCCTCGTACTACCCCAGCGTGACCAACCCGCGGACGCTGGCAAACCACATCTGCGACGTCCTGCTCAATGGGCTGGCCCTCGACTGTCCCGACGACCAGCGGCTGGACCGTTCGGCGGCGCTCAAGGCGGCCACCGACGCCGTCGCCGGGTCGCGCCGGAGCGGCCGTGCCGTCCCCTCCGGCGACCGGGAGGCGATCATCGCGGCCGCCCGGGCGGAGTTCGCGCGGCGCGGCTACGAGGCCACGACGATCCGCGACGTGGCCAACGCGGCCGGCGTGCGGATGGGCACGCTCTACCGCCGGATCGAGTCGAAGGAGGCGCTGCTCACGGAGATCCTCGGCAGCTACGGGGCCCTGTTCGAGCAGGCGTTCCGGGCGATCGTGGCCGAGGGCTCGTCGGCGCCCGAGTCGCTGGACGCCGTCGCGCGGGTCTTCGTGTACATGAACCGCCGCTACCCCGAGGAGGGCCGGATCGTGCGCTACGGCTGGAGCCGGCGCGAGACCACGACCGGCCCGCTGCACGACTACTACATCGCGACCGAGCAGCGCTTCGCGGAGCTGCGCAAGATCATGCGGCGGGGCTTCGGCTCGGGGCAGTTGCGGCGGGTCGCCGACCCCGTCGAGACCGCGCTGCACTTCCGGTCGCTGCTCTGGGCGCCGTACCACGAGCACGCGCGGACGAGCGAGGCGCGCGCCCACGGGTTTCTGCGGGAGGCACTGCTGCGCGGCGTCCTGTCACCCCGCTGACGGCGCTTCGCGGACTATCCGCACCTCGCAGTTGAGGGCCGCTTCGAGGGCCGTGTGCAGCCGGCTCTCCGGCACTCTCCGCATGGCGGCCGCGTCCAAGGTGACGGTGACGACCTCGTCGTCGCCCTCGACCGTGCGCTCCACCTCCCCGGCGACCCTGAACGCGGCGAGCACACCGTGGGCGTCGTCGTCGGTCCCCCGGCTGATGTACGTGACGACCCCGGGCGTGGCCGAGGTGCCGAACGCCTCGGCGCAGGCGGTCACGTGCTTGTCTACGTCGGCCGGATCGAGGCCCGGCACGATCAGCTCGATCTCCCGGCCCCGGTCGGGCAGGCGCTCGGCCGGCGACGCCACGACCTCCGCGCCGCGCTCGCGCAGCCGGCGCACGCCCGCTTCGTACTCCCCCGGGGAAAGGCGCCCGTCTCGATCGACGACAACGCGGACGACGGCTGTACGCATGCGATCACGCTAGCATCGGCGCACGGCGGGCCCTAGACTTCCGACGCATTCGGAGCAAATTCCTGCTCCGCCTGGCACGGGAGCGGAGCGTGAGTGCCGCGTGCTGAGAGCCAAGCCCACGCGCGGAACGACGTTGCTCGGTCCGGCGTTCATCGCCGCCGTCGCGTACGTCGATCCGGGAAACGTCGCCACGAACGTCACCGCGGGAGCCAGGTACGGGTACACGCTCGTCTGGGTCGTCGTGCTGGCCAACGTCATGGCCGTGCTCGTCCAGTACCTCGCCGCGAAGCTCGGCATCGTCACCGACCGCTCACTCGCCAGCCAGCTCGGCACGCGGCTGTCGGACAAGGCCCGCATCGCGTACTGGCTACAGGCCGAGGCGATCGCGATCGCGACCGACATGGCCGAGGTGATCGGCGGTGCCATCGCGCTGGCACTCCTCTTCGACCTCCCCCTCGTCGTGGGGGCGCTGTGCACGGCGGCGGTCTCGCTGCTCATCCTCCGGATCGGTGACACGCGCGGCCAGCACGCCCTCGAACGCGTCATCATGGGCTTTCTCGCGCTGATCGCGGTCGGCTTCACCGCCGGGCTCGTGGTCGACCCGCCCGGCGCGGCCATCGCCGGCGGGCTGGTGCCCTCCTTCGCCGGCGCCGACAGCGTGCTGCTCGCCTCGGGCATCATCGGCGCCACGGTGATGCCGCACGTCATCTACCTGCACTCCGGCCTGACCGCCGGGCGGTACGGCACGCGTGCCGGACTCGACGTCCGGCGCGTGCTCGCCGCGACCAGGACGGACGTCGTCTCCGCGCTGCTGGTCGCCGGGCTGCTCAACCTCTCCCTGCTGGTCGTGGCGGCGTCGAGCCTGCACGGCCTGCCCGGCACGGACACGCTGCACGGCGTGCACGCCCTGCTCTCCTCCGAGGTCGGCGCCGGTGTCGCGCTGCTCTTCGCGGTCTCACTGCTCGGCTCGGGCCTCGCCTCCACCGCGGTGGGCAGCGCGGCCGGCGCGGAGGTGATGCGGGGTCTGCTGCGCCGGCGGATTCCCCTGCCGCTGCGGCGCACGCTCACGGTGCTACCCGCCATCGTGGTGCTGGCGCTCGGCGCCGAGCCCAGCGCCGTCCTCGTCGTATCACAGGTCGTGCTCTCCATGGGCATCCCGTTCGCGCTGATCCCACTGGTGATTCTCACGAGCCGGCGCGCCGTGATGGGCAGTCACGCCAACCATCCGCTCACCACCACCGCGGCGGCGGCCGTCGCGGCCTGTGTGATATCGCTCAACCTGGTGCTGCTGTACCTGACGTTCGCCAACCGTTGACAGGCTGTCCGCGATCTCCGCGCCCGCTCTGACACTGTGTCCATTGTCCCGCCGGTCCCGCGTGCCGAACGATGTGCGCATGACTGAGGCGCTCGTCGAACACTGGGTGGACAACGCGAAATACACCGGCACGTCCGCCCGGCGTGGAGAAGTGACCAATCCCGCCACCGGAAAGGTGACATCGTCGGTTTGCTTCGCGGACGAGGCCGACGCCCGGCACGTCATCGCCGCGGCGGCTCGGGCCGCCCGGTCCTGGGGACGCAGCTCGCTCAGCACGAGGACGCGAATCCTCTTCCGGTTTCGGGAGCTGCTCAACGCGCGCAAGCAGGAACTGGCCGCAATCATCACGGCCGAGCACGGCAAGGTGCTCGACGACGCCGCCGGCGAGGTGACCCGAGGGCTGGAGGTCGTCGAGTTCGCGTGTGGCATGCCCCATTTGCTCAAGGGTTCCTTCTCCGAGGGCGTCTCGACCGGGGTCAACGTGCACTCCAAGCGCCAGCCGCTCGGGGTCGTGGGCATCATCAGCCCTTTCAACTTCCCGGCCATGGTGCCGATGTGGTTTTACCCCATCGCGATCGCGGCGGGAAACACCGTCGTCGTCAAGCCCAGTGAGAAGGACCCCTCCGCCCTCATCTGGGTCGCCGAGCTCTGGAAGGAGGCGGGCCTGCCGGACGGTGTCTTCAACGTCCTCCAGGGCGACAAGGTCGCCGTCGACGCGCTGCTCGACTCCCCCGACGTCGCGGCGGTCAGCTTCGTCGGCTCGACCCCGATCGCGCGGTACGTCTACGAGCGCGCGACCGCGAACGGCAAGCGCGTACAGGCGCTGGGCGGCGCGAAGAACCACATGGTGGTCCTGCCCGACGCCGACCTCGACGTGGTGGCCGACGCCGCCGTCAACGCGGGGTTCGGGTCGGCCGGCGAGCGGTGCATGGCGGTCAGCGTGCTGGTCACCGTCGGCCCGATCGCCGACGACGTGATCGACCGGATCAGCGCGCGCATGGCGAAGCTGCGCGTCGGCGACGGCACTCTGGGCTGCGACATGGGTCCGCTGGTCACCAAGGCACACCGCGACCGGGTAGCGTCCTTTGTGGACGCTGGCGTGGCCGCCGGAGCCTCCCTCGTCGTCGACGGCCGGGCTGTCGACGTCGCCGACCGACCGGATGGTTTCTGGCTCGGCCCCACCCTGTTCGACAACGTCACGCCGGACATGAGCGTCTACACCGAGGAGATCTTCGGCCCGGTCCTGAGCGTGGTCCGCGTGGACACGTACCAGCAGGCGCTGGACCTCGTGAACGCCAACCCGTACGGCAACGGCGTCGCCGTGTTCACCCGCGACGGCGGCGTCGCCCGCGAGTTCGAGCACGACGTCCACGTTGGAATGATCGGTGTCAACGTGCCGATTCCGGTGCCGATGGCGTACTACTCGTTCGGCGGTTGGAAGGCGTCGCTCTTCGGCGACAGCCACGCGCACGGTGTCGAGGGGGTCCACTTCTTCACCAGAGGCAAGGTCGTCACCAGCCGGTGGGTCGACCCGGCACGGTCGCCGTCGAGCGGTGTGGCGCTGGCCTTCCCCACGCACGACTGACTTGCCCCCCGGCACGGACGCGGCTCCGGCCGGGCGCCGCTACCGGCTGATCTACGTCGTCCTCGCCTTCGGTGTCGTCTCGCAGCCGCTGCTCCAGGCCATGACGGTCCCCGCCCTCCCGGAGATCCAGCGGCGGTTCGGCACCGACCAGGCGACGGCGTCCTGGGTACTCACGGCGTTCCTGCTGGCCGCCTCCGTCGCCACACCGATCGGCGGGCGCGTCGGGGACGCGTTCGGGAAGACCCGCGTCTTCGGGGCCTCCGCGCTCCTGGCCGCCGCCTGGCTGTACGCGGAGTCGAAGGTCAGGACGCCCCTCGTCGACCTGCGGCTGATCGCGCGGCGGGGCGTGTGGTCGGCGAACCTGGTGGCGCTGATGACCGGCGTCGCGATGTACGGCTCCTTCGCCTTCCTGCCCCAGTTCAACCAGACGCCGAGCGACAACGGCTACGGCTTCGGCGCCTCCATCACCACCGCCGGCCACATGATGCTGCCCTCGTCGGTCGCCTCGTTCCTGTGTGGACTCTGCGCCGCCCGGCTGGCCGAGTGGATGGGCGTACGGCTGACCATCCTGCTCGGCTCGGTGGCCACCGCCGGCGCGCTGGCGATGACGACCTTCGTACACGAGGCGATGTGGGAGGTCATCCTCGCCAGCTGCGGGTCCGGCGTCGGTACCGGCCTCGTCTTCGCCAACCTCGCCAACGCGATCGTGGACGCGGTGCCGGCCGAACAGACCGGCACCGCCATCGGCATGAACGCCAACATCCGCATCCTCGGCGGTGCCATCGGCGCGGCCGTCTCGGTGACCATCGTGACCGCCGACCTGCTGCCGTCGGGCTACCCGACCGAGCAGGGGTACATGCTCGGCTTCGCCTTCATGGCCTGCGCCGCGCTCGTCGCCGGCCTGGGCGCGCTGCTCCTCCCATCCCACCGCTAGCGCGCCCCGCGCTACCCGGCACCGGGAGGCCCGCGCGTCCCGGGGTCGGAGAGGCTCAGACCTGCCGGGCGGCGAGGGCGTGGGCGACGTCGGCGGTGTCGTGGTAGAGGCGGCGGTACAGGGCGTAGCCCTCGTCGTAGGTGGCGGCGAGCGCCGGGTCCGGCTCGCACGCATCGACGACCGGGTTCCAGTCGTCGATGTCCACGTCCGCGCCGGCGGTCAGGGCGGCCAGGTACGCGGCGCCCAGGGACGCGCCGACCGAGGAGGCGCAGAGCGACTGGGGCTGCTGGAGCACGTCCGAGACGATCTGCGTCCAGAGTCCTCCCGTCGTGCCGCCGCCGACCGCGACCAGGCGTCGCGGTGGGGCGCCCGCCTCGGTGAAGGACTCGAGGTTGTGGCGCACGCCGTAGGCCGTCGCCTCCAGCGCGGCCCGGTAGATGTCGCCGCGGCTGTGCCGCAGGGTCAGCCCGGCCAGGAGGCCGCGGGCGTCCGGGTCGTAGAGCGGGCTCCGCTCGCCGGCGAAGTACGGCAGCATGAGCAGCCCGTTGGCGCCGGGCGGGGAGAGCCGGGCGGCGGCGGCGAGCCCGTCGAAGTCGGGCTCTCCGGTCAGCCGGCGTACCCAGTCGGCGACCGCGCCGGACGTGGCCATGCCGGCCGCCAGGCTGAAGGTGCCGGGGAAGGTGCCGACCGTACCCCACAGCGGGGGGCTGACCCGGCGCGTGTCGAGGGTCGCGATGATGAACATCGTCGTGCCGTACATCAGCATGACGTCGCCGGGGCGCCGCACGCCGACACTGAGGGCCTCCGTCCACGCGTCGATCGTGCCGGCGGTGACCGGGGTACCCGCCGGGATGCCGGTCTCCGCGGCCGCCGCGGCCGTCACCAGGCCGGCGGTCTCGGCCGGCCAGGCGAGGCGGGGCAGCTCGATGTGCTCGGCGATGGCGGTGGCCCAGCCATCCGCCCAGTCCTGCTTTCGGCTGTCGTAGAGCGGCACGGCCTGGCTGGCCGAGTGGTGGTCGAGCACGTACGCGCCGGTCAGTCGGGACACGAGGTAGGAGTTGGCCATGTGGACGCGCCGCGTGCGGCGCCAGGTCTCCGGCTCGTGGCGGCGCAGCCAGCGCAGCTTGGGGCCGACGGCCTGCGAGGTCAGCGGGGCGCCGGCGCGCTCGGCGATGGCGTCCGCGCCGAGCTCGGCGTCGAGCTCGGCGATCTCCTGGCCGGCTCGCGTGTCGATGCCGTAGAGGATCGCCGGGCGCAGCGGCCGGTCGCGCCCGTCGGTGGGCAGCAGGACCGGCCCGATGCCGCTGACCCCCACGGCGGTGACCGGCTCGGCGGTGCGGGCGGTGAGCGTGCGGGCGATCGCGCTGAAGTCGTTCCACCAGATCTGGTCGGCGTCGTGCTCGGCCCAGCCCGGTCGTGGCAGGTCCAGCTCGTGTGCCCTGGTCGCGGTGGCCACGATCTCGCCGTCCGCACGCACGAGGACGCCCTTCGTACTCGACGTACCGACGTCGATGCCCAGGAAGAGTGCGCTCATCGCCGCTCCGCTCGCTCGGTCTCGGCCGCAGTTGACGCCCTCGGGCGCCTTCGGTCTACCATCGCATGAAACCGATTTCATCAGCAAGGAGACGAAAGATGATCGACGGCGTCGTGGTCGCCGCCCTGACCCCCTTCGACGACGCCGGCGCGCTCGACGTCCGCCGGATCCCTGGCTACGTCGACTTCCTGCTGGAGGCTCCGGTGGGCGGGATCATGGTGGGCGGCACCACGGGCGAGTTCGTGACCATGACCAGCGACGAGCGGATCGAGGCGATCGGCGCCTTCGCCGCCGCGGCCGGTGGCCGGGCACCGGTGATCGCCCACGTCGGCCACGCCGCCCCCGCGGAGGCGTGCCGCCTCGCGACGCGGGCCGCCGAGGCGGGCGCCGACGCGCTCACCGCCATCACGCCGTACTTCCATCCGGTGGGCCAGGCGGCCGTCGACGCCTACTTCCGCCACGTGGCCGGCGCGGTGCCGGCGCTGCCGTTCCACGTCTACAACTACCCGGACGCGTCCGGCAACCGGATCGCGCCGGCGACGTTCCGGGCGTTGCTGGACATGCCCAACCTCGCCGGCGTCAAGCTCAGTGTCGGCACGTTCGCCGAGGTGGAGCCCTACCTGGAGCTACTGGGCAAGATCACCGTGATGAGCGGCAACGACGCGCTGGCGGTCCCGTTCGCGGAGGCGGGCGGCACGGCGATCGTCTCCGGCAACGCCTCGGTGCGCCCGAGGCTGATGGCCGACCTCTTCGCCGCCGCGCGGGGTCGGGACGCGGCGGCCGTGGAGCGCCTGGTGGCGGAGCTGGACCGGCTTCGCGAGCGGACGGCGGCGGCGCCGGACCGGCTGAAGGCGGTCCTGCGTGCCAGCGGCGTGGACATCGGGTCCGCCCGCGTACGCACCGCCTGATGGCCCAGCCCGCTGTGCGTCCGTGGCGATTTCTTGACCCCATAGAGCCTGTTGCAGAATCGTCAGATTCGCGCGAACTGAGACCCTCGCTGGCCGCCGTTCGACGGCCAGCGACCGATACAGCCGTGTTCTTCTCGACACTCACTGTGATCGGGCAATTTTGCAACAGGCTCCATAGGGACCCCGTGGCCCGCTCACACCGGTAAGTGACCTGCGCGCCCGCCGCCTGGATCTCGGCTCGACCGGCGCTGACGAGGCGGCTCAGGACGGGCGGCGCGAGCTGTCTCGGATCTCCAGGCTGGTCGGCAGCACCACGGTCTGCGGGTCGAGGTCGGGGCTGGTGCGGCGCCTGAGCACGAGCTCGGCGGCGGCGCGGCCGATCTCGTACGCCGGCTGGTGCACGCTGGTCAGCGCCGGCCGCACGAGGTGCGACCAGAAGGCGTCGCCGAAGGCCGCCACGCCGATCGCCGGCGGGCGCAGGTCGCGGTCGTACATGGCCTCGAGCGCGCCCGCCGCCATCAGGTTGTTTGTCACCATCACCGCGTCTGGCGGCTGCGCCGAGTCGAGCAGCTCCGCCATCGCCCGGTAGCCGCCTCGGACGCGGAAGTCGGAGTACTTCACCGCGGGGCGAGCGCGCGGCGGGTCGCACTCCCGGTGGGCCCGCAGGAAGCCGCGCAGCCGCTGCACCGCCGCCCACGACTCGCGCGGGCCGGTGATGCAGGCGATGCGGCGGTAGCCCTCCTCGATCAGGTGGCAGGTCGCCGCGTACGCCCCGCGCTCCTCGTCCGAGGCGACGGTGTCTACCTGCGCCGACTCGGGCGAGTGGTCGATGGCCACCACCGGGATACCCTTGGCGAGTACCTGGGTGATATCGGTTTCGGTCACGGAGGCAGGAGAGATGATGACGCCCGCCATGTGCTCGGCCAGAGCCACGTCGAGGTAGGCCGCCTCCTTCTCCGGGTCGTCGTCGGCATTGCACAGCACCACCGACAGCGCGGCGGTGCGCGCCACGTCCTCGACGCCACGGGCGAGCGCGGTGAAGAACGGGTTTTCGATGTCGGCGATGATCAACCCAAGCACGTCGCTGCTCTGCCGGCGCAGGCCACGGGCTACCCGGTTGGGCCGAAACCCCAGCTCAGCACAGGCGGCGCGGACGCGAGCGGCACGGTCGGGGCTGACCCGGGCACCATTGAGCACCCGCGACACGGTCGCCGGGGACACACCGGCTGCCTTCGCGACGTCGTAGATGTTGGCCAACGAGGCGCTCCCGAACTCGAGGGGTTGACAGATCCGCCGCACCAGGAGTTAACATCGGCGAAACCGACTTTGAAATCGATTTCAGCGAATCATACCCCCGCAGCGGCGCCAGGAGGTACACCATATGGCCACGATCTCCCTGTTGACGTTCTCCGACGGGCGCGATTTCGTCGCCGCGGACATCGACGCCTTCTGTCGGCAGAAGGAGGACCTGCTGCGGCGGGCGTTCGAGGAGGCCGGCCACACCGTCGTCTCCGGCACGCAGCCGATCACCAGCAACGAGATCGCTGTCACGGAGGCGCGACGGGCCGCGGCGACCGGCGCCGACCTGACCGTCTTCCACTACCCGGTGTGGGCGTTCCCCCACTTCACGATGCTCGCCGCGACCGCCACCACGGGCCCGCTGCTGCTCGCGTCCACCATCGACCCGGTCCAGCCCGGCATGGTCGGCCTGCTCGCCGCCGGCGGCGCCCTCGACCAGATCGGCCGCCAGCACACCAGGATCACCGGGGACGCCGCCGACCCGGCCGTACGCCGGCGGCTCAACTCGGTCGTGACCGCCTCGGCCGCCGTCAGCGGGCTGCGCGGCAGCACCTTCGGCCGGATCGGCGGGCGGCCCATGGGCATGTACACCGCGGCCAGCTCCCCCGAGGTGTGGATCGACCAGTTCGGCGTGGACGTCGAGGAGATCGACCAGTGGGAGATCGTCCGGCGCGCCGAACTCGTCGACGAGGCCAAGGTCGCCGCCGCCCGCTCGTGGCTGGAGAAGCACGCGGCGGGCGTCCACTACGACGGCGACAAGCTCACCCCCGAGACGCTGGGCCGGCAGATCCGCTCGTACTACGCGGTCCGCGAGCTCGTCGACGAGTGGCGCCTCGACTTCGCCGGCATCAAGGGGCAGCCGGAGCTCACCAACCACTTCGCGACCATGGACGTCACCGAGGCGTTCCTCAACGACCCGTACGACTGGGACGGCCCCAAGGACACCTTCGTGTGCAGCACCGAGTCCGACATGGACGGCGCGCTGACCATGCAGATCATGAAGCTGCTCTCCGGGCTGCCGGTGCTCTTCGCCGACGTCCGGCACTACCACGGCGACCTGGACGTGTGGGACCTGGCCAACTCCGGGCAGCACGCCACCTGGTACGCGGCCCGCAGCGACGACCCGGCCGAGAACCTGGCCCGGACCCACCTCTTCCCCGAGGTGTTCTTCTTCCCGGCCGGCGGCGCGTCCGTGCACCACATCGCGGCGCCCGGTGAGGCCACCTTCGCGCGGCTCAGCCGGCTCAACCACCGGTACCGCCTCCAGCTGACCCGCGGCCGCTTCGTCGACCTGGGCGACGAGACCCACCAGCGGCTGGCCCGCGCCTCGACGTACGAGTGGCCGCACGCCTTCACCCGCTTCGACGCGCCCGCTGAGGTCTTCCTCGACCGCTTCGGCGCCAACCACGTACACGCCATCCCCGGCGACTGGACAGAGGAGCTGCGCGCGGTGTGCCGCCTGCTCGACATCGACGTGGACGACCTGGAAGGCGCCCGATGACCCCGACCGCCGTGGCGCCGCCGCCGGTGAAGCGGGAGGCGCCGCAGACTCCCGAGCGGCCTCAGAGACGGCGGCGCCGGCTCGGCCCGCTCGGGCTGTACGTGCCCGCCCTGGTGCTCGTCGCGCTCGTCTCGGTGGTCCCGATCGCGTGGGCGGTGCAGCTGAGCCTCTACCGCACGCGCGGCATGCGCACGGTGGAGTTCATCGGCTGGGAGAACTTCGCCGCGGTGCTGGGGCCGGACGGCTGGGCGGACATCGCCCGCACCTTCGCGTACGTGGTCATCTCCCTGGTCGTCGCCGTCCCGCTCGGGCTGTCGCTCGCCGTGCTGCTGAACAAGCAGGTTCGCTACGTCCGGGCGTTCCGCGTGGTGATCCTGCTGCCCTGGGTCGTCTCGCAGACCGTCGCGGCGCTGCTGTGGAAGTGGCTGCTCAACGGCCAGTACGGCCCGCTCAACAGCCTCTTCGGCGGGCACGAGCCGCTGGCCGACCCGATCGGCTCGATGGCGGCGCTGATCCTCGTCAACGTCTGGATCAGCTACCCGCTGGCGACGATCCTCTGCCTGGCCGCGTTGCAGACCGTGCCGCAGGAGACGATCGAGGCGTCCCGGGTCGACGGCTGCTCCCCCACGCAGTCGTTCTTCCGGATCGTGGTGCCGACGATCAGGTCGACGCTGCTGATCTTGGTGATCATGCTGACGCTGCTCTACTTCAACATGGTCACGCTGGTCTACACGCTCACCGGCGGCGGCCCCTTCTCCGGCACGCAGGTGCTCAGCCTCAACGCGTTCCTGCAGTCGTTCCAGTTCTTCAAGATCGGCGTCGGCGCCGCGTACTCGGTGGTGCTCTTCGTCTTCAACATCATCTTCGGCGTCGCCTACATCCGGGTCCTGAGGGGGAGCAATGACAACTGAGGCTGCCCAGGTCAAGCGCCCGCCCAAGCTACGCCAGGTCGGCATCTACGCCGGGCTGGTGGCAGCCGCCGCCTTCGCGGTCTTCCCACTGCTGTGGGGGCTGTCCACGTCGCTCAAGCCGGAGTCGACCGTGCTGGTCACGCCGGTGCGGTGGATCCCGGAGCAGATCACCTTCGAGAACTACAGCGCGGTGCTCTTCGACTCGCAGATCCCGCGCAACCTGCTCAACAGCGTCATCGTCAGTGTGATCACGGTCGTCGTCACCCTGCTCATCGCGGTGCCGGCGGCGTACTCGGCGGCCCGCTACCGCTTCCGCGGCAAGGCCGGCCTGCTCTTCTTCATCCTGATGACCTCGATGGTGCCGGGCATCGCGGTCCTCGTCCCGCTCTACTACCTCGCGGTCAAGCTGGGCGTCTACGACACGTTCTTCGTCATGATCGTCATCTACGCCGCCTGGCAGGTACCGACGATCATCTGGATCCTGCGCGGCTTCTTCGAGTCCATCCCGGCGGACATCGAGGAGGCCGGGCGGGTCGACGGCACCAGCTCGTTCGGCGCGTTCGTACGCCTCATCCTGCCGCTGGCCAAACCGGGCATCGGAGCGGCCTCGATCATCACGTTCGTCTACGTCTGGAACGACTACCTCATCGCCAGCACCTTCGTCAGCGACGCGGACCTGCGCCTCATCTCGGTCGGTCTCTACACGTACCTCACCCAGTACGGAACGGTGTGGGGCCAGCTGACCGCCGCGGTCATGGTCACCCTGCTGCCGATGATCATCGCCTTCGTCCTCTTCGAACGTCGCCTGGTCGCCGGCCTCTCCGCCGGTGCCAGCAAGGGCTGACGTTCCGTCTACTTTGGAGATAAGCCCATGGCCACGAACCTGGACCGGCGCCGCCTGCTGAAACTGGGCGCCCTCGCCGCGGTCGGCGCCGCCACCGGCGGCTCGCTCACCGCGTGCGGCTCTGGAGCCGGCGCCGGCGACGGCGTCGCGGAGCTGAGCATGTGGACCTTCCTCGACCCGGCCGGCACCGACCCGCGCGGCAAGGCGCTCAAGGAGATCGTCGACGGCTTCAACGCCAGCCAGAGCGCCGCCAAGGTCACCGTCACCAGCATGAACTACGCCAAGATCGACGGCGAGGTCATCCGGGCCGCGAACACCGGCGGCGGCCCCGACATCGTCAACATCTACACACCGCAGCTCGCCCAGCACGTCGAGGGCGGCAGCGTCCAGGAGATCGACGAGTACGCCGCCGAGTGGCTGAGCCAGGCCGGCTCCGACTACCTCTTCCCGATCGACAGCGCCAAGGTCGACGGCAAGCTGATGGCCCTGCCGTGGGAGTCGCGGGTCTGGCTGCTCTGGTACCGCAAGGACATCCTCGACGCGTACAAGGTCAAGCCGCCGACCACGGTGGAGGAGGCGATCGCCACCGGCGCCGCGATCCGCAAGGCGTCCGGCGGCAAGGTCACCGGCTTCGCGGTCGGCCTGTCGGAGCAGTCGCTCGGCGCCGACTTCATGGAGAAGTTCGACCCGTTCACGGCCGCGTACGGCGGCGAGATCATCGGTGCCGACGGCAAGGCGACGTTCGCCAGCCAGGCCGGTGAGCAGGCGATGGCCCTGATCAAGAAGGCCGCCGACGCCGGGGCGATGGGCCGCGAGGTGCTCACCATGGGCGCCGACGAGGTCGTCAACGGCGTCAAGGCCGGCACGGTCGCGATGGCGATCGAGGGCAGCTACCGGGTCGCCACGACCCGCGCCGCCGAGGGCGTCGGCGACAACCTCGTCACGCTGCCGGTGCCGGGCATCGCCGCCGGCAAGAACATGCCGACCGCCGTCGCCGGCCAGACCCTCGCCATGGGCGCCAACACCGGGCACCCCGAGCAGGTGTGGGCGTTCATGCGGTACTACCTGAGCGCCGAGTCGCAGGCGAAGTTCGCGGCCGCCGGCGTGCTGCCGGTCCTCAAGAGCGTCTACGACAGCGACGCGGTCAGCAAGGCGGAGAACGCGGCCGAGCTGCTCCAGTGGCGCGACTACCTCGCCACGGACGGCAAGGTGTCCCGCTTCCCCGCCGACTACAGCGAGCTGAGCACCAACCTCGTCAAGGCCGCCCAGAACATCATCTTCAACGGCGCCGCCATCCCGGCCACTCTCAACGACGCGCAGACCCAGTACAACCAGAACAGGAAGTGAGCTCGTGACCTACCCCGCACCGACCGACAGCCGATACGACGTCATCGTGGTGGGCGGCGGCCCCTCCGGCTTCATCGCCGCGATCGCCGCCGCCCGGCAGGGAGCCCGGACGCTCGTCATCGAGAAGTACGGCTTCCTGGGCGGCATGGCCACCAGCGCGGCACTCGGTCCGATCTCCCCCTTCCACTTCGGCGACGAGCAGGTCATCACCGGCATCCCGCAGGAGTTCGTGGACCGCATGATGGAGCTCGGCGGCAGCACCGGGCACCTGCGCACCACCAACCCGCACGGCAGCGGCGCGTACCTGTGCTTCTACGACCGCGAGGCCTACAAGTGGGCCGCGCTGACCCTGGCGCTGGAGGCCGGCGTCACCCCGCTGTTCCACTCCTTCGCCAGCGGCGTCGAGCGGGACGGCGACAAGGTCACCGGGGTCCAGGTGACCAACAAGAGCGGCACGCGGACGTACCACGCGAAGGTCGTGGTGGACGCCACCGGCGACGGCGACGTGGCGGCGCTGGCCGGCGCCGAGTTCGTCATGGGGCGCGGCGGCGACGACCGGGCCGCCCAGCCCAGCACGATGATGTTCGACATGGCCGGCGTGGACACCGCGGCGGTCAAGAAGTACATGGACGAGCACCCCGAGGACTTCGAGTGGGCCTCCGAGCTGGTCGCCGTCCGCCCGTACGCGGAGAGCCTGCCGCAGCGGCACTTCGTCGGGCAGGGCTTCAAGAAGCTGGTGCGGGAAGGACTGGACTCCGGCGATCTCTACCTGGGGCGCGACTCGGTGCTCTTCCTGACCACGACCCACCCCGGCGTGCTGCACTTCAACTCCACCAGGATCAAGGACATCGACGGTACCGACGCCGCCAGCCTGACCCGGGGCGAGATCGACGGCCGCAGGCAGGTCATGTCGCTGAGCAAGTTCCTGACCAAGCACATGCCGGGCATGCGTGACGCGCGGCTGATCGCCACCGGCACGCAGATCGGCATCCGCGAGTCGCGGCACATCCTCGGCGAGTACGTCCTCACCGGCGAAGACGTCCTGCACGGTGTCAAGCAGGACGACGCGGTGTCGCGGGGCTACTTCCCCATCGACATCCACAACCTCAAGGGCAGGGAGGGGTACGGCGAAGACCCCGACGCCGGCAAGTGGACCGACCTGGAAGACTCGTACGACATCCCGTACCGGTCGCTGGTCCCCAAGCGCCTGGACGGCCTGGTCATCGCCGGCCGCACCATCTCGGCGACGCACGAGGCGCACGGCTCGTTCCGTACCCAGGGCGGGGTCATGGGCATCGGCCAGGCGGCCGGCGTCGCGGCGGCGGTGGCCGCCCTCGACGGCGTGGAGCCGCGGAAGGTCGACGTGCCGCGCCTCCAGGAGGCGATCGTGGCCACCGGCGGCTCGATCCGCCGGGACCCGGAGCGGGTCGCCCGCGAGCGCCAGGCGGCGATCGACGCGGTCAAGCGGGACCTCGCAGCCGGCAAGATCTCCGAGCAGTACCTGGCGGACGCCGGCACCTTCACCGGACGGGCACCGCGCCTCTGACCGACCAAAGGCGCCCGCACCACGGAGGTCAGCTCCGCGGTGCGGGCGCCGCGCCGTGTGCGCCGCTCGGTGCGGCCGCTGCGCGCCGCGACGCCGCCGGGAGGCAGCGCGCGCTCGCCGATCGCCTGCCTTACGATCGGTGCCAATCCTGCGAATGACGGGAGACCGGCGGCACCCCAAATCCCCACAATCGCGTTGGTAACCGCACCGACCGACGGGTCGGCTTCTGGTGTTGCGCCCGTTTGATGCAACAAAGCTGCATATAGCAGCCATTGACTGCTATAAGTCTTCCTTCCTACGTTGACAGGAAAGCGCGTTCCTACGTAGGGAGGCCCACCGTGCAGGAAGCGCACCCCGTCCCCACCCGCCGGCGAGGAACCGGCGCCCGGATCGCCCTGGTCGCCGGCGTGACCGCCGCGGCCACGGCACTCGTCTTCACCATCGGCAGCGCGGCGAGCGCGGCCACGCTCTTCTCGGACGACTTCGACGACGGCAACGCCAGCGGATGGAGCACCTCGGGCGGCAGCTGGTCGGTCTCGTCCGGCGCCTACGCGCAGTCGAGCACCGGCGCCAGCGCCAAGGCGCTCGCCGGCGCCACCTCGTGGACCACGGTCACGGTCTCCGGCCGGGCGCGGGCCACCACGTTCAGCGGCTCGTCCTCGCGTGGCATCGGCATCGCGGCCCGCGTACAGAGCACGTCGAGCTTCTACGCGCTCGTACTCACGCCGACCTCCGCGCAGATCCGCAAGGGCGCGACCAACACGCTCGCTTCGGCGCCGTTCACCACGGCGACCGGCACCTGGTACACGCTCACGCTCAGCGCGACCGGCAGCTCCCTGGTCGGCTCGGTCAACGGCACGCCGGTGGTGTCGGCCTCGGACAGCTCGTACGCCTCCGGCCGCGCCGGGCTCGTCGCCAACTACACCGCCGGCACCTTCGACGACGTCGTGGTGACCGACGCGGCCGGCCCGAGCCCGACCACGGCGCCGCCCACCTCTCCCCCGGTGTCACCGACCGCGTCGGCATTGCCCTCGACGCCGCCCACGTCCAACCCGCCGACCTCCAACCCGCCGCCACCGACCGGGATCATCGGCTGGGCCACGCAGGCCGGCGGCACCACCGGCGGCGCGGACGGTCCGACCGTGACGGTGAGCAGCTGGGCCGACTTCCGGACCCAGGCGCAGAGCGCGGGCGCGCGTACCATCCTGGTCAACGGCATGCTCAGCGGCTCGGGCACCGTCGAGATCACGGCCAACAAGACGATCCGCGGCGTCGGCGCGAGCTCCGGCCTCTCCGGCACCACTCTCAACATCGAGGACATGCGGCCGGCGAACGTGATCATCCAGAACCTCAACATCCGCGGCGTGGTCGGCGGCGACGCCATCCAGATCGAGAACGCCACGCACATCTGGATCGACCACAACACGCTCTCCAGCACGATCGAGAACGACCCCGACCACTACGACGGCATGCTGGACATCACCCACGCCGGCGACTACATCACCGTTTCGTGGAACGTCTTCCGCAACCACTGGAAGAACTCGCTCGTCGGCCACTCGGACGGCAACGAGAGCGAGGACTCCGGCCACCTGCGGGTCACGTACCACCACAACTGGTTCGACCGGACCTTCGAGCGCAACCCGCGCGTGCGCTTCGGCGAGACGGTGCACGTGCTCAACAACTACTACTCGAACATAAACAACAACACCGCCTCGTACGCCATCGCCTCCACAATGGACGCCGGTGTGCTCGTCGAGGCGAACGTCTTCGAGAACGTGCAGCAGGCGTGCTGGTCGGCAAGCGGGTACGCGGAGTCGGATCCGGGTCGCTTGGTGGCCCGCGACAACTCGCTCACCAACTCCGGCCCGTGCGAGACCAACGGCACGGTGGCCGCGCTGCCGTACGGGTACACCGCCGAGAACGTCGGCACGGTGAAGGCATCCGTCACGTCCGGTGCGGGGGCGGGGAAGCTCTGACCGGCTGACGACAGCGGCCGGTCCCAACCAGCGTCCCGGTGGGCGCCGGAGGGACCGGCCGCACCGTCTGGCTACGGGCCGTGCCCCCCGAACACCAGGCAGAACGGATGACCCACCGGGTCCGCGAAGACACGGTAGCGACCCTCCAACTCCCCCGGCAGCCGTTTCGCCCCGAGGGCCAGCACCGCCCGCTCCGCGGCGTCCACGTCGTCGACGCGAATGTCCACATGCAACTGCTGTGGACGCCACGGATCGCCCCAGGCCGGCGCGCTCCAGTGCGGGACACGCTGGAACGCCAACTGGCGGTCCCCCGGCTCGGCACCGATGACGACCGCCGGGCCATCCCGGCCGCGCCGTCATGGGCTCCACTCCAGACAGTCATTCCCGGCTCGGCGGGATACCTCGTGGCGCCCGGCGCGGCGTCGGCGGCGCCAAACGTGAACCGGCGCGAACCCCCCAAACCGAGTCGCCTTCGAATCGCGAGACAGCAGTTGGGACACCAAGTGAAACCACGCCCGTTTTGCCGGAACCGTAGTGACTCCTGTGGGCCTCCGCGTGGCCCAAGTGAGTCAAGTATCGGCAGACGCGGCGCGTGGTCTGTCCATTCCCGCAGTTGCGTGAAACGATGCCCGCACCCCCATGCGCCGACTTCGCGCCAGCCGCGGTCAACGCCGCGGGCGTGAGGAAGGCGCGCAACACCTTTCCTTGGGAGGGGATCGGATGCGCCAAAAGAAGTGGCTGCGGGCCGGATTCGCGGCCGCTCTCACACTCCCGCTGGCGGTGGTGACCTGGGCCAATCCCAGCGTCGCCGCGCCCAGTGGTGGTTTTAGCCTCGGGCAGAGGCTCACGCCGAGCGACCGGGTCGCCGCCGCGAAGGCGCCGACCAGCCGGTTGGCGGAGACCGACCCGACACTGCTGAACCGTACCGAGTCCACCCGGATCCCGGTCCTCGTCAAGCTGGACTACGACCCGGTGGCCACATACAGCGGTGGCGTCGCGGGGCTGTCCGCCACGAGCCCCGCGGAGACCGGCCGCAAGCTCGGGCGCGGCGCGGAGGTGCAGGCGTACCAGCGGCACGTCGTGCAGCGCGAGGAGAAGATCGTCGCCGACCTCACCAAGGCGGTGCCCGGCGCCGACGTGCGGCAGCGGCTGCGCACCGTCTACGGCGGCGTGTCGGCCACCGTACCGGCCAACAAGGTCGGCGACCTGCTGAAGGTCGACGGCGTGGTGGCCGTGCAGAAGGACCAACTGCGCCAGCCGCTGACCGACTCGAGCGCCGCGTTCATCGGGGCCACCAGCACGTACGGCGCGCTGGGCGGCAAGAAGAACGCCGGCGCCGGCATCATCATCGGGGTCATCGACACCGGCGCCTGGCCGGAGCATCCGTCGTTCGCCGACAACGGCAACCTCAACCCCCCGCCGGCCAAGGCCGACGGCACGCCGCGCACGTGCGACTTCGGCGACAACCCCCTGACACCGCAGAACGACGTGTTCGTGTGCAACAACAAGCTCATCGGCGGCGCGCCGTTCCTCGACACGTACCTGGCCCTCAACGGGGGCGAAGACTACGAGTCCGCGCGTGACAGCGGCGGCCACGGCACGCACACCGCGTCCACGGCGGCCGGCAACGTGCTCGACTCGGCGCCGGTCTTCGGCGTGGAGCGCGGCCCGGTCCAGGGCGTCGCGCCGGGCGCCTGGCTCTCGGTCTACAAGGGCCTCGGCGAGCAGGGCGGATACGACTCCGACCTGGCCGCCGCGATCGGGCAGGCCGTGCTCGACGGGGTCGACGTGATCAACTACTCGATCTCCGGTGGTGGCAGCCCCTTTACCGACCCGGCCGAGCTGGCGTTCCTCGACGCGTACGCGGCGGGCGTCTTCGTCGCGGCCTCCGCCGGCAACTCGGGCCCCGGCACGGCGACCACCGACCACGTGTCACCGTGGGTCACGACCGTCGCGGCGTCGACCCAGACCCGCGAGTTCAACTCCACGCTGACCCTCAAGAGCGGCGGCGACACGCTGACCCTGAAGGGCGCCTCGATCACCGCCGGTGTCACCGCGGAGACCCCGGTCGTGCTGGCCGAGTCGGTGTCGGACTATCCCGCGCTGTGCACGGAGCCGGCTCCGGCCGGCGCCTTCACCGGCAAGATCGTCGCCTGCGAGCGAGGCGTGAACGCCCGCGTCGAGAAGGGCTACAACGTCCTCCAGGGCGGCGCGATCGGCATGGTGCTCTACAACCCCACGCTGGCCGACATCGAGACCGACAACCACTGGCTGCCGACGGTGCACCTGGCCGACGGCACCGAGTTCGAGGCGTTCATGGCCTCGCACACGGCCGTGACGGGCACGTTCACCGCCGGCCAGAAGGAAAACGGGCAGGCCGACGTCATGGCCGCGTTCTCGTCGCGCGGGCCCGGCGGCTTCGGCATCAAGCCGGACATCACGGCGCCCGGTGTGCAGATCCTGGCCGGCAACTCGCCGACGCCCGACGCGGTCGAAAACGGCCCGCCCGGTGAGTACTTCCAGGCGATCGCGGGCACGTCGATGTCCGCGCCGCACATCGCCGGAGCGGCGGTGCTGCTCAAGTCGCTGCACCCCGGCTGGAGCCCGGGGCAGATCAAGTCGGCGCTGATGACCACGGCGAGCCAGGACGTGGTCAAGGAAGACCTGACCACGCCGGCCGACCCGTTCGACTACGGCAGCGGCCGGGTCGACCTGAAGAAGGCCCAGAAGCCGGGCCTGACCTTCGACGAGACGGCCGAGCGGATGCTGGCCATCGGCAACGACCCGGTCAGCGCGGTGCACCTCAACCTGCCTTCGGTGAACGCGCCGACCATGCCCGGCCGGCTCACCACGGTCCGCACCGCGAAGAACGTGACCAGCGGCAGCCAGACCTACCGCGTACACGTCAAGTCGCCGGCCGGCAGCAAGATCACTGTCACGCCGAGCGTCTTCACGCTGGGCGCCGGCAAGTCGAGGGACCTGAAGATCACCATTACCTCGACCACCACCGGTGGCCAGCAGTTCGGTCAGGTGATCCTCGACCCGGTCCAGAACAACCTGCCGACGCTGCGCCTGCCCGTGGCCTTCGTGCCGCAGCAGGGCGACGTCACGCTGACCAGCGAGTGCACGCCGGCGGACCGGCTCGTCTTCAAGGGCACGGCGGAGTGCACCATCACGGCGACCAACGACTCGTTCGGCGACGCCGTGGTCGACTTCGAGACCACCGTCAACGAGCACCTCAAGGTCTCCGGGGTCGAGGGCGCGACCGTGGCCGGCCCGCGGCGTGTGGTGAAGAACGACGTGGCGCTCGCCGGCGCCGAGCCGAGCGTGCCGTCGCTGTCCCCGGGCACCACCGCCGGGTACATACCGCTGGCCGCCTTCGGCGTCGCGCCGACCCCCATCGGTGACGAGGAGATCCTCAACTACAACGTGCCGCCGTTCAACTATGGCGGCGTGGTGTACACGAGGATCGGCATCGACTCCAACGGGTACGCGATCGTCGGCGGCGGCACGTCCGAGGACAACAACTGCTGCGAGCTGACCCAGATCCCCGACCCGGCCCGGCCAAACAACGTCCTGGCACCGTTCTGGACCGACCTGGACGGCTCCAACGACGAGGGTATCCGGGCCACCATCCTCACCGACGGGGTGAGCGACTGGCTGGTCGTGGAGTGGCAGGTGGACGTGTGGGGCACCAACTCCAACCGGCACTTCCAGATCTGGATCGGGGTCAACGGCGAGGAGGACATCGTCTTCGCCTACGACCCGGCCGCCCTGCCCGCCGCGCCCGCCGGACAGGACCTGATCGTCGGCGCCGAGAACGCCAACGGCAGCGGCGGTCAGCAGCTTCCGGCTGGCACGCTCCCGACCGAAGACCTGCGTATCACCAGCAGCCCGCCCGCTCCGGGCGCCTCGGTGTCGTACGTGGTCCAGGTCAGCGGGGTCGGCATCGGTAAGGGCGTGGTCACCACCGAGATGGCCGCGACCACGGTGCCGGGCGTCACGGTGGTCAAGTCGGAGCTGCAGATCAGGCTGCGCGCCGGCGGCATCGTCCAGTAACGACCGAACGAACACCGCGGCGTGCGCCGTGACCGCTCCCCCGGTCGCGGCGCACGCCCATTTTCGCGGTGATCCAGAGCACGTACACTGTGCGCGTTGCCGGCGGGATCGGTCGAAGGCGGTGCGACTGCGGTGATCCACGTCGATGAAGCCGGCGAGGTGAGCCTGACGCCACGCCCGGCGGTGCCGGTCCGGTTCGGCGGCGGGCGCGACGCGGAGGGGCCGTACACACTCGGCCAGGTCAACATCAAGGTGTGGCTGGACCAGTCCCCCGACCACTGCTACTCCACTCTCAAGTGGACGCTCGACCTGCCGGAGGGCACCACCGTCCAGCAGGTGGCCACCGCCATGGGCGCGCTGCTCACGCGGCACGAGGGGCTACGCACGCGCTACCTCGGCGGCGACCCGCCGGTCCAGCGCGTGGCCGGCTCCGGCGAGCTGTCCATCGAGGTCTGGTCGGTGGACGAGCACCATACCGGCCCGCCCGACCCGACCCGCCTCGCGCACGAGCTGCTCGCCCGGCTCGCCAGCGGCATCGCGCCGGACGCGCCGCTGCCCCTGCGGGTCGCGATGGCCGTCCGGGGCGAGCGGGCGGAGTCCGCCGTCATGGTCTTCTCCCACCACGCCGTCGACTTCCAGGCCATGACCGTGCTGGGCCGCGAGTTCACCGCGCTGCTGCGCGATCCGCGGGGCCTGGCGGCCGACGTCCACCAGCCGCTCGCCCAGGCCGAGGCCGAGTCGGACCCGCGCGCCCGGCGGCGCCACGAGGCGGCCATCCGCCACTGGGAGCGGCACCTGCGCCTGGTCCCCCAGAGCCTGTACGTGCGGCCGCGCACCGGACCACCGGCCGGCGGCGGGATCGGGCAGCTCTCGTCGCCGGCCGCCGCCACCGCGCTGCGGCACATCGCCAGCCGCACCCGCACGAGCCGCCCGACGATCGTGTTCGCCGCGATGTGCGCGGTGCTCGCCCGGCGCACCGGATACCGCGAGTGCCGGTTTCCGATCCTTTCTGGAAACCGGTTCGAGCCGAGGCTGGAGCAGTACGTCGGCACGCTGGCGCAGTCGGTGCTCGTCCGCCTCGACACCGATGGCGCGAGCTTCGACGAGCTGGTGCGGCGGGCGTTCGCGGCGATGCTCAGCGCCAGCCGCAACGGGGCCTGGGACGCCAGCGTGGCGACGCGGTTGCACCGGCGCGTGGCCACCGAACGGGGCCTGTACCTGCGGTTCGAGCCGCTGTTCAACAACCTGGTCGTCGACACGGCCGCGGCCGGCCCACCGCCCGATCCGGTCGACTCGCTGGCCGACGCGGCGTCCCGCACTGAGGTGGTGTGGCGGCCGGCGCCGCCCACGTCGATGCCGATCCGGTTCGACCTGTGGCAGGTCGACGGCCTCCTCCGGCTGAGTGGCTGGAGCTCCGACACCGGCCTTGTCGACCGGGACGAGGTGGAGTCGCTGCTGCGCGCGATCGAGCGGCTGCTGCTGGCCGCGGCCGGCGCCGACCTGGACGAGGCGGCCGTCGGCCCCGCCACCGGCCTGGAGCCGATCGCCCGCGGGCCGGGCTGGTTGCTCGTCGACTCCTGCTGGATCGAGCTGGCCGAGGTGCGGCGCCTGCTCGACGACGCGTTCGGCGCCGGTGCGGCCCACGCGTTCGCGGTGCCAGCGGCCGGAGCGGACGCCGAGCCGTCCGTGGGCACCGGGCTGGTGGCGTACCTGGCCGCCAGTGCTGGGCGGGACGCCGCACCGGCCAGCCCCGAGGAGGCGCACGCGCGTTGCCTGGCCGCCCTGCCTGGCCGGCTCACCGCGATGACCCCCCAGCGGTACGTCATCTGCGACGGCGCCCCGGAAGACCCGACCGACCTGGCGAGTTGGCAGCGCCTCCCGGTGCTCGCCGAAGGCTCGGGCCGCCCGCCGGCCGCCTGACCCCTCGATCCGGCTCTCGGTGCCGGCGAGAGGCGCTCGGGAAAAATCGCCACGGACGCACAGCGGCCCCGAGCCGGGAACACGTCGGGGTCGGGATTGACCTGCTTCCGGATGGAAACGGCCCCGCGTCTGGGCAGCGGACGCCCGAAGCAGGGCGAAGCCGCCTGGACCACGACGAGCATCGCGGCAGCCCAAATCCGTCCCTCGGAATAGATCGCCTGGCGCCGGGCCGCTACGCGCGGCCGAGCGAGGCCGGTGGCTCGGGGCGGTGCACGGCGCGTTCCGGTTGCTTGCCGATGACGCCGCCGCCCGGCGTCTCCAGGTGGAACGCCTCCTCGTCGGGGCGGATCTCGGCGGGCGCTGGCTCCTCGGGCACCGTTCGCCGCGGGGTCAGTTCCGGCGGTACGGCGGGCCCGCTCGTGGGCTGCCGGGCCGCGTGGCCGCGGAGCCGCTCGGGGACCTCCTCCAGGCGGGACGCCGGCTGGCCGGTCGGCGTGTGGGGGCGGCCCAGCACCGGACCGCTGGCCCGGTCGCGGGCGGTGCCGGCACCGACCCACTCCGAGCCGGGCGGGACCGGTGCGCCGGGGGTCCCGCGCCGGGCGGGAGACTGCCGTGGCGGCGTGGCCTGGGGCGGGGACGGGGCGTTGAGCACCGGCGGTACGGCGCCCGCCGGTGCGCCCGGTGCCGGTGGATCGGTCCGGCGAGGGCCGGTGAGCGGCGGTCGCTCCCGGTGCCCAGGGCGGGCCGGCGGCTGCCGGGGGTTGCCCAGGACGGGAGAGGCCGGCGGGGGCGGCCCGGAGAAGGCGCTCTCCGAGTCGGTCGGCCGCCCGGTCACCGGCCGCGCCGGCTCCTCGGTGTCCGGCGCGGTGGGGGCGCGGCCGATCGTACGCCCAGGTTGCGGCATGTTCGGCGGGAGTGACGGCGGCGCGGCCGGCGCGTTCCCGGCCTTGAGGACTCCATTGTGGACGCCGGGGCGGGGCGCGCCCGGAGGGAGCGCGGACGGCTGCGGCGGGGCCCCGGGCGGGAGCGCGCCAGGACCCACCGAAGGCCGTGTGACGGGCACGCCGGTGACCGGGCCAGCCACCGTCGGCACGGGCACGCCCGGCGGGGCAGGCACGGGCGGCACCGCCATGCCAGGCGGGACCGGGGCGGCCGGCACCGCCGGTGGGGTCGGCACGGCGGCCGGGGACGGGACGGCGACGGACACGTCCGGCCGCGCGATCATCTCGACCGGCGGCACGACGGGGTGGAAGAGCCGGGCGGCGGGAGGTACCGGCGGCGCCGTCGGCACCCCGGCCGGAGCCCCGGGCGGTGCCACCGAAGGCGCTCCCGGCGGCGCTCCCGGAAGCGCCGGAAACGGTGGATGCGGCGGGTTGAAGACCACGTTCATCGGCTCGAACAACGCCCCGTGACCCTCGCCGATCTTGGTGAAGGTCTCGGCGTACCTGCTGGCCACGCCGCTGGCATGCGCCTGGGCTATGCGGTTGTACCGCTCGTGGACGGCGTTGACCGCCTCCCGGGCCGCCTGCTCCTTCGCCTCGCCGGTGTCGCGGGAGACGCCGACCATGCCGGTGGAGCGGCTGAGGCTGGCCTTCCAGCCCTGCCAGATCTGCAGGTCCTCCTTGATCTCGTCCCAGGTGCTGAGGTCGCGGGCCGCCGCGATGTCGCGCTGGTAGTCGGCCCAGATCTCCTGCATCCGGGTCCGCGAGTCTTCGGCGATGGTGACCAGCGCGCGCAGCGCCTCCTTGTTGCTGAGCGTGGCCTCGATCCAGTCGTCCAGGTACGCCAGCGTCTCGCCCGGCCCCCGCTCCAGGAAGATGTCGCGGGCCCGCGACTCGCGCCACTCCCGCTCGAGCAGTCCGCCCTGGAGCAACAGCTGCGCGCGGATGCTCACCAGCAGGTCGTGTGCGTTCTGCCAGCGGTCCGCCAACAGCGAGATGTCCTCCGGATGCTGGTTCATGATCTTGCGGTTGATCATTTCGATGTCGTCGGCCCCGGTCGAGCCCGCCGGCTTCGTGTAGTCGAAGTTCTGCTGGACGTCGGCGTATCGGGTGCGCGCGTGCGGCACGGCACCGGCCGGAAGGGCCGTCACCTTCGCGCCCCAGTACTCCCCCATTTACCTCTCCCGCCTGGCTCGAAGCCTCAGTACATGCCCTCGACGCTGTCGAGCGCGCGCTGGCGGGGCGAGTCGTTTACGCCCGGTCCACCGGCGGTCTGCGGAGCGGTCCGGACCTGCTCGGTGACCTCCCCTTCCGCGTTCCTCGTGGTGACCGTCTGCGAGCCGTCCGCGTGCGTCTCCGTGGTCACCGTGCGGCGCGGAGTCTCGCCGCCCCGCGGTTCGCGCCTGGTCACCGGGGGTGCGCCGGCGGTGGGGCGGATGGCGGCCATCTTCTCCTCGTAGGTCTCGCCGGTGACCAACGGTGACAGCCCGGACGGCCGGGCCGCGCCGGGCTCGGCGAACGCGTACCGCACGGTGTTGAGCTCGATGGCGGAGAATCCGTCCGCCGCCCCGTACGTGTCGGCGATGGTCTGGGCCGCCATGCCGATGTTGAGCAGCGCGCTGCTCAAGCGCTGGAGGTAGTGGGAGAGTTCCTTCGCGTTGTCGCCCATCCTGGTGCGCACGAAGCTCGCCTCGCCGAGCACGATCCCTTCCCATGCCTTCATCGGGACGGAGTGCAGATCGTGCACGTAGCCCAGCTCGTCGCGCAGGTTGTCGTGGATGGTCTGCATGTTCTGCGCGAAGTCCCCCATGCCGTCCAGGTTGAGGTCGACCGGCTTCTGGTCACTCAGCCAGTCGGTCCTTGTGTTGAAGTTCGTCGCGGACTGGTACGGGTTCTCCTCACCCACAGGTGCCTCCCTTCAGCTCCGGCATTCCGCGCACGACCCGAGCAGCTCGGCGAACGCGCGGGCGGCCGTCTCCGCGCCCCGGCGGGCCTGCTCGGCGGGCATCGCACGCTCCCGCACGCGCGTGTCGTCCGAGCCGGAGTACGAGATTTCGAGGACGAGGTTGTCCAGCCGCGCCCAGATGGTGGTGCCGCCGTAGGTGTGGCCGGAGCGGGTGACCGAGTCCTGCGCGTACGCCTCCTGCCCGACCCCCTCCAGCGGCTCCACCGGCCCGAAGGTCGAGCCGCCGCCGGTCTCGCCGGTGTTCTTCCGCGCCGGTTCCAGGTGGACGTCGAGGAGGCTCTTGGCCTGCTCCGCCGCGGTCACCTGGCCGTCCAGGTAGGCGGTGGCGGTGACCTTCAGCGCCCTGGTCTGCGCGCGGCGCTTCCCCTCGGCGACGGAGACCTCCCAGTGGCAGTGGCTGCGCGCGCCCTCGTTCCGCTCCGCCCTCTCCGCCCGGTCGAACCCGTTGGCCTCCTCCGGGTCCGGAACCAGGTCCTGGACCACCGGCGCCGGCAGCGCGCAGGCGCTGGGGAGCCTGCGGTAGATCGGGCCGTCCGAGACGGCGGACGCCAGGGGCTTCGGCTCGGTCAGGGAGTCGAAGTACTTGTAGAGCGCGGCGGAGACGCCGCCGAGGCCCAGGCAACCGGCGAGCACGGCGACCGTCACGATCACGATCGTCTTCGTGTACGACCGGTGCGGCCGGGACCGCGCCGGGGCGGGAGGCGGCGGGTACTGGGCGGTGGGCGGGTACTGGTTCACGGCCGGCCCCACCCGCCCGCGGCGAGGCGCGCACGCCGGTCCCGGCGCACGCTCCAGACGATCAGCAGCGCGACCGCCCCGACGCAGAGCGCCAGGCAGAGCCCGCCGCCGATCCAGGGCAGGCGCCCCAGGAGCGCGTCGCGCCGTTCCGCGCTCTCCCGCTCCTCCCGCAATGCGTCGTACGCGGCGAAGACCGGGTTCGGCGCGTCCGCCGGTACCTCCTCGGTGAGCGCCCGCGCGGGGTCGATGACGCCGTAGCCGGTGGTCTCGTCCGGGCCCGAGGGGCCCGTGTCGCGCGCCGTCGCGATCACGCGCTGGACCACCTCGCGCGCCGATGCGTCCGGAAACCTGGCCCGGACCAGCGCCACCAGGCCGGCGACGAGCGCCGCGGAGTTACTGGTGCCGTTGCTCTCCACCCACTCGCCGTAGTAGTTCCGCATCGGCAGGCTCGCGCCCGGCGCGGCGACGGCGACGTACGGCTTGCGCTGGGTCTTCTCCCACGGCCGGCCGGACCGGTCGACCGCGCCGACGGCCACCACGCCCGGACAGGAGGAGGGCTCCTCGGTGTTGTTGTCGCCGTTGCCGTCGTTGCCCGAGCCCGCCACGATCACGACATCGCGCTCGATCGCGTAGTTGAGCGCGTCCTGCATCTCGGGCGAGCACCTTTCGCCGATCCGGATGTGGGCGATGGAAAGGTTGATCACCTTGGCGCCGTTGTCGGCGGCCCACCGGATGCCGTTGCGGGTATCCACACCGGTGGAGATCTTGACCGGCAGGATCGTCGACCTCGGCGCGACGCCGACCGCGCCACCCCCGGTCCCCCGGGCGGCCACGAGCAGGCCCATCTGCGTGCCGTGGCCGTTGAAGTCGTACCGCCCGTCGCTGCCCTCCTGATGCTCGGAGATGTCCACGCCGGGCAGGACCACGCCGTCGCGCATCTCGGGCAGGTTGTGGCCGTCGTCCACACCGGTGTCCACAATGGCCACCTTCACGCCCTCGCCCTGCGACACCGGCCAGACCGCGCGCTCCATCTGCCAATCCGTGAGGTACCACTGGCGCGGGTTCGGCTTGGGGACGGGCGCGGCGTACGCGGGCGCCGGCAGCACGGGCACAGCCAGAACGGCGAGCACCGCGCCGGCGGACACCGCGCCGAAACCGCGTGTGGATCGCTCTCTCAAAGTCACGCCCGCTACGGTGGCGGACCGCGCTCACCGGAACCTGGCATCGAGCCAGCCCGTACCCCGGCGACGGCGGCACTGCTCAGCGCCGGTGGTGCTGGCCCACCTGCGGGCCGGCTACGGGTTGGCTACGGGTACGCCGGCATCCCGCGCCAGCCGGCCGCGCAGCGCCTCGGCCTCCGGATGGTCGAGCGCGTCGAACCCGTCCAGCGCCTGCTGCCAGCACTCGCGGGCCCGCTCCGGCTCACCGGCGAGGAGGAGGCTGTCACCGAGGACCACCAGCGTGCCGGCCTCGAGCCGGGGACAGTGCTTGGCACGGAAGATGTCGCGCGCCTCGGCCAGCGGGGCGAGCGCCTGCTGGTGCCGCCCCGCGCGGAGCAGCCCCTCGCCGAGGTTGTACAGCGCCCAGGCGACACCGACCGGATCGGCCAGCCGCCGCCGCACGTCGAGCGCCTCGCGCAGGCACTCGATCGCCTCCTCGTGCTGCCCGGCGCCGGCGTACGCCCGGCCGAGGTTGCCCAGCGTCATGCTCTGGTCGTACTCCGAGGCGGTTGACCGGCGGATCTCCAGGGCCGCGGTCAGGTAGGCGACGGCGTCGGGAAACCGGCCCAGCCGGCCGTACGTGATGCCGATGTTGTTGAGCGTGCGCCCCTCGCCGTGCCGGTCGCCGATGGCACGGCGGATCTCGCGTGCCCCGGTGAGGCACTCGATGGCCTTGTCGGTCTGCTCGATCTCCGCGTAGACGAGGCCGAGACCGTTGAGGATCAGCGCCTCACCTGACCGGTCCGCCGCCCGCCGGGCCGCCCGGAGGGCGATCTGGCTGGTGCCGAGCCAGTCGTGCCAGTTGCTGTGGCGCTCGAAGTACAGCCGCAGCACCGCCGGCAACCGCCAGGCGATGTCGTGCCGGCCGTGCGTGGCGGCGCCCGTGACCGCGGCGATCAAGGTGCTCCGCTCCGCGGTGAGCCACTGGAACGCGTGCTCCTCCGTCTCGAACACCGGCAGGTCGGACAGCCGGGGCGGCTCGTCCAGGACGACCTCCACGTTGTGCGGGGACAGCCGGCGCACGGCCGCGTCGGCGGCGTGCAGGTACCAGGTGAGGACCCGATGCACGGCGTCGCCGGCGTCCTCGTCCTCGGCGGCCCGCGCGCAGGCGTACTCGCGGAGCAGGTCGTGCAGCCGGTAGCGGTCGGCGGTGACCGGTGTGACCAGGTGCTCGTCCACCAGTTGTTCGAGGGCGTGCCGGGCCGCCGCCGGCGACACGCCCGCCAGTGCCGCGGCGGAGCCGGCCGTGAAGTCTTCGCCGGGGTGCAGGCCGAGCAGCCGGAACAGCCGCTGCCCGGGCGGGTCGAGCGCCCGGTAGGAGAGGTCGAAGACGGCGCGGATGTGCCGGCTGCCGACCGCCAGCTCCCCCAGCCGATCGCCCGCCGCCTCCAGCCGCGCGGCGAGGTCGGCGAACGTCCACGCGGGCCGGGACCGCAGCCGGTGGGCGGCCAGCACCACCGCCAGCGGCAGCCGCCCGCAGAGTTCGGCGACGCGGCGGGCGGCGACCGGATCGGCGGCGACCCGCTGCTCCCCCGCGACCCGGCCGAGCAGCGTGTGCGCCTCCTGTGGTGTGAAGACGCCGAGGTCGAGCGTCCGGGCCCCGTCGAGGGCGAGCACGCGGCGGCTGGTGACCAGGACGAGGCTGGTCGGGCTGGCCGGCAGCAGCGGCAGCACCTGGTCGCCGCCGGCGGCGTTGTCCAGGACGACCAGGGCGTGCCGGCCGTGCAGCCGGTCCCGGTACAGCGCGGCCCGCGCGTCCAGCCCGTCGGGGATCTGGGCGCCGGGCACACCGAGCAGGTAGAGGAAGGAGGCGAGCACGGTGGCCGGCTCGGCGGGCGGTTCGTCGGCGTGCCCGCGCAGGTCGACGTAGAGCTGGAGGTCGGCGTACCGGCCGGATCTCACCAGCTGGTGGGCCAGGTGGACGGCGAGCCGCGTCTTGCCGACCCCGGCCATCCCCTCGATCGCCGAGATCACCAGCGTCGTGCCCGCGCCGCCGCTCGGTGGCAGAGCCGACCGCAGCGTGCCCAGCTCGGCCTCGCGGCCGGTGAAGTCGGCGATGTCGGGCGGCAACTGGCGGTGGGCGCTCACGGCCGGGCCGGTCCCGGCGGACCGGGGCACCTCCTGGCGCAGCACGCGCTGGTACGCGCCGGCCAGCTCCGGTCCCGGATCCGCGCCGAGTTCGTCGACCAGCCGCCGGCGCAGCGCCTCGTACACGCGCAGCGCCGCGGCCTGCTGCCCGCTGCCGGCCAGCGCGAGGATCAACCGCGCGTGGGCCGCCTCGTCCAGCGGATCGGCCTCCGTGACCTGCCGCAACGAGGGCAGCGCCCGATCGTGGTGGCCGAGCGTGGCGGCAGCGTCGGCGTACTCCACCACGGCCGACTGCCGTTCCCGCTCCAGTGCGGCCACCTCGGGCAGGATCCGCAGGCTGGCCAGGTCGGCCAGCGGCGCGCCCCGCCA
This sequence comes from Phytohabitans kaempferiae, assembly GCF_042433955.1. Lineage (NCBI taxonomy): Bacteria > Bacillati > Actinomycetota > Actinomycetes > Micromonosporales > Micromonosporaceae > Phytohabitans > Phytohabitans kaempferiae. Next base: position 281,575 of record NZ_JBHLUH010000039.1, on the reverse strand, counting down.
CAGGCCGGCCGCCCGCTGGTACCACTCGTAGGCGGAGGCCACGTCCCCCTCCCGGTGGGCGCGGCGGGCCCGCTCGGCGCAGCGGCGAAACTCCAGCAGGTCGAGCTGCTCGTCGCCGACGGCCAACTGGTAGCCGCCCATCGTGGCGACCAGCAACTGCTCCCGCCGGCCGGCGCGCCGTCGCGGCCGCAGCCGCTGGCGCAGCCGGGACACGCGGTTGTGCATGAGGGCGGCGGCGTTCTCCGGGGGCCGCCCGCCCCACACCACCTCGACGAGCGTGTCCAGGTGCACCGGTACGTTCGGCGTCAGCGCCAGCACCGCCAGCAACGTGCGCTGCTTGGTGGAGCCCAGGTCGACGCTCTCCGCGCCAGCGACGACGGCGAGCGGTCCGAGCACCTGGATCCGCAGGTCGTGCACGGGCGGATTGGCGCGCTGGCCGAGGCGGACGAGCCCGGCGGCCTCCTCGTCGGAGACGCCGAGGCTGGCGGCGAGCCGGCGCAGCGTGGCCGGACGTGGCGCGGCGACCCGTCCCTGCTCCAGGTCGCGCAGCCCGCCGACGCTCAACCCGGCCCGGTCCGCCAGATCCTGCTGGGTCAGACCGGCGCGCTCACGCAACGCGCGGAGGGCAGCGGAGAACCCCGCCTTTCCACCAGCCGTCACCGCCCGAATCCTTCCGGTCGTCGTCGCTCCCGGTCAGAGCCCGCGGCTACGGTACATGGACGGCACTCGACCACGACGGCGCGCGCCAGCCCGTGCGCTCGCCGCGGGCGTCACACGCCGGCGAGGACGGCGTCGAGCGGGCGCGGCACCTGGTCGAGGTCGACCGCCTCGACCAGAAGGCGCGCGTAGCGAAACTTGCGCCGGGCGGCGCTGCCGAAGAAGCGCCGCATCTGCGCGTCGACCGCCCGGTCGCGCCACGCGACCTGGCTCTGCAGTGAACGGAACGAGCCGATGTCGCCGTGCTCCTCGAAGAGCGCCTCGATGCGCGCCGCGCCGACGGCCCGGATCAGCTCCTCCTCCAGGTCGGCGACGCAGACGTGGAAGCCCAGGCGCTCCATCTCGGCACGCGTCAGCGGCGAGCCGAGACCGGCGTCGGCGAGGCCACGCCGGAAGATGTCCTCTTCGCCGACGTCACACAGGCCGGCCAGCCGCAGGCCCGCGCCCTCCGGGCCGAACCGTGCCAGGTAGCGCCGGACCGCGTGCGCGCCGCCGACCGGTAGGACCACGACGTGCTCCGCCGCGAGGTCGCGCCCGCGGCGGCGGGCCAGGGTCTCCAGCGCGATCTGGTCGCTGAGACCCTCCACGAGCACGATGGCCGAGGCGTCGCCGACCTTCGTCAGCGCCCGCTCCGTCGCCGTGGGCCCGGCTGTCGGGCCACTCACATAGCCGTCGAGCTGAGCCATCCAACGCTCGCGGCGCCTTGCGGTGTCCACCATTGGTATCGAACGACGAACGACGTCAAACCGCCACCGATTTACCGGGACCGGGCCGGCGCCCCCACCTCAGACCTGCGCCGACACGGCGGGGTTGCGGCGCTCCCAGCCGTCACGCACGAGGTTGAAGTGGGCGTTCGTCCGCGGGTACCGGGCGCACGCCTCGTGGTCGAGCCGGATGCCCAGCCCGGGCGCGGTGGGGATGGCGAAGTGCCCGTCGGCCGCGTCGACGGTCGGCGCGGCCGACACCAGGCCGGCGACCCACGGGTCGGCGAAGTCGTTGAAGTGCTCGAGCACCTTGTAGTTCGGTGTCGCGGCGGCGAGGTGGAGGTTGGCCATGGTGCCGACCGGCCCGCAGACGTTGTGCGGCGCGATGAGCACGTTGTAGGCGGCGGCCCAGCCGGCGAGCTTGCGCAGGCCGGTGAATCCACCGATGTGGGTCAGGTCGGCCTGGACGATGTCGACCAGGCCGTGCTCCAGCAGCTCACGGAACTCCGCGACGGTGTGGACCCGCTCGCCGGTGGCGATCGGGACGCTCGTCGCCGCCCGCAACTGGCGCAGCCCCACCATGTCGGAAGGTGGCACGGGCTCCTCGATCCACGCCGGGGCGTACGGCTCGATCGCCTTGGCGACGCGGGCCGCGCTGGCGGCGGTGAAGCGCCCGTGCATCTCCACCATCAGGTCGACGTCGGGTCCGACCGTGTCCCGGACCGCGGCGAGGATGTCGCAGGCGAGGCGGAGCTGGACGGCGGGCAGCTCGGCGGTCGCCGCGCCGAACGGGTCGATCTTCAGCGCCCGGTAGCCGCGCGCGATGACCTGAGCGGCCTTGGCGGCGATCGAGTCGGGCTCCCGCTCCCCCTGGTACCAGCCGTTGGCGTAGGCGGGGACCCGGCTCCGGAACTCCCCGCCGAGCAGCTGGTAGATCGGTACGCCGAGCTGTTGGGCCACCAGGTCGTGGCAGGCGAGGTCGATCGTGGCGAGCGCGGTCTGCGTCACCTCGCCGGCGCGGCCATACTCCTCCCAGGCGAACCGCCACGCGAGCCGTTCGACGTCGAACGGGTCGCTGCCGATGACGTACCGGCGGGACAGCTCGTTGACGCAGGCGAGCAGCGTGTCGGTCTTGTTCAGCATCCGGGCCTCGCCGAGGCCGCGCAGCCCGTTGTCCGCGACGAGTTCGATGAAGGTGAGCTCACGCCAGGGCGTACCGACAACGGTCGCCTTGACATCGACAATTTTCACTGCTCCTCCTAAGGCTGCAGGAGAGGTCTTATCGGATGGGCACGACGAGGTCGCCGTCGACTCGTCGGGGGATCGACGCCTTACCCTCGGCCAGCTCCACCGGCAGCAGCGCCGCCGGGGCATCCTGGTAGACCACTGGCCGTAGCCAGCGGCGGATGCTCGTGGCACCTACCGAGGTGTGCGGCGCCGAGGTGGTCGCCGGATAGGGGCCGCCGTGGTGCTGGGCCCAGGTGACGGCGACGCCGGTCGGGTAGCCGTTGAAGACGATGCGTCCGGCGATGGTCCGGAGCATCGTGTGCAGGTGGGTGAGCAGAGCCTGGTCGGTCTCCGCACAGTGGACGGACACGGTCAGCTGCCCACCGAGGCGGGCGAGGCCGGCGGCCAGCTCGTCGCTGTCCCGGTAGCGGACCACGAGCGCGGCCGGCCCGAACCGCTCCTCCAACACGTCGGGCGTGAGCGCGCCGGCGTCCACGGAGAAGAGCGCCGGCCTGGCGAGGAGCGCACCGCCCGGCCCGTCGACGCCGCCCTCCGCGACGGCGCTGACGCCGTCGGAGTGCCGCCAGGCGTCCAGCCCACGCTGGTACGCGGCGTGGATGTCCGCGGTCAGCATCGGGCCGGCCGCCGCGGCGGTGATCGCCCGGCGCAGCTCGTCGACGAGCAGATCGCCGTCGCCGGTGTCGGGGACGAAGAGCAGGCCCGGCTTGGTGCAGAACTGGCCCGTGCCGAGGGTCATGGAGGCGGTCAGCCCCGCGGCGATCTCCGCCCCGCGCTCGGTCGCGGCCGAGGCCGTCACGATCAGGGGGTTGACGCTGCCCAGCTCGCCGTAGAACGGGATCGGCACGGGACGGGCGCACGCCAGGTCGAAGAGTGCGCGGCCGCCCGCGGTGGACCCGGTGAAGCCGACCGCCGTGATCGCGGGATGCTGGACGACGGCCTGGCCCGCCTCGCGCCCGTGCACGAGGGCGAGGGCGGCCGGTGGCGCGCCACGCTCCCGCACGGCTTCGTGCATGGCCTGGAAGCAGCGGGCCGACGTGGCGGGATGCGCCGGATGGGCCTTGACGACCACCGGGCAGCCGGCCGCCAGCGCGCTGGCCGTGTCGCCGCCGGGCACGCTGAACGCCAGCGGGAAGTTGCTGGCCCCGAAGACCGCCACCGGTCCGATCGGCACGAGCATGCGCCGCAGGTCCGGGCGGGGGCCGATCGGCGTGTCCGCGCGGTGGTCGATGGTGGCCTCGAGGTACGAGCCCTCGGTCAGCACCTCGGCGAAGAGTTCCAGCTGGAGGCGGGTCCGGGTCAGCTCGTTGCCGAGACGCGTGGCGCCGAGGCTGGTCTCGCGGTCGGCCAGGGCGACGATGGCCGTGCGGTCGGCTTCGAGGGCCTGGCCGAGTGCGGTGAGCAGGGCGGCGCGGGCGGTGCGCCCCATCGCGTCCAGGTCTGGCGCCGCGTCGGCCGCGGCCCGGCAGACCCGGTCGACCTCGGTCGCGTCCATGGCGGCCGGTGCGGTGCCGGCGGACTGGTCGAGGCTCATGCCGCCGCCCACCGCAGGATCGTCCACGAGACCGGCGGCAGCGTCACCGTGAGGCCGGTGTCGGAGCGGGTCACCCGGTCGTTCGGCAGTGGCCGGACCCGGTCGGGCGCGTCGAGCGTGTTGTCCACGTACGGGTCGGGGCCGCTCACGGTGGCGCACTCGACGACCTCGACCGTCTCGCCCGTCACCTCCACCGTCACCTCGGCCTCCTCGGAGGTGTCGCGGTTGACCAGGAAGACGGTGCCGCCGCGCGCCTGCTCGTCCCAGGTGGCGACCGCGTCGACCGCGCCGACCTCGCCGAACCTCGCGGTGTCGACGGTCGAGCCGGCCGGGCGGGCGTCGAGCACGACCCCCTTGGCGTGCCGGGCGGTCTGGGCGAACGGATGGAAGATCGTCTGGCGCCACGCCGGTCCGCCCGGTTCGGTCATGATCGGCGCGATCACGTTGACGAGCTGGGCCTGGCAGGCCGCGGTGACCCGGTCGCTGTGCCGCAGGAGGCTGATCAACAGGCCGCCGACCACGACCGCGTCGGCGAGGTTGTAGCGGTCTTCGAGCAGGCGGGGGGCAACCGGCCAGTCCTCACCGGACGGCGGCACGGACGCCGCCGCGCGCTGGTACCACACGTTCCACTCGTCGAACGAGATCATGATCTTCTTGCGGGAACGCTTGACCGCCCCGACCGCGTCGGCGATGGCGACCACCGAGTCGATGTACCGGTCCATGTCCTCGGCGCTCGCCAGGAAGCTGGCCAGATCGTCGCCGGCCTGGTGGTAGTAGGCGTGCAGCGAGATGTAGTCGACCTGGTCGTACGCCTCCATGAGCACGTCGCGCTCCCAGTCGCCGAAGGTCGGCATGCCGGAGTGGGACGAGCCGCAGGCGACCAGCTCCAGGCCCGGGTCGAAGCGCCGCATCGCGCTCGCGGTCTGTCCGGCCAGGCGCCCGTACTCGCTCGCGGAGCGGCGGCCGACCTGCCACGGGCCGTCCATCTCGTTGCCGAGGCACCACATGCGGATGCCGTACGGCTTGTCGACGCCGTTGGCGCGGCGCAGCTCGGCGTAGTGGCTGCCGCCCCGGTGGTTGGTGTACTCCAGCAGGTCGAGCGCCGCCTCGACGCCACGCGTGCCCAGGTTGACCGCCATGATCGGCTCGATGCCGGCCTTGCCGGCCCAGCGCATGAACTCGTCGACGCCGACCGCGTTGGTCTCCAGGCTGTGCCAGGCCAGGTCGAGCCGGGCCGGCCGCTGCTCGACCGGGCCGATGCCGTCCTCCCAGCGGTACGAGGAGACGAAGTTGCCGCCCGGGTAGCGGACCGTGGTGGCGCCCAGCTCGCGGACGAGCGCGAGCACGTCGGTGCGGAAGCCGTCGCCGTCGGCGGTGGGATGGCCGGGCTCGTAGATTCCGGTGTAGACACACCGGCCGAGGTGCTCGACGAACGAGCCGAACAGGCGCGGCCGCACCGGCGCCACCTGGCGCCGAGGGTCGAGCTGGAGGGTCGCCCGCTTCACGCCGGGCCGCCCGGCTCGCCGGTGGGCGGGAGGAACGGCAGGTCCAGCGCGGCGTAGAGCGAGCGCTCGGTCTGCGCCAGGTGGTCGCGCATGGCCGCGGCCGCGCCGGCCGGGTCGGCGTCGGTGACGCACTGGAGGATCGCCGCGTGCTCGTCGATGACCTCGGTCAGTGGCCGGCCCCGCTCGACGTGCCCGCGCCGGCTCTGCAGGCGGCTGTTGCGCAACGGCTGCTGCATCGCCTCGATCAGGAACGTCAGGATCCGGTTTCCGCTGGCCGAGGCGAGCGCCTCGTGGAAGCGGACGTCAGCGGCGTTGAACGCCTCGGAATCGTCGATCGACGCGCGCATGGCCGCCAGGGCGTCCTCCATGCCGGCGGTGGCCGCTCGGCTGGCCCGCATCGCCGCGAGCCCGGCGATGTGCACCTCGAGCGCCCGCCGGACATCGAGGAGATCCAGGTAGTTGCGCGGGTCGAGACGCACGCTGGCGGTGAAGAAGTCTTCGATCGCGATGGCGCTCAGCGGCGCGATGACGGGCCGCCGGCCTTGGCGCACATGGATCAGCCCCCGCGCCTGCAGTGACTTGAATGCCTCGCGCACGGTGAGCCGGCTGACGCTGAGCTCGTCGGCGAGCTCGGACTCCGACGGCAGCGGCGACCCGGGCACGGCTCCTCCGAAGACCAGCCGCTCGAGCTCGGAGACAACTCGTTCGTGGGCGTTCAGGGCAGGCTCCTCTTCGACCGGGACCAGGGGGCATCGATAGCGACAACTTATCAGACGAGATGAGTGAGTCGGACTGTACATTACGGCCGACGATCTTGGGGAGTCCCCTTTTGCACAGCCAATTTCCTGCAGGAAGGCGATCGTTTGTAACGAGCGCGTAACGGGCTCATCTGATGTGTTGACAGTCGAAGTTGCCCGCGCCGAAGATCGCTACCCATCCGGTACTCCCAGCACGCGGAACCGCCGGACCAACCCCGACCCCACCCCCTCCAACCGGCGTCCATGAGTGCGCCGGGCGCCTGACAGGTAGACGAAGACCCACGGCGAGTCCAACGGGCCACCGCCCGCGGTGACGCCTGCGCGCCGCCGGTGTCAGCACCTCCAGCCCTCCGGGCCGGCGGCTCCGCGGATCCCGTTCGTCACGGGACGCGGCCGGCTGGTATCAGCCGGGCGCTCCACAGCAGAACTACCCAGGACCGAACTCATATGGAAGGTGAAGGATGAAGCGTCCAGCTTTGGATCGCCGCCAGTTCCTTCGTGGAGCGCTCGTCGTGGGCGCGGCGGCAACGGTGCCCGGTATGGCGGCGTGCCAGACCGAGGAGGGTCGGGCGCGGACCAACCCGACGCCCGGCACGGCGGCCGGCGTGCCGCAGGAGCTGATCGACGAGGCGGCGCAGTTCAAGGGCTCCACGTCGAACACGCTGTCGCAGAAGCAGTACCTGGAGACCGCGAACGGCGCGATCGACCGGGCCGTGCGGCAGTTCGCCAGCCAGACCGGCACGACCGTCAACAACGTCACCGTCAACACCGACGAGGGCAACTTCATCGCCAAGCAGGACGCCGCGGTGAAGGCCGGCGACGTCCAGGACATGGCCTTCGTGGCCGCCTCCCGCTTCGTCGCCCAGCTGCACGAGCTCGGCGACATCGAGGACGTCACCGCCGAGGTCGAGCAGCTCCAGCAGAAGTACGGCGCGGTCGGCGCGGCGGCCGAGGCAAGCCTGAAGATCGACGGGAAGTGGTGGGGCATCCCCTACTACACGATCGGTGGCGGCGGCTGGTGGCTGCGCAAGGACTGGCTCGAGGCCAAGGGCATCCCCCGCGAGCAGCTCAAGTCCTTCGAGGACCTGCGCGACGCGATGCTGGAGATCTCCGACCCGGCGCAGAAGCGCTACGGCTGGGGCGTCTCGGTCAACCGCAGCAACGACGGCAACGTCCTCATCGAGTCGGTCATCAACCACTGGGGCGGCTCGTTCACCGCCGACGACGGCCGCAAGGTCTTGTTCAACTCACCCGAGACGGTGGCCGCGGTCCAGTTCCTGGCCGACATCTACCGCGACCCCAAGTACAAGAACATGCTCCCGCCCGGGGTCATGAGCTGGACCGACACGGGCAACAACGAGGCCTGGCTCGCCGGCATCGTCGGCGCCACGCTCAACAGCGCGAGCATCTACGCCCAGTCGAAGTCGACCGGCAACCCGGTCTACGGCCAGACGTGGGCCTTCGAGGGCTTCACCGGACCCGGCACCGACAAGCCGATGAACGCGATCAACATCGACACGATGGCGTTCGTGGTCTTCAAGGGGAGCAAGAACCCGGGCCTCGCCAAGGTGCTGGCCAAGTACCTGGTGGCCGGCGACGCGTTCCTCGGGCTCGCCAAGGAGTCCGGCGCGCTCGTCTACCCCGCCTACGAGGGGATCTGGGACACCGACACGTTCTACCGCACCGGTGACCCGTACTTCCCGGTCGCGCACTCGCTCGTCACCGCCGACCTGCCCTTCACGACGACGACCGGCTACAACTTCCCCCAGCCGGCCAGCTCCGGGCGGAACGCGGCGCTGTCCGCGTACATCCTCACCGACATGATGGGCGAGATCGTCCAGAAGGGCACGGCTGTACCGGCCGCGGTCGCGACCGCCCACCAGCGGATCGTGCAGGCGTTCGAGCAGCTGGGCATCAAGCAGTGAAGAGCGCCTTGCGGGAGGCCCGGCCTGGCGAGAAGCAGACCGCGACACCTGGGAGGCCCGTGAGGTCCGGGCTTCTCGCAAGGCGGATGCTGGGCGCCGACTGGCGCATCGGGTACCCCTTCGTCGGGCCGATGGTGCTGCTGATCGGCGGCCTCATCGCCATACCGTTTCTCGACGCCGTCCGGCTGAGCTTCACCGCCCGTCAAGGCAGCGAGAACGTCGTCGTCGGCTTCGACAACTACGTCAACCTCTTCTCCGACCCGTTCTTCCGGACCGCGGTCGCCAACACGTTCGTCTACACCGCGTGGGCCGAGGTGTTCAAGGTCGCGGCCGGCCTCGTCGCCGCCCTGCTCCTGCACCACCTGCGCCGGGGCCGCGCCATCGTGACCGGGCTCGTGCTGCTGCCCTGGGTCATCCCGACCGTGGTGACCGCGGTGAGCTGGCGCTCGCTCTTCGACCCGATCTTCGGCAGCCTCAACCACGTGCTGAGCCTGACCGGCATCGGTCCGCTGCTGGCCGCCCTCAACATCGTGCCGGAGTGGCCGGCCGCGTGGCTCTCCGACCCCGACCTGGCGATGGCCTCGGTGATCACGGTCAACGTGTGGAAGGGCATCCCCTTCTTCGCCATCAACTTCCTCGTCGGGCTCAAGGCGATCGACAACCAGCTCTACGAGGCGGCCTCCGTCGACGGCGCCTCCGCGTGGCGCCGGTTCATCCACGTGACGCTGCCCGGGCTGCGGTACGTCATCCTGGTCACCGTCCTGCTCTCCACGATCTGGACGTTCAACAACTTCGACCTCGTGTGGCTGCTGACCCAGGGCGGACCGGGCAGCTCGACCGCGCTGTACACAATCTTCGCCTACCAGACCGCGATCATGCAGTTGCAGCTCGGTCTCGGCTCGGCGGCGGCGCTCTTCCTCCTGCCGATCTCGGCCCTGCTCATCTGGATCCTCACCCGCTATTTGCGCGCGGACGGCGACCGGCCGGACGAACGGCGGCGCGGACGGCGGATCGCCCGCGCGGGCCGGCCGGCGCTGTACGCCACCGGCGTCGCGCTGCTGGCGCTGCTGTTCTACCTCGACGCCAACCTCTTCGTCCGCAGCACACTCGGGGTCGCCCTGATCCTCGGGCTCGGTGCCGCCTGCGCCTTCGGATCCGAGGCGCTGGCCAGGGTCCGTTCCCGAAGCATCAGCGGAAGCTGGCTCGGGCGGATACCGCTGTGGCTGGCCAACGCGATCCTGCTGACGTTCATCCTCGCCCCGCTGTACTGGGTGGTCGTCACCGCGTTCAAGTCCGACCTGCAGATCACCACGCGGGAGAGCCTGCTGTGGCCGCAACCGTGGACCAGCGACCAGTTCTACGCGCTGTTCCTGGACCATCCGTTCAGCACCTGGTTCCGCAACACCGTCATCGTCGCGACCATCGCCACACTTGTCGCCGTCATGCTGGCCGCGCTCTCCGCCTACGCCCTGGCGCGGCTGAAGTTCCGCGGCGCCGGCGCGCTGACCGGCATCGTGCTGCTGACGTACGTCATGCCGGCCGCCCTGCTGTTCATCCCGCTCTACCGGATCCTGAGCGCGTTCAAGCTCACCGACTCGCTCGGCGCGCTGCTCATCGCCTACCCCACGTTCACCCTGCCCTTCGCGTGCTGGTTCCTGCTGGGCTACTTCCGGGGCGTCCCGTTCGACCTCGAAGAAGCCGCGATGACCGACGGCGCGACCCGCTTCGGCGCGTTCCGCAGGGTCATCCTGCCGATCGCGCGACCGGCGTTGCTGACCGTGGGGCTGTTCACGCTGACCAACGCGTGGAACGAGTTCCTCTTCGCCTATGTCTTCATCACCGACGAAAGCCAGAAGACCCTGCCGCTGGGGCTCCAGGGAATGATCATCGGCGACATCGTCCCGTGGGGCCAGCTCTCGGCGGCGTCGATCCTCGTCAGCGTTCCCGTGGTGCTCGCGTACGGCTGGGCACAGCGCTTCCTGGTCGACGGGCTGTCGGCCGGAGCAGTGAAGGGATGAGAACCCCACAGCATCCCGGAAAGGAACCGAATTGAGATCAACCAAGGCCGGCCTGGCCGCGGTAGTGGCGGCGGTCACCGCGTCACTGCTGTGCCTGGCGGCACCCGGCCAGGCCAACGAAACAGCGGCTGAGCCCCAGGGACAGGTCCCGCTGACCGGCAGTGTCGGCACGCACGACCCGACCCTCTACAAGGACGACACCACCTACTACGTCTCCGCCACCGACGGCAGCATCCGCAGCGCCCCCACGCTCAGCGGGCCGTGGACGGTCCTCGGCAACGTGCCCCGCGCGGGCTGGACCTCCACCTGGCCCGGCCTGCGAGGTGGCCTGTGGGCGCCCAGCGTGCACCGGATCGGTGACACCTTCTACTACTACTACGCCGTCTCGAACTTCGGCACGAACACGTCCGCGATCGGCCTGAAGACCACCAAGACGCCGGGCGTCCCGTCCAGCTACGTCGACTTCGGCGCCCCGGTCATCACCTCCGGTGGCGCCGACCCGGAGAACAACGCCACCTACAACGCCATCGACCCGGCCATCCAGCAGGACGCGAGCGGCAAGTGGTGGATGGTCTTCGGCTCCCACTTCGACGGCATCTTCGTCGTCCAGCTCGGCCCGGACATGGGCACGACCGTCGGTGCGCCCCGCCTGGTCGCCCACCGCGGCAGCGAGACGTTCCCGATCAGCACCCCGGGCTGCCCGTACCCCCAGGCGACCTGCCCCAACTTCAACCGGATCGAGGGAGCCTCGCTGTTCAAGCGCGGCGACTGGTACTACCTCATGGCGGCCTGGGACTGGTGCTGCCGGGGCAACGGCAACGACAACACCTACAAGATCATGATCGGGCGGTCCAAGACCATCAACGGGCCGTACCTGGACAAGAACGGCGTCGACCTCGCCCAGGGCGGCGGCAGCATCATCCTCAACAGCCGCGCGGCCGAGTCGGGCGTGACGCCGACCGGGCTGTACCGGGCGCCGGGCGCCCCGGAGACGTTCGTCGAGAACGGCGTCTACTGGCTCAGCTACCACGCCTACCGGCCCGGCTCGACCCTCGGCATCCGGCCGATGAACTGGCACGGCGACTGGCCGTTCTTCAACGAGAGCGGCGGCCCGTACGACCTGCGCGACGGTACCTACTACCGCCTGGTCAACCAGGGCGGCATCATCTCCGACCCGGACAGCCTGCAGAACCCGACCGCGAGCGACCGCTGCCTCACCGCGACCGCCAACGGCGACGTCGTGCGGAGCACCTGCGACGGCAGCGCCGGACAGGTGTGGCGGCTCGAGGACGCCGGCGACGGCTTCTGGCGCTTCCGCGGCGCCGGCCGGGCCGCGGGCCACTGCCTCACGATGGCCGACGGCTCGGGCACGGTCGGCACCGACGTCGTGGTCTCCGCCTGCGCCACCGGCCGGACCTTGCAGGAGTGGGCGCTGGATGACACCGGCCACGGCTTCCACCGGGCCACCGTCAAGGAAGCCAACCTCGCCCTCGAGATCGAAAACGGCTGCCAGCCCGCGCTCTCCTACAACTGCGACGGCGTCATCGGCACGAACGTGGTCGGTGGCTTCCCGCGCAACGGTGACCACACCACGGGCAACCTGACCCAGGCCGCCAAGTGGCCGCCGCAGCAGTGGCAGCTCGCCAAGGTGGACCAGCCGCCGGCGAACGCCTGCACGAACACCATCACCGGCCGTCACAACGGACCGCTGACCGTCACCGGAACGCTCTGCCTGCGCGGCGCGACGGTCAACGGACCGATCACGGTCCGTCCCGGCGGCGCCCTCGACGCGGTCGACACGACCGTCAGCGGGCCGGTCTCGGCCACCGGCGCGGCGTGGCTGAGCCTCGTCGGCGGCCGGGTCAACGGCCCGGTCACGGCCACCGGCACCACCGGCGGCGTGGCCATCGTCGGCGCCCAGGTCTCCGGGCCGGTGTCGCTGACGAACAACACCGGCGTCGTGCCGGCGGTCATCTCGGCCAACACCATCAGCGGACCGATGACCTGCTCCGGCAACACCCCAGCACCGACCGACGAAGGCCGCGACAACACCGTCCGCGGACCGCGCTCCGGCCAGTGCGCCAACCTGTAACGATTCCCCGTCCAGGGCCGGCCCGCCACCGCGCGGGCCGGCCCCGCGGACCCGTCCGACCAGCGGAGGTAGCACCTCGATGGACGCCACTCGGTCATTCCTGACGACCCTCGGCCTGCCGGCCGGTGACGGCGACGCGCTCACGCCCTCACCGTTGCGTTTCGACGACGGCGCGCAGTACCGCATCGAGATCCCGTCGGTGGAAGGGCCGGAGGCGTTCGAAGCGGTCCTGGAAGAGGCCGACCGCCACGGCGTGCGCGTACACCGCATCAGCCAGGGCAGCGGCATCATGCTGCTGACCGACGCGGAGATCGAACGGATGGTCGAGCTGGGCCGGCAGCATCAGGTGGAGGTCTGCCTCTTCACCGGTCCGCGCGCGGCCTGGGACATCGGCGCCCAGGTGACCACGGCGTCCGGGCGCGTGCTCGGCGCCAGCCTCCGCGGCACCGAGCAGCTCGTGTACGGCATCGAGGACGTGCGCCAGGGCTGCGACCTCGGCCTGCGCAGTGTCCTGGTGGCCGACATCGGCCAGCTCTGGGTCCTGGCGCGGATGAAGCAGGCCGGCGAGCTGCCGGCCGACCTGGTGCTCAAGGTCTCGGTCTCCCTGGCGGTCGCCAACCCGGCAACCGCCCGGGTCCTCGCGGACCTCGGTGCGACCACCCTCAACCTTCCGGTCGACCTGCCGGTGGCCCACATCGCCGCGATCCGCCAGGCCGTCTCGATCCCGGTCGACGTCTACATCGAGGGCGCCGACGACTTCGGGGCACCGGTGCGCTACTACGAGCTGCCCAGCATCGTGCGCGTGGCGGCGCCCGTGTACGCCAAGTTCACCGTCCGCAACGCCCCCAACATCTACCCGTCGGGCCGGCACCTGCGCGGGGTCGCGATCGACACCGCCCGGGAACGGGTACGGCGTGCCGCGATCGGCGTCGCCCTCCTCAAACGGCACTACCCGGAGGCCGTCTGACTCCAGGGGGCAGCGAGCTGATGGCGAACATCCACGACGTCGCCCGCTCGGCCGGCGTCTCCCACCAGACCGTGTCGCGGGTGATAAACGGCCGCCCGAACGTACGGGCCTCGACGAGGCGCCGCGTGCTGCTGGCGATCCAGGAGCTGAACTACCGGCCCAGCGCGGCGGCTCGGGCACTGTCGCGCGGCCGCAGCCGGTCGGTCACGGTGATCACGACCGACACGACGCTGTACAGCCGCGTGGCGATCCTGAGCGGCATCGAGGAGGCGGCCCGGGAGGCCGGCTTCACCGTCGCCGTCACCGTGCTCGACTCGCTGCGGCCGGCCGCCGTACGCGCGGCGGTCCAGCGCGCGTCCGCCCACGCCGGGGCCGGTCTGCTCGTCATCGCGTACGACAGCCCGGGGATCCGGGCACTTCGGGCTACGCCACGGGGCATTGCCGTCGCGGCGGCGTTGAACGTCGCCAACACCGGCGACCGCGCGCGCTTCCCCTCCGTGGCCCTGGACGACACGACGGCGGCCGGAGCCGCGACCCGGCACCTGCTGGCGCTGGGGCATCCGACCGTCCACTATGTAGCGGAGCCGTACCCGCCGGCGACGGACGCGCGCCGGCAAGGCTGGCGAGCCGCCCTGCGCGCCACGGGCGCCGGCGTTCCGGAGGTGGTGGCCGCCGGCTGGACGCCCAGATCCGGCTACCAGGCGGGCCTCCGCCTCGCCGCCGACCCGGGGGTCAGCGCCGTGCTGTGCGCCAGTGACGGCCTCGCGCTCGGTGTGATCCACGCGCTCCACGAAGCCGGCCTGGCCGTGCCTGACGACGTGAGCGTGGTGGGTTTCGACGACGCTCCACAGTCCGCCTTCTACACTCCGCCCCTACGGTCCGGCTCGACCACCTGGGACTCGGCCGGGAGTGCTTCGCCCTGCTGTACAACGCGTGCGAGCCGGACGCCCCGCCGATGCCGGCCGTCGCCGCGATGCCCGAGCTCATCCTGCGCGCCAGCACGGGCGCTTTCCGGCGGCGCCGCCCCGGGCGGTGAGCGCGGCACACCCCGTAGAGCGTCCTAGGATGTTTCGTGACCCCGCGGCGGACCGTTCCAGGCGTCTCGCCGCGACGCGTGCCACCGCTGTTCGAGTTCGTTCGGCGTTGTCCGGAGGGATTGCGGCGGACCCGAGGGATCGACGCATACTGTCCCGATGCGCATGACCCGACCCCTTCGGCGCGTCGCCGCCATCACCATCGCATCCCTGACACTGATCCCCCTGGGCGCCGTCCCGGCCGTTGCGACCGGATCGGGCAACCGGTGGCTCGACAAGCGGTTCCTGCACATCGCGCACCAGGGCGGCGAGAGCGAGGCACCGTCCAACACGATGTACGCGTTCCAGCGCGCGGCTCGCCTCGGCGCCGACGTGCTGGAGCTGGACGTCCACTCGACCGCCGACGACGTGCTGGTCGCCCACCACGACGCGTCGGTCGACCGCACCACCGACGGCACCGGGCTGATCCGCGAGAAGACCTACCGCGAGCTGCGCGCGCTGGACGCGGCGTACAACTTCGTACCGGGCCGCAACGCCGTGCCCGGGCTGCCGCCGGAGTCGTACCCGCTGCGCGGCGTCCGCACGCACGACAAGCGGCCGCCGCGGGGCTACCAGGCGGTCGACTTCACGATCCCGACGCTGCGTGAGGTGCTCCGCACGTTCCCGCACAGGCCGATCAGCATCGAGATCAAGGGCACCAGCGACGCCGACACCGAGTCGTTCCTGCACAACGCGCGGCTGCTCGCCCGCCTGCTCAACCGGACCGGCCGGACCGGCAACATCATCGTGACCTCCTTCAACGACCAGGCGGTCGCGGAGTTCCACCGGCTGGCCCCCAAGGTCGCGCTGGCGCCCGGACTCCAAGGGCTGACCAACTACTTCTTCGGCGGCGTACGGCCGATCGAGGGCACGGTCGCGCTCCAGGTGCCGGTCACCTACCAGGGCATCCCGATCGCGACGCCGGCGTTCATCGCCCGCGCCCACGCCGACGGGTACGCGGTGCACGTGTGGTTCAGCGGCACCGCCCCGGAGGACGAGGCCACCTACAATGCGCTCATCGACGCCTGCGCGGACGGCCTGATGTCCTCCTGGCCCACGCTGCTGGAGCGGATCCTCGACGAACGCGGCATCGCCCGCCCTGGCTCCCCCGGCTCCGACCCCTGCGCGGAGGACGCAGCCTGACGCCGGCCGCCCACACCGCCTCGACGAGTACGGTCAGCGGCTCGTCGGCATCACGCGCGCGATCCGCACGGACGTGTTAAGTGGACATTAGTAGCGGCTGAAAACGTTGCTGCAGAACACATTCAGCCCGATCGACCTTAGCCGTCCGCCCGCTGGTCGCAAACCGGTCGCGCGGAACGGTCCACACCGGACAAACGGGCGGCGCGAGGTGGCGAGCCGGGCGGCGCGGCCCGTACCGCCCACGGCCGGCCGGTGAAGCCGCTTTGAAGCCGATCATCGCTAGCGTGGCCGGGGTGACCTACCAAACCAGACATCTCATCAGGAAAGCGCTCGTCGCGGTGGGCCTGGCCGCCGCGCTCACCGCCGGAGGGTTGACGAACGCCGGTCCGGCACTGGCCCAGGAGGCGCCGGTGTCCAGCGCGCCGGTCGAGCCGCTCGTGACCGGTTGCAACGGGACCATGCCCAGCGGCTGGCAGCTCCGGGCGGTGTACTCGTACTGCTCGGAGTGCAAGGTGGCCGGCCAGTTCTGGGAGGCGACCGGGAGCTTCCGCGCGCACTGCCAGACGTTCGGAAACGGCGCCCGGCTCTGGACCTTCTGCGTCGCGTGCCGGGGCGAGGAGGAGGCGGCGGACTGGCGGCCGGTCTGGTCCGCCACGCCGGTGCGCCTGGCCGTTCCCGCGTAGCTCGGCCGGCCGGGCGCCCTCGCGAGGGCTCCCGTGCGTGGCTCACGCACGGGAGCCTCACCGGCCAGGCCGCCTCGGCTTGGCCGGGTCGCGCCCCATGCCACCGGCCAGCAGCGTGAAGGCGTCGCCAGCGGTGTGCACGGCCAGGTCGGCGATCTCCTCGGCGGCCACCCCCGCGAGCAGCGCGCGCCGCACCACCGCCACCGTCTCCCGGTGCACGGTGACGATCGCCTCGGCGGTGAGGCGCGGGCGGATGTCGTGCGGCGGGGCGCCCCGCTCGGTGGCGATCAGCTCGGCGAGCGCGCCGGCGTACCGGCTGTGGATCTCGCGCTGCGGGCGCGGAGCGCCGGGCTCGCCGCGACCAGTTCGGCAAGCGCCGTGGCCCGGCGGCGTGCGTCGGGGTCCAGCTCGACGCTCCGGTACCGCTGGAGGAAGAACGCCCGCGCGGCGGAGAGCACCGGCTCCCGCGGCGGCCGGCCACCGACCGCGGCGAGGAGGGCGTCCTGGAATGCGTCGTCCTCGCCGTAGACAAGATCCTCTTTGGACCGGAAGTGGTTGAAGACCGTCTTCTCGGTGACACCGGCGGCCTCGGCCACCTCCGCCACTGTCACCTGGTCGAAGCCGCGCCGCGCGAAGAGCCCGAACGCGGTCACGGCGATCCGCCGGCGGGTCTCTCGCTTGCGCGCCGCGCGCTCGACCACCAGACGGCCCTTTCGTTATAGTCACTGAAATCAGTCGTTACAGCGACTGTACCCAACGGGGGATCCAAATGCCGCTGCTGCCCGAGCTCGTGCCCATGCTCGCCCGCATCGAGGCCGCCCGCGCCCACCTGCCCGACGCGGCGCTGCCGGTGGCCGATCGCCGCGCCGCCATCCACCGAGGCATGGACCAGCGCGCGGCGGCCGTCGCGCTGCCACCGCCACCGGTCGCGGTCACCGACCACACGGTGCCGGTGGAGGACGGCGAGATCACCGTCCGCGTCTACCGGCCCGACGCCGAGGGCCCGCTTCCCGGCCATCTGTACGTGCACGGTGGCGGCTGGTGGCTCGGCACGCTGGCCCACCGCGACACTGTCTGCGCGCGGCGGGCGGTGGACGCCGGCTGCGTGGTCGCCTCGGTGGCGCACCGGCTGGCGCCGGAGCACCGCTTCCCGGTCCCGGTGCGCGATTGCGCGGCCGCGCTGGCCTGGTTGGCCTCGCGAGCGGCCACGCTGGGCGTCGACGCGTCCCGCCTGTCGGTCGGCGGCGACTCCTCCGGCGCCAACCTGGCCGCCGCCACCACGCTCGTCGCCCGCGCCGAGGGCGGCCCGGCGCTGGTCGCGCAGGTGCTGGAGATCCCCGCGCTCGACCTCACGATGAGCCAGCCGTCGGTGGCGGGGCTGACCGGCCCGCTGGTGCTGACCCGTGACGACCTGGCCGCCGACATCGCCCGCTACGCCGACCCGGCCGACCTCGGCGACCCGTACGCCTCTCCCCTGCTCACCCCCGACCTCTCCGGCCTGCCGCCGGCACTGGTCATGACCGCCGAGTTCGACATCCTCCGCGACGACGGCGCCGCCTACGCACGCCGCCTGGTCGAGGCGGGCGGCTCGGCGCGGGTCGTGGAGTGGCCCGGGCACGTGCACGGCTCCCACGAGATGACCGCGACGCTGGAGTCCGCCCGCGAGTGGCAGGCCCAGGTGGCGGCCTTCCTACGCGAGCGACACCAGGGATCTTTCGCGGTCGAGGTCTGAGTGGATCGCTCAGCGCCCGCACGCGCGCCGGGTCAGCGGCAGATCGTGGTATGGCACCGCCCTCATAGAGGCAGTCCCATACCGCGCTCTGTCAAAACCTCGCCCCCCACAGCGCACAGCCAAGGTGCCACACTCAGCGGATGCCGATGGTTGTCACGTTGCGCGCCCTGGGGACCGCAGCCATCGTGGTCGGGCTCCTCGTCACGCTGTTCACGCTGGCCAGCGCCGGTTCCGACCGCCCGTTCGTCCTGGCCACGCTGTTCGTCCTGATCGGGATCGGACTGCGGATCGAGAGCGCGCTAGGGGCCGAAGCCGTGCGGCGGGCCGAGACCCGCGACTGATCTCCGCGAGTGCGTGGTGGCGGGCAGGTGGCCCGCCACCACGGCACCGATCGGCCCGCTCCGCCTGATCTCCTACACCAGCGAGGTCAGGAAGGACATCGAGACGCGGTGCATGTTACGGATGACGTTGCGAGTGGTGGGATCCGGCGAGTACAGGTGCGAACCGGACTCGTACACCACGTAGGCGGAGCCGTTCCACTGTGTCATGCCCTCGGACATGCTCGGCGCACGGAAGCAGTACAGCGAGGCGTTGTCGAGGCTGCCGGTGTAGCCGCGCCGCACGGAGTAGATGTTGCTGCGGTTCTGCCGGCCGTACGAGGTGCTGAACAGGAAGTGGCTACCCGTCACGATCACGCCCTGGGTCTTCGTCGGCACCTCCCAGCCGCTGCCGACGCGGGTGAGCGAGCCGTCGCTGTTGACCGTGTACTGGTACATCCAGCCGCGGACGTCCGGGTCGAACTCGCCGGCGAAGACCGCACCTCCGTAGGTGCCGAGGAACGACGCGGCGGTCACCGTCTGCGAGCCCGCCGACGCGACGTAGCCGCCGCCGTTCTGCAGTGCGGTGCGCAGGTCGGCCGTGCGGTACCGGCGAATCGTGGTACCCGCGCTGATGTAGACCCAACTGCCCACCACCGCGATGCCGCCGGCGTGGAACTCGGCGATGCGCAGCCCGGGCAGGTTCGCGCCGGTCGAGGCGTTGATGGCCTGGATGTAGGCTTCGGCGCCGTCGCGGTACGAGGTGACGAGGATCAGGGCCGTGCCCGACCCGTCCCAGTTGGACCAGGTCGCCGCCCCCTGCGGCGTGTGCGTGTGGGTCCAGGTCAGGTAGTGGCTCGGGTAGAACGGTGGGTCGTACGTGTATCCCGCCGACGGCCCGTCGTACCACGTGGTGGCGTTGCTCGACGCGGTGTCGCAGGTGATCGCGGCCTGGGCGGCGGGCGGCGCCCCCACCGCCGCGACCACGGTCGCGGCCAGGGTCAGCAGGGCGGCCATCAGTGCTCTTCGACGTGGCATGGTGTGTACTCCTCGACGCGTTGGCTTGCGGCTGAAAGGCATCGAGGTCCGGCCGGTCCCCCGCGAAAATCTGAACCTATCGGGCACGGCGGCGGGAGTCCACGGATTCACATGTTCGGATTCGTTCGGAACGTTCGCCGGCCGAACCCGAACCGCCGCCAGGCATGCGCAGGTCGCGGCTGTGTGGGCACGCCTCGGTGAGGAGGTGCGGGAGAGATGGCCGAGAAGCACGAGCCGAACGAGGAAGGGTGAGCGTGAGGAGGAGCCGGGGACGCCGGCAGGGCTGAGACCGGCCGCTCACGCGGCCGCGGACGCCCGCCGGGCCCGGCGCTTGGCCATCGCCATCCGGACCAGGAACAACGGGGTCGGCGGGACCCACCGGAGCTGGCGGGCCATCGCCAGGTCGTCGCGGTTGGCCCAGTGCTCGATGACCTTGCCGTCGGCGACCCGGAACCAGTGGCTCTGGGTGACGGCGAAGGCGGCGCCGGTGGCGGGGAACGCGTCAGCGACCCGAGCGTGCTCGTCATAGGCGACGAAGGTGCCGGCGTGCCGGCCGGACATGGTGGTGTGCAGCGCCACCAGGTCGCCGTCGACCGCCGCGGCCCGCACCTGCCAGCGCAGGTCGGCGAAGGCGGCGCGCAGCCACAGCGCCGAGGCGTGGAACGCGGCGGGACCGCGCCCGCGGCACGCCGGTGGCTCGGCCGACGCCTCCCGGTTGACCGCCTCGGGATGGATGATTCGTTCGAACGCGGCGAGATCCCCGTCCGCCATGAGGCGAACAGCCTGCTCGCAGACGGACCGGTGGTCTGCCACAATTAGTTCCACAGGCAGAGTATCCAATACACATGAGCAGGAAGCAAATGTCTCCTCGGCCGTACGACAACACGACCCGCACCGAGCAGGCACGGGCGCTGCGCCACCGCGTGATCGACGCGGCACGCGAGCTGATCGTCCAACGCGGGCCGGTCGCCGTGAGCATCCGCGACATCGCCGACCGCGCCGCCGTCTCCCGGGAGACGGTCCAGAAGGCGTTCGGAAGCAAGTCCGCGCTGATCAAGACGGTCTACGACGCGACCGTGGCCGGCGACGACGAACCCACCGCCCTGGCTGACCGGCCGCAGATCACCCAGATCATCGGCACACCGGACCCCCGGGAGAAACTCTCGCTCTACGCCGCGCTCGCCAGGCACCTCGGCGAACGCCTCGCGCCGCTACTGTCCAAGCTCCGGGCCGGCGCCAACAGCGGCGATCCCGATCTGCGCGAACTTGTCGACAAGCTCGACGCCGAACGCCTCACCGGTGTCGGCCAGCTCGTCCAGCACCTCGCCGACACCGGCTGCCTCCGCGCCGGCGTGGAGACAGCACACGCCCGCGACC
The DNA here is from genome assembly GCF_042433955.1 of Phytohabitans kaempferiae. Taxonomy (NCBI): domain Bacteria; kingdom Bacillati; phylum Actinomycetota; class Actinomycetes; order Micromonosporales; family Micromonosporaceae; genus Phytohabitans; species Phytohabitans kaempferiae. The sequence continues at coordinate 260,747 of NZ_JBHLUH010000039.1, read as the reverse complement.
TCGTCTGGGCACTCATCTCCCCCGAGATGTACGACCTGCTGGTCACCAACCGACGATGGTCCCCCGACACCTACCAGACCTGGCTCACCAAGGCCCTGACCGACGCCCTCGCACCGGCGACCGGGATCGGCGAGACCGGCGACGCCGCATCGGGGTAGATCGGCGGATCGGCTTCGAGAGCCGCCTGCCGGCGGATGGGATCATGCCGAGGTGACTGAGCGGGTACTCCTCGGGGCGGCCACGCACCCGGCCAGGAGCGCGGACACACCGGGCTCAGCGGTGACGGTGGCGTGCATGACGTTCCCGGCCACGGAGACTCCCGTGGCGGCGATGAGCAGCAGCCACGGGTACCACGCGGAGCGGTGCCCGTCGAGGGCGAACGCCGCGACGGTCGCGACCACGATCAGGCCGTCCACGATCACGGTTCGCGCGACTGTGCCGAGGCCGGTGCCGTCACACGCAGGGCATGCCCGCCTGACCAGCGACGCTGACAACGACATCGACTGGCTAGAACAGTTCATCAACCGTATTGCGGACCCGAACTATGCCTGGCCAACCAGCGTCGGAGACGGCCACTAGGTCACCTCTGCGGGCGTTCAGTCTGTTCGCTGCGGCCTTGGCGATGGGGCTTAGGAAGGTCTGCGTTCGGGCGCGGAACGGGAATGACGATGGACCGCCATGGCGGTGAAGTCATGGGCGCTCCCGTACTCGCACGGATCGTGTCCTACCCGCCATTCGCTCGTCTATGTTCCTTTCTCGTCCGTCCCAGCGAGGTTGTCGAGGCGGGTGGCGTCTTGTTCGTCGGTGGGGCCGACGACGAGCGGGACGAGTTTGGGGCCGCGGTAGGCGGCTCGGCCGGGGGCAGGGTTGTCGATGAGGTCAATGAGGGGGCGCACGGCGTCGGCGGGCTGCTGGCCCATCAACGGCGCCAGGATCGTGGCGGCGAGCTTCATGCCGATGCCGACATCGCCGGCGAAGCTGGAACGGACCAGGCGGGCTGGCCCCCAGGTCACATAGCTGAGGTCGGGATTGTCTCGCGTGGCGAGGATGCCGAGCAGTTCGTTCGCTCGCCGCTGCTGCGCGTTGGACTTGCCGAACGTGAATCCCCGCGTCAGCTCGGGATCATCGAAGTCGATCGCGTCAGCCTTGGCTCCGGGCACAGACGTGTTGACGACGACCGGGCGATCGGACGCTCGAAGCTGTTTGGCGAGCCCTGTGACCAGGACGTACTTGGAGAGGAAGAACAGCGCCCAGGACGCCTCATGTCCTTCGGTGGTGATGTGGCGGCGACTGCGGATGAATGAGGCGGCCAGCACCAGGGCGTCGATCTGCTCATAGCGGGCGGTCAGGTGCGCGACGACTCGGCGACTGTCGGTGACGAGCGACAGGTCCGCGGCGACGAACTCCGCCCGCTCGGCCGTGGAGGGGTCGCTGAGCGCCGAGACCAGCGCGTCGAACTTCGCGCGACTGCGGCCGATGACGACCACAGGGTCTCCTGCTGTCAGGAAGTGGCGTGCCAGCGCCGCTCCCATCCCGTCCGTGCCTCCAGTGATGACGACCGTCCTCATGGCCACTCCTTTTTCGGAACCGATGTTCCGTTTCACTTTAACATCTAAGAGGAACGCCGGTTCCGTCTTGATATCATCGGCATGTGACCGGGGAGCGCAGACAACGACGCGATGCGGTCGCCAACCGCGCCCGAATCATTGAGGCCGCCGCACAGGTCTTGCGCGAGGAAGGGATGGGCGCGGACATGCGCCAGATCGCCGCAGCATCCGGCGTCGGCATCGGCACCCTCTACCGACACTTCCCCACCCGAGACGACCTGGTGCACGCGGTGACCGGCACTGACCTCGCCGCCCTTGCCAACGCCGGCCTCTCCGCGGACAAGACCGCAGCTGACGCTTTGCGTGAGTTCTTCACCGGCGCCATCGCCCAGCTGGTCGACAACAGAGCGATGGTCGATGTTTTGACCGGCGGCTCACCGGCCGACGAGGACGTGCAACGATGCATCGCCCACCTCACCCGAGTCGGCCAGGATGCCGTCGATCGCGCACGCCACGATCACAGCCTCGCCGCCGATGTCACCGCCAGCGATATCGCCTACCAGCTGATGGGCCTGGCCCGCGTCGCTCAGCTCCTTCCCGACCCGAGCCCAAGCACCGTCACCCGGCACGTGGAACTCGCGCTCCGCGGCCTCATCGCGTCTGACGTCGCTGTGTCCTCCAGACCAGCCACGACCTCGACGTAACTTCACAGGCCGCGCTTCCCGAGTTCCGCCTTCATGGAATCGCCCAGTCCCAGCGACGAGCTCCGTCGGCGGCCGGTGGCTCGGACGGCGTAGATCATGCCAGCCGGCGGGATCGTCGCCTTCCGCTGGCAGGAGCCACCCCCACCGGACGGCGCGGCCACCGTCGGCGGACGTCCTTGGCCCGACGAGGGCTACGAACGGCGCGTCATGCGTTGGGCCGAGTCCGTGTGGTCGACCTGGAGTCCGCACCGCGAGACCATCCGCTCCTCGATGAGACGGACCTGTCCGGGTCCGAGCTCGTGATGGAACGAGCTGCACGATGAAGATCGACACACCGTCCGGTGTGCTCGTCGTACTGGATCCCGGGCTGGGCCGGTTCTGGCGGCACACCAGGGATCCCCGGTCGCCTCGGCCCAATGACGGCGAGGAGATCGACCTGGCGATCACCGGTCCCGACGCCGTGGCGGCAGGGCGCGCCTATGACCGGCAGTTCGATCCGCGGTACCTGTACGACATCACCGAGCCGGTTCAGAGGGTGATGGTCGAGCACGGCCAGTTGCTCTGTGTCGACCTAGAGGCTCTCGGCGAGCTCCGCGTGTGGGAGTCGCTTGACGGGCTCGGCGACGTCGTGTTCCGGAGCGCCGACGCCAGCGACCTCGCCGACCGCGTTGGTGTGCGGCGGCTCGACGACGGCGAGTTCGGCTGGACCGACCTGCCGATGGCCGAGGCCGGCGCCCGAGCCGACCACACCCAGCGGCTAATCGACAACCGTTGGGGGGACGGGATCTTCACGGTCGTCCGTCACCTCGACGCCGCCGGCGAACTCGTCCGGATCCGACTTGACGTCGGCGACGAGGACACAGCGCCGATGGCGCCGGGTCTGGCTGATGACCTGCGGCGCGGTGGTGTCCCGCCTGGTGTGGGATGACGGTGAACCGCCCCGGTTCATCGAGCGGGCACCGACGAGCCGCCCCGACGACAGCGGCTGGCTGATGGTGTCCGGGAGCGAGTCGGAGCAGTTCATGGAGGACCCCACGAACTTCCGGATCGTCCACGTGCGACAGCTGGTCGACCGCTTTCCGCCGCTCAAGGCCGTAGTCGACGCACCGGCCGGATCGTCGTTTCACCTGCGGGACGACGCGTACGTGGCCGACTGAGCCAGGGGCGTCGGAGGGGTGGGCGGTGAGTGTGGATAAGGCGGTGAGTGCGGATAAAGCGGTGAGTGCGGATAAAGGGAGGGAAAAGACCTACTCCCTGCCACTCTGAACATATACCACAGAGGGGGTCTTGCGGCAAGACCCCGGTCGTGCCGCAGAATCGTCGGCCGAGGCCAGGACCTGCCGAAATGGGAGCGGGCGGACTGCGTGCCGTTGGCGGCGTACATCCGTGCGCAGGTGGTCGCAAGTGGCCTCAGATCGGAGCTGATGACGTGAACCCGCTGAGTACCAGCGTGTTTGATCTTCCCGACCGCCTCTCCGCCAAGGCCGACCCGAGGCTGATCGCCGGCGACGAGCGGCACTTCGCGGTCATCGCGGGGAGCCTCGAACGGTCGATCGACGACCTGTCCGACCGCCTCGACGCCGCGCGCAAGGCGCCCGGCGGCAAAGGCCGGCAGGCGTTGGACCGGGACCAGGAGGTCCGCCGGCTGGCCTCTCGCCTGCGTACGCTGCGTCGTTACGGCCTGGACCTGTGCCTCGGACGCATGGTCGACGCGGACACCTCCGAGACCGTGTACGTCGGGCGGATCGGCCTCACCGACGGCGCGGGCCGGCGGCTGCTGCTCGACTGGCGCTCCCCCGCGGCTGAGCCGTTCTTCGGCGCGACCCACGCCAACCCGATGGGCCTGGCGAGCCGCCGCAGGTACCGCTGGACCCGCGGCCGGATCACGGACTACTGGGACGAGGTGTTCACGCCGGAAGGGCTCGACGGGCACGCCGCGCTCGACGACCAGTCCGCCTTCATCGCCAGCCTGGGCGGCAACCGCTCGGACCGGATGCGGGACGTGCTCGGCACCATCCAGGCCGACCAGGACGCCATCATCCGGGCCGGTTCGAGTGGCGCTCTCGTCGTCGACGGCGGTCCCGGCACGGGCAAGACGGTCGTCGCGCTGCACCGCACCGCGTACCTGCTCTACGCCGACCCGCGCCTCGGGCACCGCCGGGGCGGCGTGCTGTTCGTCGGTCCGCACCAGCCCTACCTGAACTACGTCGCCGACGTCCTGCCCAGCCTCGGCGAGGAGGACGTGCAGACCTGTACCCTGCGGGACCTCGTCCCCGAGGGAGCCGCGGCGGCGATCGAGGCCGACCCGGACGTGGCCCGGTTGAAGTCCTCCGCGGACCTGGTGAAGGCGGTCGAGGCGGCCGTCCGGTTCTACGAGGAACCGCCGGACAAGGGGATGCGGATCGCGGCCCTCGACTCGGACATCTGGCTGAGCGCCGACGACTGGGCCGAGGCGTTCGGGGCGGCGGGATCCGGTGCCCCGCACAACGAGGCGCTCGACCAGATCTGGGAGGAGCTGCTGGCGATCCTGGTGGACAAGTACGACGGCGACGAGCCGGAAGGGCTGGTCCGCGAGTCGCTGCGGCGGAACGGGGAGCTGCGCGCCACCGTCAACCGCGCCTGGCCGCTGCTCGAAGCGACCGACATCGTCGGCGACCTGTGGACCGTACCCGCCTACCTGCGCCGGTGCGCTCCCTGGCTCAGCCCCGACGAGGTCCGGAAGCTGCGACGCACGGACGCCCACGCGTGGACGGTGTCCGACCTGCCGCTGCTGGACGCGGCACGGCAGCGGCTCGGCGATCCGGAGGCGTTTCGGCGCCAGCGCCGGGACGACGCCACTCTCGCCGTCGAACGCGAGCGCATGGCCACGGTCGTCGACGACCTGCTCGCGGCCCACACCTACGACGACGGCGAAGGCGTGCTGATCATGCTGCGCGGGCAGGACATGCGCGAGTCCTTAGTGGACGAGACGGTACTGCCGGCCGTCGAGCCGGACCGGCTCGCCGGCCCGTTCGCGCACATCGTCGTGGACGAGGCTCAGGAGCTGACCGACGCGGAGTGGCAGATGTTGCTGCTGCGCTGCCCGTCACGGAGCTTCACGATCGTCGGGGACCGCGCCCAGGCCCGGCACGGCTTCACGGAGTCGTGGCGGGAGCGGCTCGAACGGGTCGGACTCGACCGGATCGAGCTGGCCTCGCTGAGCATCAACTACCGGACGCCGAAAGAGGTCATGGCGGAAGCCGAGCCGGTCATCCGTGCCGCGCTCCCGGACGCCAACGTGCCGACCTCCATCCGCGGCAACGGCCTCCCCGTCGTACACGGATCGGCTTCGGATCTGGGCTCGATCCTCGACACCTGGCTCGCCGAGCACGCCGAGGGGATCGCCTGCGTCATCGGCGACCCCGCGTTCCGGGCGAGGTCCCGCGTCCAGTCGCTGACCCCGGAGCTGTCGAAAGGGCTCGAGTTCGACCTCGTCGTCCTCGTCGACCCGGAGGCGTTCGGCAAGGACATCGAGGGAGCGGTCGACCGCTACGTCGCGATGACCCGGGCGACCCAGCGACTCGTCATCCTCACGAGCCCCTGACCCAGGTCCGCACGCGGGATCGTGGTGCCCGGCCGCCGTCACGGGAGCCGGGTACCACGTCAGCGGCTGGCGGCGTCGAGCGCGGCGAGTTCGTCGGTGTCCAGGGTCAGCCCGGCGAAGGCCATGATCTCGGTCAGCTGGTCCGGCGTGCGGGCGCTCGCGATGGGCGCGACCACCGTGGGCTGTCGGGCGAGCCAGGCGAGTGCCACCGCGCCGACCGACACGGCACGCCGGTCGGCGATCACCTTCAGGGCGTCGACCACGCGCTCCCCGCCGCGTTCCCGGTACCGGGCGGCAGCCGCCGAGCGAGGGCTGGCCGGCGCCGACCCACCGCTGTACTTGCCGGTCAGGTATCCGCTCGCGAGGCCGTAGTACGGGAAGCAGGCCAGGCCGTGCCGGGCCACCACGGCGCGCAGGTCGGTCTCGTACGCCTCCCGCTCGACCAGGTTGTAGTGGGTCTGGAGAGCGGTGAACGGCGCCCAGTCGTTGGCGGTCGCGGTCTTCAGCGCCTGGTCCAGCCGTTCGGCGCCGAAGTTGGAGGCGCCGACGTACCGCACCTTGCCCGCCCGGACCAGGCTGTCGAAGGTCTCCAGCGTCGCCTCGAGCGGGGTCTCGGTGTCGTCGAGGTGGGCGTAGAGCACGTCGACGTAGTCGGTGCCGAGCCGGCGCAGTGAGGCGTCGACCGCGGCGCGGACGGTCGCGGGCGCCAGCCCCTCCAGGCCCGGCATCCGGCCGCACTTGGTCGCGATCACCAGGTCGCCGCGGTCGACGCCGGTGGCGAGCCATCCCCCGATGATCGTCTCTGACTCGCCGCCGATGTTGCCGGGGACCCACGAGGAGTACTGGTCGGCGGTGTCGACGAAGTTGCCGCCGGCCGCGGCGTACGCGTCCAGCACGGCCCGGGACTGGCGTTCGTCGCAGGTCCAGCCGAGGACGTTGCCGCCGAAGCAGAGCGGCGCGACCCGCAGGTCGGTGCCGGCGACCGGCAGCCGGGCGGCGAGGGCACTGTGGTCAGACAAGAGTTCGTCCTCCGTCGACGTGGATGACCTGTCCGGTGATGTAGGCGGACCGGGGCGAGGCGAGCAGGGCGACGATTCCCTGTACGTCCTCCACCTGGCCGAGGCGCCCGGTCGGGACGAGCCCGGTGAGCTTGTCCTCGACGCCCGGCTTGGCGAGATGCCGGAGGGTCAGTCCGGTCGGTGTGTAGCCCGGCGCGATCGTGTTCACGGTGACGCCGGCCGACGCCCACTCGTGGGCCATGACCCGGGCGAACTGGTTGAGTGCTCCCTTGGAGGCCGCGTACGCGCCGTGGTCCCGGTGGGCCAGCGTGCCGGCCACGGACGAGAACAGGATCAGCCGACCCTCCCCCCGAGCCGTCATGATCGCGCCGGTGGCCTGCGCGAAGTGGAACGCCGAATCGAGGTTGACCGAGAGCAGGTGACGCCAGCCGTCCGCGGTGACGGACAGGATGGGCCGCCGGTCGTTGACGCCGACCGCGTGGACGGCGACGTCCAGTCCGCCCATCCGGTCGGCCATCTCGTCGACGGCGGCGCGGGTCGCCTCCCGGTCAGTCAGGTCGACGCGCCGGGTCGGGATGTCCGGATGGGCGGTCGCCACCTCGCCAAGCACGTCCGGCGAGCGGTCGAGGGCCGCGCAGGAGCAGCCGAGGTCGGCGAGAGCGTCGATCACCGCGCGGCCGAGCCCGCCCGCGCCGGCGACGAGTACCCGCCGTCCGGCCAGGCCCCACCAGTCTGCCGTCATCGGGCGCCCTCGGCCGAAGCGATCATTCCGGTGACGGCGTTCAGGCTCGCCACGCACCATTCCTCCAGGAGGTCGGGGCTGGTGAACGGGTCGATCGTCCACCAGCCGTCGTATCCGTCCGCGATCAGCCGGTCGATCAGGGCGGGCCAGCCGACGGCGCCCTGCCCCACGACGACCGGCAGGAACGGCCCTTCGAGCCCGTCGACGAAGAGCCGCCGCGCGGCGGGCTCGTCGCGGTGCCGCTCCTCGAAGCGGACGCAGTCCTTGGCGTGCACGGCCCCGATGTACGGCCGCAACCGCTCGTACGCCTCGGGGAACGCCGGCTCGCCGACGGCCACGAAGTTGGCCGGGTCGTAGCAGACGCGCACGCCGTCGGGTCCGGTACGCCGGGCGAGCGCTTCGAGGCTCTCCACGGATCGCGACGCGTTGACCCCGTGCGTGTCCTCGCCCCGCTGGTCCAGGTTGTTCTCCACCAGGATCGTGAGGGACCGGCTGGCGGCTTCGGCGAACAGCGGTGCGAGTTGGTCGGCCAGGATGTCGACGGCCTCGCCCCGGGTACGCACGTCTGGCGCGGCGCAGTACACCTGGATCGCCGGCGCACCGAGCGCGACGGCGTCGTCCATCGCCTCGACGAGGATGCGCGCGGCGTCGGCGGGCGGCTCGATGCCGCCGAGCCGGATGTCGCGGCTCGGCACGTTCAGGCAGCAGACGCTCAGGCCCGCGTCGTCGAGCATGCGCCGGTACGCACCGACCGGATGTTGCCCACGGTTCCAGGGCCAGTAGTCGATGCCGGTCACGCCGAGGCGGCCGGCGAACGACAGCAGGTCCTCGGCCGAGTACTGGTCGAAGAAGAACCCGGACAGCGCGATCCGTGGGCTCATCGGTTCACCTCCGCGCGGTTGAGGTCGGCGAGGACGTCCAGGCCGGTGGAGACGAGCCGCTTCTCCCACTCCGGGGTCGGCCCGGCCGGCCGCAGGTAGTTCTGGTGCGACTCGATCTCGTACCCGCCCTGCTCGAAGGCGGCCGCGGTGGGCACGTAGAACAGGACGCCGTTGGTGTAGCCGCTGACCAGCGTGGTGCGAAACGGAGACCCGGCCCGGATCTGGAGCCCGATCTCCACGAACAGCTCCGCCGGGATGCCGATCAGGGCCAGGTCTCCGATCCGGATGCCCTGGACCTCGACGTCCTCGGTCAGCGCCTCGCCGCGTCGCACGGCCGCCAACTGCATCTCGGTCCAGATGACCCGCCGCCGCGCCCGCAGCCGGGTCGGCAGGTCGGCCTGCTGATCCCGGACGGCGTCGAAGTGCTCGACGGCCGAGGCGTACGCGGCGGCGGCCTCCTCGGGAGCCGGCAGCTCGCGCAACGGCAGCGTGACCGTGGTCGACGTACTGGCCACGACCGGGTCGGAGTGCCGGGCGTCCTGGTAGACCCAGCCGGTGACCGACGAGTTCGACGTCGACGAGCGCCAGTGCACGCGATGGTCGCGTACCCGGTGCTCCACGAGCCGCTGGTACACGCGGACCGCTTCGCAGGCCAGCTCCGTGCCCAGCCGGTCGGCCTCGCGTACCCCGTCGTCGCCGGTCACGATGCCGCACAGCGGGTCGATGTCGCCGGCGCAGCCCTGTAGGAAGAGTGCCATCGCGCCGGTGAGCCGCTCGGTGACATCGCGGGCCGCGCCGACGAAGTCGGGCGAGATCAGTCCGGATTTGGGGCCGAGCACATCCGGATGGCAGGAGTAGTGCACCACCGCCGCGATCGGCCGGCCGCCGACCTCGTCGAAGCGCACGACGCCCACCGTCGGGTCGACGATGCCGTCCGGGTTCTCGCCCAGGAGCAGGTTGCCGTCGGGGCCGACCTCGCGGCGGTTCACGCCGACGGTGACCGTGCCGGTGCCGTGCCCGACGACCGCGGGACGCGCGCCCGCGACCGCGACGGCGCTGATGCCGGCCGCCTTCGCGACGACCTCCCGGAAGTACAGCTCGGCCAGCTCGACCTGCTCGGCCTCGGTCTGCGGGTCGAACTCCCGCGCGCTCGGCGGCGCCGGCGTCGCGTGGGAGTGGCTGACGTTGACGAAGATGTCGGCCGGGCCGATCCGCGCGGCCACCGCGGCCCGGAGCTGGGCGACCTCCTCCGGCGAGAGGTGGACGAGGTCGCAGGCGAGCACGATGACGGGCGTCCGGCCGCCGAGCAGGGCGAGTGCGGTGAGGGCCAGGGGGCGGTCGACCGCCTCCGAGCCCTTCTCGCGCAGGGTCCCGGTGAGGCGCAGGCCCACCGGCGGGGTGATGTCGGCGCGGGCGGCCCCGACACGAAGGCGAGCGTCGGCGGGGTCCTTGTCGAAGGTCATGGGGATCCGTCCGGGTTCGTCAGAGGGGCGAGGGCGGAGAGCGCGGTGAGCAGGGCTTCGAGGGCGTCGCCTCGGGGCGGCCGCAGCGGCGCGCTCACCTGCGGGGAGGCGATGACGCCCCAGTGCCACAACGCGGTCTTGACGGCACAGATCGCGGTGGCGTTCGCGGAGGTCGCGACGACGTGCCCGGTCATCTGCTCGTACGCGGAGATCGTGTCGATGTCGGCTCGCGCCCCGGCGCCCGGCTGGAGGAACGCCCGGCGGCAGGCGGCCGGGGCGACGTTGGCCATCGCCGGCACGACCCCGTGGGCACCGACGGCGGTGGCGACGTCGACGAGGGTCCGCGTGCCCAGGAGCATCGCGAACGCGTCGGGTCCGACCGCCTCGCGGGTGCGGTCCGCGACGAGGCGAAACCACTGCAGGTTGTTCTGCGAGTCCTTGATCCCCTGGAGGATCCCGTCGGCCGCCAGCACCACGACACTCCCGGCCTCCAGGGCCGGCCGGACGTTCTGCGGGATGTTGTAGGCGAACAGCGGAACGTCGGCGTGGGCCTCCTTCAGCGCCCGGTAGTGCCCGTCGATCTCCGCCGCGCTGTGCGGGTAGTAGAAGGGCGGCGTCGCCGCCAGGCCGTCGGCGCCGGCCCGGACCGCGTCCCGACCGGTACGGATCGCGAGCGCCGTACCGGGCTGGCTGACGTTGACCACGACCGGAACGCGTCCGGCGACCTCGTCGCAGACCACCTCGACAAGGCGCGTGCGTTCCGCGGTGTCCAGCGCGGCGAACTCGCCGGTGGTGCCGAGCAGCCACACCCCGTCCACGCCCGCCGCCAGCAGCGCCCGGACGAGCCGGCGGGCCGAGCCCTCGTCCACGGTCTCGTCCGGATGCATCGGGGTGACCATCGGCGCGATGACGCCGCGCAGGCGGATGTCGGTCACGTGGCGCTCCCGGTGGTCGTGGGGTGGGGCACCGGCCGGGCGGCCGGGCCGCCGCCGAGGACGGCCAGCACGTCGGTGGCGACGCCGACCGACATGCGGCGCGCGGCCTCCTCGGTGAGGGCGGCGCTGTGCGGGGTGAGGACGGTGTTGGGCGCGGAGAGGATCGGGGCGGACGCCGCGGGCGGCTCCTGCGCGAAGACGTCGAGCCCGGCCCCGGCGATCGTCCCGTCGGCCAGCGCCGCCGCGAGGGCGTCCTCGTCCACCACGTCTCCCCGGGAGACGTTGACCAGCAGGGCGTGCGGGCGCATCGCCCGAAGTCGCGCGGCGCCGATCAGGTGCCGGGTCCGCGGCGTCAGCGGCACGTGGACGGTGACGACATCGCTGTCGCGCAGCAGGTCGTCGAGGCTCACCGGCGACGCGGCGAGCCCGTCGTCCGCGCCGGTGACGCGGAACGGGTCGTGGTAGAGCACGCGCATGCCCAGGCCGAGGTGGCAGATGGCGGCCACCGCGCGACCGATGGCGCCGAACCCGATGACGCCGACGGTCGCGCCGGCGAGTTCCGATCCGCCCAGCGCGTCGCGGGCCGACCAGTCCCGGTCGCGTACGGCGCGGTCCTGCCGGTGCAGTCGCCGGGCCAGCGCGAACATCATGGCGACCGCGTGCTCGGCGACGGACTGCGCGTTGAGGCCGGCGGTGTTGACGACGGTGACCGCATGCTCGGCCGCGGCGTCGAGGTCGATGTTGTCCACGCCGACGCCGTACCGGCCCACCACCTTCAGGCGCGGCGCCTGGCGGAAGAAGTCCCGGTCGAGCCGGCCCCGGGCGCGGAGGATCACCGCGTCGACCCGGTCGGCGTGCTCCAGGAGGGCCGCGGAGTCGACCGACGCCGCGACGGTGACGGCGGCCCGCTCCTCCAGCAGCCGGCGCCCGTCGGGATGGATGGGCTCGGAGAGCAGCACGGCGGGCCTCATCGCGGTACGTCCACTGTGGAGCGGGAGCGGACGAAGTCCCGCGCGTTGCCCAGTGCCGCCGCGACCGCCCGTCGCCGCACCTCCGGCGCGCCGGCCGCGACGTGCGGGCTGAGGACGGTGTTGTCCAGGGCGAGCAGCGGATGGCCGGCGGGGAGCGGCTCGGGCTCGAAGACGTCAAGTCCGGCCCCGGCGATCGTGCCGCGGGCGAGCGCCTCGGTGAGGGCGGTGAGGTCGACGAGCCCACCGCGGGCGGTGTTCACCAGAATCGCGGTCGGCTTCATCGACGCGAGTTCGGCCGCTCCGAGCGTGGGGCGGTCGCCCCGGGCGTACCGGAGGTGGAGGCTGACCACGTCGGAGCGTTCGAGCAGGTCCGGCAGGGGGGTGAGGTGCACTCCCCCGGCCTCGGCCGCCCACCGCGCGGAGTCCTCCCGGCGCGCGGTGGCGAGCACGCGCATGCCGAACGCGGCGCCGATCCGGGCCACGCGCCGGCCGACGGCCCCGAGGCCGACGACGCCGAGTACCCGGGACGCGAGCGTGGTGCCCCAGACCTCGGGCGGCGGCAGCCCGGCGCGGACCCGGCGGTCGGCCCGCGGGAGGGACCGGGTGACCGCGAGCATCAGCGCGAACGTGTGCTCGGCGATCGCGTCGGTGCCGTAGTCGGCGACGTTGCTCACGCGTACGTCGCGGGCGGCGGCGCGGTCCACGTCGACCAGGTCCCACACGCCGGTGCCGGGGAACGACAGCAGGCATCCGCTCGGCACGAGCGCGAGCAGCCGGTCGTCGATGGGCTCGTCGACGCAGAGGGCGGACGGCGCCGCGACCGTACCCGACTCCAGGAGCGCCCGGAGTGAGTCGTAGGCGACCGCCGGCTCGCCCGCCTCGCCGGCCCAGGCCGAGGGGACGTAGACCGTTCCCGCGCTCATACCGCCTCCGCCATCGCGTCGACGGCGTCGAGCACCTGGGCCACGCCGTCGAGGCTGAGCGGTGTCGCGACGCTCTCGTACCGGTTCTTGGCCATCTCGTCCGGTGGCGACAGGTAGCCGGGGTAGTCGTTGGCGTAGCCGGCGACCCGGAGCAGCCGGTCCGGGGTACGGCTCTGGAGGCGCAGCGCCGTCTCGACGAACGGCTCGCCCGGGATGCCCAGCAGGACAAGGGGGCCGAGACGCAGCAGCGACACCTCGGTCGTCAGGGACCGGGCGGTGCGCCACCGCTCGGCGACGGCGGGGTTGTGCGGGATGTGCCGCAGCAGGCGGTCGAGCTGGTCGGCCGGCTTGAGCGGCGCCTCGACGGCCCGGACCGCGCCGCCGGCTCCCTGTCCCGGCAGCAGCGGGCCGGTGGCCGTCATCGCGGCAGTCCGGAGCACCTCGCCCCCGAGTGCCGTGGCGAAGCGGGCCGCCGCGGGGATCGAACGGATGCGCGGGTCCTGGCCCCGCCGCCCGGCCAGTACGACGTTCTCGCCGCCGGCGTAGGGGAAGGTGCGCGGGTTGATGTTGCCGGCCCCGCCGTTGACGAACAGCGCGACCCGGGGGCCGCCCGGCACGGCCTCCAGCGCCGCCGAGCACAGGCCGGGGAACTCGCCGGAGATCGACCGGTTCTGCGTGCCGACGATGACGGGATGGCAGGCGTACCCGTAGACGAGCGCCAGGCAGGAGCCGTCCGCGGCGTCGAGGCGCAGCACCGGCACGTCCGGGTCGACCGGTCCCGTGGCCTCCCGCCGGTTGACCGTCAGGTCTTCGAGGTGCCCGACGCCGACTCCGGCCGTGGCCGGCTGCCGGCTCTCGACCGCCTCGGCGACCGCCCGGACGACCGAGTCGACGACCGCCGCCGTCACCGACGGGTGGACCGGCGTCCAGTGGCCGGTGAAGTCCGGGCCCGAGTGGTTGTGCGTCGCCACGAGCATCACGGAGCTTTCCGGGATCCCGTAGGCGTCCCGGACCCGGTGCCGCACGGTGGCGGTGACCGCGGCGGTGACGACGCAGACGTCCAACGACACCAGCACCGCCGTGCCGTCGCCGTCGGTCAGCGCCACCGCGCGGGCGTACGTCGGGTCGGCCACGCCGACGGAGTCGCCGGCCCGGCCGACGTACCCGTCGTGGTCGCGTGGACCGCCGTCGATCGGATGGATGACCGGGTATCCGGCCATCGGGACGGCCGACCGGGGCGTGATGTCCGCCCGGCCGACCCCCACCTGAAGGTTGCTCACGGCCTCGGCGCCCCTCACCCGATGCGGTACTGGTTTTCCATGCGACCGACGGCCGCGTCGAAGATGTCCAGTGCCCGGTCGGCCAGCTCCTGGGACATCACCAGCGGCGGGGTGATGCGCATGATCGGCGCGGCGCTGGCGACGAGGATGCCGTTGGTGACCAGCTCCCGGTACAGGTACTCGGCGGCCTCCTGGCTGATCCGCTCCTTCGTCTGGCGGTCGGTGACGAACTCGACCGCCATCAGCATGCCCCTGCCCCGGACGTCGCCCATGGACAGGTGCCGGGTCTGCATCTCCTCCAGCCGGCCCTTGATGTGCGCCCCGACGACGGCCGCGTTCTCGATGAGGTTCTCGTTGACGATGGTGATCAGCGTGGCGAGGCCGGCGGCGGCGGAGACCGGGCTGCCGCCGTACGTGCTCGTGCCGCCGTTGTGCTGGGCCCACGGCAGCGACGACATGACCCGCTCCGACGAGGCGACGACGCCCAGCGGGAACCCGGAGCCGATGCCCTTGCCCATCGTCATGATGTCGGGCTCGATGTCGTAGTGCTCCGAGGCCCACATCTTGCCCGTGCGCCCGGCCGAGGTGAGCACCTCGTCGATGAACAGCAGGATGTCGTTGCGGCGGCAGAACTCCTGGATCTTCGTGAAGTACTCCGGCGGCGGCACGATGGCACCGCCGGCGCCCTGGATCGCCTCGGCCACGACGGCGGCGACGTTGCCGGTGGTCTCCTGCTCGAAGACGTTCTCGATGAAGTCGGCGCACTTGGCGCCGCAGCTCGTCGGCTCTAGCATCAGCGGGCACCGGTAGCAGTACGCGTTCGGCGTCTGGTAGAAGCCGGGGGCGAGCGGCCCGAAGCCCTTCTTGTATCCGCCGCCCATCAGCGACAGCGCGCCCAGGGTCTTGCCGTGGAAGGCGCGGTAGAGCGAGATGAACTCCGAGCGGCCGGTGTGCGACCGGGCCAGCCGCAGGCCGGCCTCCACGGTCTCCGCGCCGGAGGTGTACATCTGCACCTTGTCCAGCCCGGCCGGCAGCACCGAGACGAGGTACTCCAGGAAGTCCGCCCGGGACGCCGACGTGTAGTCGTAGATGTGGATGAACTTGTCGATCTCCGCCTTGATGGCCCGCACGACGCTGGGGTGCGCGTGGCCGGTCACGGTGACGACCGTGCCAGAGCTGAAGTCGATGAAGATGTTGCCGTCGACGTCTTCGACGAGCGCGCCGAACCCCTGGTTGACGGCAACGCCGGACAGGGTCGACAGCGCCGACAGCCCCGGCGAGCTGTGCTCCCGCTCCCGGTCGACCAGTGCCCGGGAGCGTGGGCCGGGCACCTCGGTCACGAGCCGCGGAAGCTCGCTCACGTCCATGTTCTGTAGCTGCGTCGGTTGCACAGCGGTCATCGGTCCTCCAAACGATCGTCGAGTTCGGGCGCGTCCGAAACCTGCCGATCGGTCAGGCGGTCCGGTTGCCGGAGAGGATGTCGTTGACGTCCCACTTGCCGGTGGCCCGGGTCCGTGGCGCCTTCTCGGTGTGCACGTCGAGCACGTACGGCCGTCCCGAGTCCAACGCCGTGCGCAGGGCCGCCTTGAGGTCGGCCGGGTCGGTGACGACGGCGCCCAGCGCACCGCAGGCGCTGGCCAGGGCGGCGAAGTCGGGGTTGTACGGCTTGCCGTCCGGGGTGCGGAACGTCGTGCCCAGCGCGCCCAGGGCGTGCTTGTGCTGGTAGACCGAGATCGAGCTGTACCCGAAGTTGTTCATCACGACCCAGACGACCGGGATGTCGTGCTCCACCGCGGTGACGACGGCGCTGAGGATCGACGTGAACGCGCCGTCCCCGACCTCGGCCACGACCGCCCGCTCCGGCGCGGCGAGCTTGGCGCCGAGCGCGGCCGCGACGGCGCCGCCCATCGTGCCCCAGCCCGAGGCGACGTAGTGGTCACGCGAGTCGTAGACGTCGAACTGCTGCGCCACCTGGTGGCGGATGCCGACGTCGGTGAGGAAGATCCCGTCGCGCGGCAGCACCTCGCGGATGTCGCCGAGCAGCCGCTCCACCGCGATCGGTGTGGCGTCGCTGCGCCGGCCCTCCTCGATGTCGGCGCGCCAGGCGCGGATGCCGTCCTGGATCGCCGTGAACCGCGCGGAGGTTTCCCAGTCGCGGCGCGGCGTGGCCCCGCGCACCTCGTCGAGCAACTGGTCGACGAAGGCTCCGACGTCGGCGACGACGCCGAGCGCCACCGGGTACGTGCGCCCGATCTGGCTGGCGTCCACGTCGACCTGCACGATCTCGGTGGGCGGTACGCGGAACGACACCTCCGGGTCGTACGAGCTGGTCTCCATCTCGCCGAACCGCGTGCCGAGCGCGAGGACGACATCGGCGCTGTTGACCAGGTCGTGGCCAAGTGGCGTGCCCACCGTCGCGGTGTAGCCGGCGCAGAGCGGATGGTCCTGCGGGATTATGCCCTGCCCGGCCATCGTGGTCACGACCGGGATGCCGAGGTGCTCGGCCAGGGCGACGAGCGAGTCCCGGGTACGCGACCGCGCGGCACCACCGCCGGCGTAGATGACCGGCCGCTCCGCCTCGACCAGCATCCGGGCCGCGCGGGCGACCTGGGCGCCGGGGGCGTACGTCCGCCGGTCGGCCGGCACGCGCCGCGCGGCGACGTGGATGTCGTCCTGGAACGTGGCGGAGAAGAGGTCCATCGGTACGTCGAGCAGCACCGGCCCGGGCTGGTCGGCCATGGCGACCTGGCAGGCCCGTCCCGTGACGTCGGCCAGGCCCTCGCGGCTGGCGATCTTCCAGGCCCGCTTCACCAGTGGCCGCACCATCTCGACCTGTTGTGCCTCGCCGTGCAGGTCGAGCTCCTGGAAGCCGCCCCGGCCGGCCAGGTACGACGGCACGTCGCCGGCGATGACGATCATGCCGGCGCCGTCGAGCGCGGCGTCGCCGATGCCGGTCAGGGCGTTGGTCAGGCCGGGACCGATCGTCGTGAGCACGGCGGCAAGCTGGCCGGTGGCCCGGAAGTATCCGTCCGCGGCGTGCGAGGCGACCTGCTCGTGGCGGACTCCGACGAAGGTCAGCGACGACCGCTCGATCGCGCCCAGCATCGCGAGGTTGGTGTGGCCGCACATTCCGAAGACGTACCGCACGCCGTACGCCTCGAGGGTCGCCACGATGGCCTCCGCGCCCGACCGGACCTGCCCCCGGACCCCGTTCTCGGCGGTACCCTCGACAAGCTCGTCGCGCTCCCGCACTGCCTCAACCACCCAAGCCTCCTGTCATC
Source organism: Phytohabitans kaempferiae (assembly GCF_042433955.1). NCBI lineage: Bacteria > Bacillati > Actinomycetota > Actinomycetes > Micromonosporales > Micromonosporaceae > Phytohabitans > Phytohabitans kaempferiae. Next base: position 243,418 of record NZ_JBHLUH010000039.1, on the reverse strand, counting down.
GTTTCCTGCTCGTCGTCGTGGCCGGCGGCGGTCAGCGGACCGCGGGCGCCAGCTCGGTGCCGAGGTCGGCGACCGCCTTTGCCAGCAGGCGGGTCGCGTCGTTGAGCTGCTCGCCGGAGAGCCGCCAGCTCGGTCCGCTGATCCCGAGCGCGCCCACCACGGCGCCGTTGCTGGCGCGCACCGGCGCGGCCACGCAGGTCAGCCCCTCGTCCCACTCCCCCACGTCCACCGCGAAGCCGTCGGCGCGGATCCGCTCGAGCCCTTCGACGAACGTGTCCAGCTCGGTCACGGTGTGCCGGGTGCGGGACGCCATGCCGGTGCGCTTCAGCAGCCTCCGGACATCGGTCTCGTCCATCCAGGCGACCAGCGCCTTGCCCATCGCCGTGGCGTTGACGGGCCGGTGCGACCCGATCGGCGAGAGCGACTTGACCGGCTGCGGCGACTCGATCCGGTCGACGTAGAGCACCTGGTGCATGTCGAGGACGCCCAGGTATGACGACTCGCCGACGCGGAGTGTGAGGTCCTCCAGGTAGGGGCGGCTGGTCACCCGCAGGTGGCTGTTGGCCAGTGCCTGGCCGCCGATCGAGAACAGCCGCATGCCCACCCGGTAGCGACGCAGACCGTCCTGCTCGACGAAGCCACGCGCCTCGAGGTTGAACAGGACCCGGGCGACCGTCGACTTCGGCAGACCGAGCCGGTCGGCCAGCTCGGTCAGCGTCTGCCCGACCTCCGGCGCCTCGGTGCTGAGTGTTTCGAGCACATCCAACGCGCGCTGGATGGACTGCGACATGGCCGGCGTCTGCGCTGCCGCCGCGGCTCCCTGTTGGGTGGCCACCCTGCCTCCTGAGTCTGGGGCTCATCTGTTTTTGGAACTCGGTGCCAAAGAGGAGAGTAGAGATGATTGCGCAGGTCGTCAACGGGTTGATCAAGCAAAACGATGCTTGACGCGAGTTCGATGAGCGGTCTACTTTGGCACCCGTTACCAGAGCGGCACCGATCATTCTGGCAACCCCGTCCACGCTCCGCGACCTTGGCAGTGCCAGACGACACATTGGCCGACGCCGAGCACCAGCGTGCTGGCGACGTGAAAGGACCAACGCAGATGGACGCAGGAGTTCACATTGGGCTGTCCCGTGGCCTGTCGCGCCGAGCCCTCCTCGGCGCCGGCGGAGCCGCGTTCCTGGCCGGGGCCTTGTCGGCCTGCGGCCGTGGGTCCGGCGGTGGCGGCTCCGCCGCGACGCTGACCTATAACACGCCGTCGTTCGGGGTCGAGCAGGTCACGCCCTACCTCGAAACCTTCAAGCAGCAGTACGGCAGCGCGGTGACCGTCTCCGCCGTGCCGAAGGACTACCACCCCACCACCGAGACACGGCTGCGTGGCGGGACCAACTACACGGTCGTCACCTGCGACGACGGCTACCCCCAGAAGTGGCTCAAGGAGGGGTGGCTGGTCAACGTCGAGGACCAGATGGACCTGTCGAAGGTCAAGAACGACATGTACCCGTCGCTGCTCCAGTCGGTCACCGTCGACAACAAGGTGATCGCGCTCCCGGGCAACGGCCTGACGAAGGTCATGGTCTACAACGAGGCCGTCCTCGGCGACCTCGACCCGGCGGACGACTGGGAGGCGTTCTTCACCCAGCTCTCCTCGCTCAAGAGCAAGGGCGGTTCGCAGTACCCGTTCGTTCCGATGTGGACGAAGGCGTACAGCCTCATCACGTACTTCGCGATCGGCGACAGCTACTCACGCGGCGCGAAGGACTGGTTCGACCCCGACACGCTGGCTCCGGTCTACCACGAGGACCCGGCCGTCATCGAGACGGTCGAGTTCTGGCGCCGCCTGTGGGAGGCCGAGCTGGTACCGCCGGACGTCCTGACCGCCGACCACAACGCCACCCTGGAGATCTTCGCCGCCGGCAACGCGGCCTACTTCCAGCACAACGTCTCGCAGGTCCTCCCGGTGCTCAACCTGGACACGACGAAGTACGCCAAGGTGGCCGGGAAGATCAAGCTCATGATGTACCCGGGTACGACCCACGAGTGCCTGACCGGATCGAACTGGGTCTGCCTCACGAAGTCGGGCGCGGAGGCCGAAAACGGGCCCGAGCTCGCCCGGTTCCTCGGCAGCCTGGACAAGGAGGAGCAGTACCTCGTCCCGACCCGGTACCGCGCCATCGACCTCGGCATCGAGCCCGGCTTCGCGCCGGTGTTCGACGACGCCGACGTCGTCGCCAAGTGGGGCAGCTTCAGCGACCCGACGCTGGTGGCCGAGCAGAAGGCGAAGTCGCGGCTGATCGGGCCGGTCGTCCAGCAGGCCTGGTTCACCGAGTGGCTCGACCGCACGGCGTCCGAGCTGCAGAACGCCGTTCTCGGCAAGGTGAGCGTCCAGCAGGCGCTGACCGCCTCCGCGTCGTTCGCCCAGGGACGGCGATGACCGCTCAGCCGGCCGATGTCGTGCCGCCGTCCCACGCGGCGGCACGGCGGGCCGCGCGCCGGCGCGAGCGCCTCGGCGAGCTGGCGCTCATCGGTCCGGCCGTCGCGGTGGTGCTGGGCGTGCTCGTGTACCCGCTGGTCCACTCGCTGTGGTTGAGCCTCACCGAGCCGACGGACGACGGCGGCACCTTCGGCCTGGGCAGCTACGCCGCCGTCTTCAGCGATCCGATCCTGCCCATCGCCCTGCGCAACACGTTTCTGTTCTCCGCCATCGCGATCGTCGGCTCGATCGTGCTGGGGCTGGGCATGGCGTTGCTGTTGAACCTCCCCTCGCCCCTGCGCGGCGTCGCCCGGGCGGCCATGCTCATTCCCTGGTCGATGTCCCAGGTGGCGGTGGCCGTCATCTGGGGCTGGATCTACAACGGCTCGTACGGCGCGCTCAACGGCCTGCTGTTCGAGCTCGGGATCATCGGCGAGTACCGCGCGTGGCTCAACGACGGCACCACCGCGTTCGTCCTGCTGGGCACGGCGTTCATCTGGAGCATCGCGCCGTACGCGACCCTGATCTTCCTGTCCGGGCTGCAGGCGATCCCACGGGAGCAGTACGAGGCCGCACAGATCGACCAGGCCAACGTGTTCCAGCGCTTCCGCTACATCACGCTGCCGTGGTTGCGCAGCAGCTTCGCGGTCGTGTTCGTCGTCGCCTCGCTCGAGGGCTTCCTCGCGTTCAGCCTCGTCTACATGCTCACCAACGGCGGCCCCGGATACGAGACGACCGTGCTCGCCTGGTGGGGCTACGCGACGATGTTCACCTACGGGGCGACCGAGAAGGGCGCGGCGATCCTCTACTTCCTGACGGCGATCGTCATGGCCGTGTCCCTTGTCTACATGCGGGCGCTTCGGCGTCCCGCCGTCTGAACGGGGAGCGGCGATGCAGGCGACCCTGACCCGACCCACGGAGACCGCGACCAAGGCGGAGCCCCGGCAGAAGCCACGCCGGCGCCGGCGCTGGCGCACCGCGGGGGTGACCGCCGCCACCGTCCTGGTCATCATCTGGTCCGTCGCGCCGTTCCTGTGGCTCATCCGCAGCAGCCTGTCGCCGGTCGGCGAGATGACGCGGATACCGCCGGCCTGGTGGCCGGAGACCGTGACGTTCGACAACTACGTCGACCTGCTGGTCGCGCTCTTCGCGCCGGGAGACGGCACGACGACGGTCCAGCTGATCGCGCTCGGCCTGCAGAACAGCATGATCGTCTGTGTCGCGGTCACCGTGCTCAACGTCGTGCTCGGCTTCAGCGCGGCCTACGGCTTCTCGCGCTCCAAGAGCCGGCTCTGGTCGGCTGCTCTCAACGGGCTCATCGTCTCCCGGATGGTGCCCACGTTCGCCATCATCATCCCGCTGTTCCTGGTCTTCAGCCACCTGGAGATCTACGACTCGTTCGCCGGGCTGGTGCTCGCCGAGCTGGCGGTGACGCTGCCGTTCAGCGTCTGGCTCATGAAGAGCTACCTGGACACGATCGACGTCGAGCTGGACGAACAGGCCCGCGTGGACGGCGCCTCGAAGCCCCAGGTGCTGCGCAAGGTCATGCTGCCGGCGGCCCGTCCCGGCGTCGCCACCGCGGCCATCTTCACGTTCCTGACCAGCTGGAACTCGTTCATCTTCCCGCTGGTGCTGTCGTCCAGCCCGACGGTGATGACGGTCCAGCCGCAGATCGCGGCCACGTACAGCGACATGCGCGCCGACTACGACGTGCTGTTCGCCAGCACCGTGCTCGCCTGCGTCCCGCCGATGATCCTCGCGTTCATCCTGCAACGGCAGCTCACCCAGGGGCTGCTCTCCGGGTCGATGAAGGGCTGACCCTCGCCCGCCGGTGCGTGGCCCGCCGTCGTGGCGAGCCACGCCGCCCGGCTTGCGGGCGGATGACATGCTTGTCGGCGCCCTGTCACGGTTGGCTGGAGGTTCGGAAATGCGGGAAAAGATCATGGAACCGGAGCCCGGCCTGCGGGTCTTTCCCGAACCCGCCGACGTGTTCGTCGCCGACCAGGTCGACCTGCTCGGCCGGCACCTGCATCCGCTGGTCTCGATCGATCTCGGCCAGGTGGACGCCGGCTGGTCGGGCTGGGTCCATCTGCTCAGCCCGCTCGAACCGAACGAGGGATACCTCGGCGACCACACGAGCGCCTTCCACTCGCCGTTGCAGACCGCCAACTGGTTGGGATTCGCCGTCGAGGACGACCGGTACCGCCTGGTCGGCGACATCCGCTACTTCCAGCGCGCCACCACGCCGGACGAGGTGCCCGACCCGTGGGAAGGGTTTCGCGCCGACCTCGACGAGCACTGCCAGGATCAGGAACGCAGCTACCGGGCACACCGCGAGTCGTACCAGAGGGAGGGCAGCCTGATCAGGCTCGACGCCGACGGCTCCCCGCTCTACGGCACGCGCGCCGGCGTGCCGCTGCTCGGCCAGCTCGGCGGCGATGCCCCGGGCGGCAACTGGGAAGACCCCGACCTCTTCCCGCTCGACATCGAAATGGGCGACCGGCACCGCGACGGCCGTGTCTGGCCGCTCAGCCCGGCCGGCAACCGTTTCCACTTCGTGGCTACGGTCCCGGGTTGGCACTATCGCACGCACGGCGCGGACTCGATCCTGCTCTTCTTCGAACCGGTCGAACGACTCGCCCTCCTGACCTTCGACTGGAGCTGACCAGCCCATGCCCCGCCCCGCCCGCCCGCGACCGAGGGCCGGGCCGGATCGAGGTACGGCGCTCCCGGATTCGGCCTGGTTGACTCACACCACTCAGGAGGGGTCGTGACACCACATGCTCTCGTCACCGGCGGCGCTTCGGGGATCGGGGCGGCCACCTGCGCCGCGCTGCTCGACGCCGGCTGGGCGGTGACCAGCCTGGACCTGCGGCCCAGCCCGGACAGCCGGGCACGCTCGGCGGTCGCCGACGTCACCGACCCGGACGGGCTGGGCGCCGCGGCGACGAGATCGATCGAAAGCTGAACCCACACCATGCCAACCATCCGCCGCAAGATGCTCCTGTGGGCCGGGGGAATGACGGCGACAGCGGCCGCCTTCCTGCTCGCCGTGCTCGACCTCATCGTCGATGAACTGGTGCCCCTCATCACCGCCCTCGCGTTTCTCCCCCTCTTCGTGTGGCTGACCGTTTCGAGCTGGCGTGAAAAGTAGGCGCGTGGCCGTGCGATGAGTTCACGGGCTGGCCGAGGTTGTAGTTCTGACGGACGCATCAACCGGAAGGACCGAGCTGGCCATGCCCACCAACGAGGAACAGATCCGCACGCTGATCGAGCGCTGGACCGAGGCGGTCCACCACGGCGACCTCACCACGGTCGTCGCCGACCATGCCGAGGACATCGTGATGTTTGACGTGCCGCCGCCACACGAGGGCGTGCGTGGCCTGGACGCGTACCGCGAGACCTGGCCGCCCTTCTTCCAGTGGCAGGCACAGGGCGCCTCGTTCGAGATCGAGTCGCTGGAGGTCACCGCCGGCGAGGACGTCGCGTTCGCGTACGCCCTGCTGCGCTGCGGTACCGACCAGGACTTCGCCGACAACCCCGACAACCGTCTGCGGTTGACGATCGGCCTGCGCAAGCGGGACGGCCGGTGGGTCGTCGCGCATGAGCACCACTCGTTCCCGCTCACCGACCCGGCGCCCACGCCCGACCCCGAACCCGACCAGGCCGCCGCCGAGCAGGAGCTGCGCCTGCTCCATCAACGCTGGTTCGACAGCACCGCCGCGAAGGACATCGACGGCCTCATGGCCGCCATCGCCGACGACGTCGTCTCGTACGAACACGACGAGCCGCTGCGGTACGTCGGCGTCCGGGCCGTCCGCGAGGTCTGCCAGGCCGGCCTGGACGCCTCCGGCGACGGCACCGTGACGTGGACGGTTCCCGACCTGACGATCGTGGTCGACGGCGACCTCGCCGTCGCGTGGGGCCTCAATCACATGCGGATGGAGCCGGCCGGCGCTCCGGCCGCCGAGAGCTGGTCACGCGGGACCCGCGTCTTCCAACGCGGAGACGGCGCCTGGCTGATGACCCACCAGCACCTCTCCTACCCCTACGACCCGGCCACCGGCGACGCCCGGACCGACCTGCGCCCCGACCCGCACGACCAAGCCTGACCGCTCGCCGGCGCGGGCGGCATCGGCGCGGCACTGTCCACAGTGCTCACGATGCCGCCCGCGTCGGCGGGACCGGTCAGAACTCGGCGCGGATGGCGGCGTGGACCAGCCGTCCAGCCTCCGCCCACGTGATGACGCCGTCGCGAACGAGGCGGGCGGCCACGACCGCCACGTGGGCGGTCAGCATGCCCCGGTGCGGCCAGGCCGCCTCGTCCTTGACGAGGTCGTCGATGGTGCATCCGTTGGCGGTGGCCCGGTTGGGCACCTTGCTGTCCACGTCCCGGATCGTCACGGTCGCGGACGGGTCGGGGTGCGGGCACGGACCCGCTGGCAGGTCATAGCGGAACAGCTCGCTGCCGCTGCTGAAGTACACGTCACCGTTGCCGTGCACGGCCAGGTGGCTGGCTGATCCGGCGCGCAGGACGTGCTTCTGCCCGGTGGCCGGGTCGAGGCGGTACACCTCGCTGCCCGCGAGGACGCCGTAGAGCATCTTGTCGACGGTGTTGTACGCCAACTGCCCCACGCCGCTGGTGCTGCCGCCGTACGTGTGCCGGGCGGTCACCTGCCGCGTGGCGGTGTCGATGGCGAACACCTCACCGCCCGCCGTCCCCCACAGCCGGCCCTCGCCGTCGAAGGTCAGCGCGGGAATGGCCGGCTTTCCGGGAGCGGGCACCATCTCCCACAGTTTGCGCCCCTCGGCCACAGACCAGGCGAACACCTTCGCCTCCGGCTGTGTGGGCGGCGTCGCCGACTGTCCGCTGTAGATGGACGTGCCACCGTAGACGACACCGTCCTTGTAGGTCAGCGCGACGATGCTCTGGTCGACGACCACGTGCCGGGTCTTGGAGACCAGTGTGCCGGTTGTCGTGTCCCATATCGCCAGCACGCCACCGAGCTGGCCGAGGTCAGGCATCGTGCCGACGGCCAGCAGGTCGCCGGCGCCCGTCAGTGCGCGTGGCCGGATCTGCTGTTCGGCCTTGAGGTCGAAGAGGCGCAGCGGATTCTGGTCCGGCACCGGCTCGGGACTCGGGGAGTATTCTTCGCTGTTCCACGGCTTCGCCGGATCGTAGGAGTAGATGCGGGCGTCGGGGTACGCCCCGACGTAGAGCCGGCCGCCGTGGCCGAGCATCCCCTCGCTCTGCGAGAAGGTGTGAAACTCCTCGGTGCGGCCCGTGTCGGGGTCCACCGCGGCGAACCCACCGTTGAGGAACCCTCCCGCGTACACTCGCCCGTCCGGCCCCTCGGCCAGTGCCGTGATGTCGATCGGTTCACCTTGGACGGTGGTCTGCACGAACGAGTGCGCGCCCGTCGTGGGGTTGTAGCGGAACATCATGCCCCGCCACAGCAGCCCGACGAGGCTGCGGCCCGGGTAGTCGGGCAGGTCGAGTTCGGCCCAGCCGATGCCGCGAGTGTTGGCGACGCGACCGGTGAACGGCACGCCGGTGCCGGTCTCGCTGCCGTCCGCCGGGTCGTACCGGATCAGCTCGCCGGAGCGGATCAGGTACACGCGGCCATCGTCGTCCGCCGGCGGCATCTCCAGCCCGTGAGCGTTGTCGATGCGGTCGACCCACTGCCCGGACCTGAGGTCGTAGACGTACAGCGGGCCGGGGAAGGCGGTGCCGAAGCGCGCGTAGAGGTGGTCGCCCACGATGTCCACGTCGTACACCCAGTCCGCGGTGACATCGCGGCCGGGCGGGTCGGGCAGTTGCCGCTTGGCGCCGGTGGCGGTGTCGACCTCGAACATCTTGGCCGGCGGGTTGGTACCCGCGTAGATCTTGCCCTGGTCGACCGCGAGGCTGCGCACGTACGTGTGGTCCGGGGACAGTCGCCCGTAGTCGCGGAACTGGCCGGTGCCGCGGTCGTAGGAGAACAGCTTGCCGTTGGGCGACGTGCCACCGTACAAAATGGAGCGCTCGTCCGCGGTGACGTCCCAGACGAAGCTCTCGGAGGCGATCGGCTTGCCGAGGTCCACGACGCCCTCGGCGGCGGTCCAGCGGAAGAGCTTGGCGTCGCCGTAGCTCCCGACGTAGACGCTGCCGTCCGGAGCCGAGTCGACGGCCCACGAGCCGCTGGCGCCGGGCAGGTCAAGCCGCGCGATCGCCTCGCCAGTCGCGGGATCGACCGCGTTGAGGTGCGCGGGGGCGCCCGAGGACGCACTCCACAGCACCGGCTCGCCGGCCGGACCGGGCGCGACGGTGCCGCCGATGAGCAGGACGTCCTGCAAGGGCACGCCGAGGGACGAGATCCGCTCGCCCTCGCTCGCCGACGCGGTGCCGACGCCGGCCGCCACCAGAACGGTCGCCGCGAGCGCCGCGGTCACGGGAGCCGCCAGCCATCTGACTCGCATCGATACTCCTCCCTGGAAGGTTTCGGGCTGGCCCCTAAAGCTAGGAGGATCGATCAACTACGTCAAGACAGCCGCTTGCCACTGCACTCGACCCTATTACGGTCAGGGCTCATATTCGAGACGCCGCAGCCGTCACCACCGATCTGGGCCATCGATCCCCGGCGACCACGACTTCTGGACGTACCGGACCTGCTGACATCGCGCGGCGGTTTGACCGGCCGCGAACGAGCCGACGACTAGCAACCGGGTTGCTAATTAGCAACCCGGTTGCTACCTTGCCGTCATGTCGGTCTCCCGCACCCTGCTCGGCCTGCTCGAAACGAAAGCGCAGCACGGCTACACGCTGCGCCGCCGCTACGACGGCTGGTTCGGCACCTCCCGACCACTCAAGTCGGCGCAGGTCTACGCGACTCTGCAACGACTCGGCCGCGACGGCCTGATCGAGCTGGCCGGGGTAACCTCCGGCGAGGGCCCCGACCGCCGGATGTACGCGATCACCGACGCCGGCGTGACCGAGCTGGAGCGGTGGCTCGACGAGCCAGAGGTGCCCGACGTGTCGGCGACCCGCCGCGTGCTGTTCGCCAAGATGGTCATCGCGATGTCCAGCGGGCGGTCCGCCGTGCAACTGCTGGACCGCCAGCGGCAGGCCCACCTCGCCCGGATGCGCGACATGCGGGCGCTGCGCCAGCGGGGCGACCTGCTGGCCCAGCTCGACGCCGACTTCGAGATGTACCACCTCGACGCCGACCTCAAGTGGATCGACGGCGCTCAGGCCCGCCTGGACCGGCTCGCCGCCCTGCTCGGCGAGTCCGGCGCCCCGTCCTCGGACGGATGGCGGCCATGAGCGAGCACCGCGAGCGAAACGGGCAGCCGTCATGACGCTCTCGGCCCGCGAGGTCGGCATCCGGTTCGGCTCGACCGCCGCCCTGCGGGGCGCGGACATCGAGATCGACCGGGGAGAACTGGTCGCGGTGATGGGCCCGTCCGGCTCCGGAAAGTCCACATTGCTGCACGTGCTGGCCGGCATCCTGCGCCCTGACCGGGGTGAGATCCGCCTCGGTGGCCGGCGCATCGACAACCTCGCCGACGGCGCCCGCAGCTTCCTGCGCCTGACCTCGTTCGGGTTCGTCCTGCAGTTCGGTGACCTGGTGCCGGAGCTGTCGCTGCGGCAAAACGTGGAGCTGCCGCTGCGGCTGCTCAAGGTCCGCCGGACGGAAAGCCGCGCCCGCGCCGCCGCGTTGCTGCGCGAGCTGGAGATCGAGGATCTCGCCGACCGGCGCCCCGGCGAGGTGTCCGGCGGCCAGGCCCAGCGGGCCGCCGTCGCCCGCGCCCTGGTGCACCGCCCGGCTGTGGTGTTCGCCGACGAGCCGACCGGCGCACTGGACAGCGCCGCCGGCGAACTCGTGCTCGACGCGCTCACCGGGCTGGCCCGCCAGCAGGGCAGCGCCGTCGTGATGGTGACCCACGAGGCCCGCGTCGCCGCGTACGCGGACCGGACGGTCTTCCTGCGGGACGGGCGGGTCGCGTCGTGACCCGCTGGCTGTGGTTGGGCGTGGTCCTGTCGGTCGGCTCCGGCCGCACGGGGCTGCTCCGTACGGTGCTTATGGCCAGCGGCGCGGCGATCGGCGTCTTCATGGTCCTGGCCGGTCTTGCCGGCGCCACGGTCGCCGCCAGCCAGCGGGAACGGGCCCTGGCCCGCACACCGGCGCAGGTGGAGAACAGCGCGGCGGAGCTGCGGATGCTGGAGGTCGAGGACGGCATCGGCCCTCGCGTCCTGCGCCGCACGGCGGTTGCCGGCGCGACCGCCGGCAGTCCCCGTCCACCGGGTCTCGACGCCTATCCCGATCCCGGCGAGTTGGTGGTCTCCCCGGCACTGGCGGACCTGATCCGGGTCGACCCGCGGGCCGCCGACCGTTTCCCGCAACGGATCGTGGGCCTCATCGGGCCATCCGGTCTTGTCGCCCCGGACGAACTCCGTGCCTACGTGGGCGTGCCGGCGGGCGACCCGATGCTGGGCGGTGACGAGACGTTCTTCCGGGACAACGCGGTGGTCGGTTTCGGTCGCCCTCTCGCCTCGGCCCACGGTTCGGCGTACGACACCTCGCCCGACGTGTTCACGCCAGGGCGGTGGGCCGCGGCCGCCTTCGCGCTGTTCGTGCTGGTGCCCTTCGGCACCTTCCTGGCCACCTGTGCCCGGCTCTCGGCCACGACCCGCGACCGCCGGATCGCCGCACTACGCCTGCTCGGGGTCTCGGCGCGGCAGGCGACCCTGGTCAACGTCGTGGAGACAGGTGTGGTCGCCACCGCCGGCGGCGTGCTCGGCACGGCGGTGTTCACGGTGCTGGCCCCGCTGTCCCAGGGCTGGCGGATCGGCCGGCTGCACTGGTACGCCGCCGACATCGCGCTGCCGCTCGGTTGGATCGCCCCGGTGCTCGCCGGGACCGTGCTCTTCGCGGTCCTGGTCGGGGTGATCGCGACCCGGCCGGCCAGGTCGGGGCCGCTGGCGGTACGCCGTGGCGGACCCGCCCGGCGACCAGCCGGCTGGCGGCTGCTGCCACTGGTCTGCGGGCTCGGCACGGTGGTGTTCGCCGCGACCGACGCCGCACCGCTCAACCCGAGCGGCCGAGGCGTCGTCTTCATCAGCGGGCTGCTGGTCACCGGCCTGTCCCTGCCGCTCGTACTGCCGCTGCTGGCGTACTGGGCGGCCGTCGCGGTCGGCCGCATCCCGAACGTGCCGGTCTGGCTCGAACTCGCCACAGCCCGGATACGGCACACTCCCGGCGTGGCGCCCCGGCTGGTCGCCTCGCTCGCGGTGACGCTCTTCGTCATCGGCATGGGGTCTCTCGGCGCGGCGCTGTTCACCAATGACCGCGGCCTGAGCAACGACCGGCACAGCCCGCTCTATCAGGTGATCGGCAGGGACCCGGCCCTCGTCGCCGCGCTGCGTGGGATTCCCGGCACCGCGATCAGCCAGTACGGGACGGTCCAGGTCTCAGTGGACGGCCGAGGCGACGCAGCGCTCGTCGCCGACTGCGCCGACATCACCGCACTGCACACCTTCGACGCCGGCCAGTCGTGTGTGGACGGTGAGACGTACTGGCTGACCTCCCCTGCCGGCAGCGCCGCTCCCGGCCCACGTCCAGGCACCGATGTGACGGCCGAGAACGGCGTTCACATCCCGGCGCCACGGCACACCCTGAACCTGATGAGCCGCTACGAGATCGGACACGACAACCCGCTGCTGATCACCAGACAATCGCCGATCGCGGCGGACCTCCCGATCAGGCCACAGCTCGCGTGGCTCATCGCGGCCGACCGGGACTCCGTCGACCGGGCGGCACGGGTCGTCGCGGCGCGGGCGCCCGCCGCGTTCCTCAGCGGCGACCTCGGCGTCCACAGTGGCCTCGACAGCGACCTGCTCCTCACACTCCTGGTCACCGGGCTGAGCATCAGCCTCGTGTTGGGCATGGGCTCGTTCGCGGCAGCCGCCGTCGACCGAGCCGTGGAACGCCGCCGGGACAACGCCACACTCGCCGTCGTCGGCGTCCGGCCAGCCGTCATCACCAGCGGAGAGACCGGATTCGGGGTACTGCCACTGGTCGCTGGGGTCGGCACCGCCTGCGCCGCCACGATCGTCGTCGGGGCCAGCCTCGCCACCGTCCTCGACATCCCGACCGGCGCGGTCTTCGACCGGATCGCCCCGATCCTGTTGCTCGGCGTTGGAGCGACCGCCGTCGGGCTGCTCCTCATCGCCGTACCGGCGTGGCTCACCCAACGCATCACCGCCGAACACCTGCGGCGCCCCTGACGGGTACGGTCCCGTCTCGCCACGGTCGACGCGGGGAGGACTATCTGCGCCAGTTCGGGCTTGGGCCGCGTACCCAGCCCTGGCCGGTCGAGGACTGGGAGGACCGCCCGCCGGAGTGGGCCCGCGTCGTCGCGATCGACCGATGACAGAAACTGTCGAACCGTAGCACCAAAACTTTCCGCTCATTCGAGAGCATTCGGGGCATATCCTCCAGGGCCAATCGCGCGCGGCCCCCTTCGAACGGGCGCACCAAAGCGCCGGCCGCGCCGCGGCTTCGCGAGGCATACCCCCGCGTCGGCGGGGTTGCGGCGGTGCGGTCGCCCCGATGACATCCACATCGGTCTACCCATAGCTTTCGAAGATGGTCCATGCTAAATTTCCGCCTCACTAGCGAAAGTTTCTAGTGCTCAGCTTCACCCCGGAACCCGAACGAGACCGCTGCCCACGGTTGCAAGCGGCTCGACGAACGTGGCTGCCCCTCACCACGACCCCTTCGAAGGGACGACCATGACCACCTCACGACGGCGCTTTCTCGGGCTCGTGAGCCTGAGCGCCGCGGCGGCCGCCGGCGGGCCGCTGCTGGCCGGATGCGGCGAGAAGCCGACCGGCTCCGGCACCGCCGAGAACCTCGACCGGTTCGCCGGCGTCCTGCCCACGCGCAAGGACCTGACGCTGGGCATCACGCCGGACATCAAGGGCACGACGCCGGTGCCCGACGGCTACACGAGGTATCCCGCCACGCTTGTCGACGCGATCACCGAGCGGCCCGGCACGAGCGGCCAGGTCGTGACCGCGATGACGCCGGTGTGGGGACCCGCTCCGCCCGGCTACCAGCAGAGCGCCTACCTCCAGGCCGTCAACGCCGAACTGGGCACCCCGCTGGACTTCACCATCCAGGACGGCAACACCTACGCCGACAAGCTCAACGCGTTGCTCGGCGCCCGCGACGTACCCGAGCTGCTGTGCGTGCCGGGCTGGGAGGTGAGCAAGATCCCGCGCTTCGCCGAGGCGGTCAAGGCGCTCTTCGAGGACCTCACCGACCACCTCAAGGGCGACGCGGTCGACGCGTACCCGATGCTGGCCAGCTTCCCCACCGGCGCCTGGCGCCACTCCATCTGGAACCAGCGCCTCGCCGCCGTGCCCAACCCCAGCGAGGGACCGCTCCCGTGGGCCCTGTTCACCCGCCGGGACCTGCTGGACGAGCGCGGCCTGGCGATACCGGCGTCGCTCGACGACCTGCTCGCGGCGGCCAGGCAGGTCACCGACCCGGCCCGGAAGGTGTGGGCGTTCGACGACATCTTCGCGATGATCCAGATCTACCACAAGGTGCCCGGCTCGAAGGGCGGCTGGCGGCTGCGGCCGGACGGCACGCCGGAGTTCAAGTACGAGACCCCGGAGTACCGGCAGGCGCTCGAGGTCATGGCCAAGATCTACAAGGACGGTCTGGTCCACCCCGACATCGTCGCCAGCAAGGGCGCCGACGCGAACCTGCTGTTCGCCCAGGCCGGCAGCATCGTCTTCAAGCAGGCCGGTATTGGCTTCTGGCAGGGCGCCCAGGCCGAGCACCAGAAGGTCAACCCCAGGCTGAACATCCAGCCGGTGCCGGTCTTCTCGGCCACCGGCGGCGACCCGCTGATGTGGTCCGCCACCGAGCCGATCTCGTACACCTTCATCCGGAAGGGCGTCGGCAAGGACCGCGTCGAGGAGCTGCTGCGCATCGTCAACTGGTGCTCCGCGCCGCTGGGCACGCGGGAGGCCCAACTGCGCGACTACGGCGTCGAGGGCAGGCACCACACGAGGACCCCGAACGGGCCGGTGAAGACCGACCTGGCCTTCAAGGAGATCGCCAACCAGTACTTCTTCGTCAGCGGCCGCAACCCCACCATCGGCCCGTTCCCGGACACCCCGAGCTACGTCCAGGATCTGCTGACCTTCTCCAACGAGACGGTCAAGTACCTGGAGAAGGACCCGTGGGACGGGCTGAAGCTGGAGATGCCGGACCGGTTCAAGGCATTCGCGGTACCGGCCGAGGAGAGGTTCACCGACCTGCTGCGCGGCCGCCGTCCGCTCTCCGATGTGGACGCCATTGTGCGGGAGTGGAAGTCCAACGGCGGCGAGGAGGCGCGCACGCTGCTGGCCAAGGCGCTGTCCGAGGCCGGCCGATGAGAACGAGCGGGATCGCCGCCACGGCCGGGTCCGACCGGACCCGGCCGCGCGGTCCTCGCCGCTCGGGCAGGCCGGACGGCACCGGCACACGACGGCGGCCGCCCTTCCGGGTACGCCTGCGCCGCGACTGGCAACTGCTGGTCATGGCCGTGCCGGGCTTCGTGATCCTGCTGGTGTTCAGCTACGTGCCGATCGCCGGGAACGTCATCGCGTTCCAGGACTACAACCCCTACGTCGGCGACAACCCGCTCGACGCGTTTCTGGGCAGCCAGTGGATCGGCTTCGGCCAGTTTCAGTTGCTCTTCGAGGATCCGGCGTTCTGGCACGCGCTCGCCAACACGCTCACCATCACGGCGTTCCAGCTCGTCTTCTTCTTCCCGCTGCCGATCGCGCTGGCGATCATGCTGCACAACCTGCTCTCCACCCGGCTGCGCGGCTTCGTCCAGACCGTCGTCTACCTGCCCCACTTCTTCAGCTGGGTCCTGGTCATCACGTTCTTCACGCAGATGCTCGGCGGCGCCGGGATGCTGGCCCAGACGATGCGCGAGGCCGGTCTGGAGCCGTGGAACATCATGTCCAACCCGGACACGTTCATCCTCCTGGTCACCGCGGAGGCGGTGTGGAAGGACGTCGGCTGGGGCACCATCGTCTTCCTCGCCGCCCTGTCCACGATCGACACGAGCCAGTACGAGGCGGCCGCGGCGGACGGCGCCGGCCGGTGGCGGCGGCTGTGGCACATCACGCTGCCCGGCCTGCGCCCGGTGATCGTGCTGCTGCTGATCCTGCGGCTCGGCGACGCGCTCTCGGTCGGCTTCGAACAGTTCATCCTGCAACGCGACGCGGTGGGCCGGGAGGCCGCCGAGGTGCTCGACACCTTCGTCTACCACTTCTCCATCGCCACCGGAAACTACGGCTACGGCGCGGCGGCCGGCCTGTTCAAAGCCGCCATCGGCCTGTGCCTGATCCTGGCCGCCAACAAGGTCGCGCACCGGCTCGGCGAACGAGGGCTCTACTCGAAGTCATGACCGAGACCGCCATCCGAGGGCCGCGCGCGAGGCGCGGCGGCCGCCCCGTCTGGGAGGAACCACCGACCCGCATCGGCCAGGTCGTCAGGGCCACGGTGCTCGGCGGCCTGGTGCTGGCCGTGCTGTTTCCCCTGTGGGTGATCCTGGTGACCAGCCTCTCCTCCCGCGAGACCATCGCGCGGGCCGGCGGCTTCGTCGTCGTCCCCCGGGGCATCGACACCTCCGCGTACCAGACCATCTTCGCCGGTGGCGCCGTCACCCGCGCGCTGTGGATCAGCGCCCAGGTGACCGTCGTCGGCACCGCGGTCGCGCTCACGGTCACGGTGCTGGCCGCCTACAGCCTGTCCCGGCCGGGCTCTCTGGGCTCCCGGTGGCTGCTGGCCTACTTCCTGCTGCCGTTCCTGGTCTACCCGCCCCTGGTGCCCAAGTACCTGGTCGTCACCGGCCTGGGCCTCAAGGACACGATCTGGGCGCTGATCCTGCCGCCGGCCATCAGCGTGTTCAACCTCGTCGTGGTCCGCGGCTTCTTCCAGGGCATCCCGCAGGAGCTGCTCGACAGCGCCCGCATCGACGGCGCCGGCGACTTCCGCGTCCTGGCCCGCATCGTGCTGCCACTGTCCAGAGCGGTCATCGCCGTGGTCGGCCTGTTCTACGCGGTCGGCTACTGGAACGTCTGGTTCGACGCGCTGCTGTTCATCGACCGCAACGACATGTATCCGATCCAGCGGGTCCTGCAGAGCTACCTGCTCGCCGGCCAGGCCCCGCACACCTCCGGCGCCGCCGTCGGCGCGACCATGCCTCCCACCGAGGCGGTCAAGATGGCCGTCGTCATCCTCACCGTCGCGCCCATCGTCGCGGTGTACCCGTTCATCCAGCGCCACTTCATCAAGGGCGTGCTGATCGGCGCGGTCAAGGGCTGACCCGTGATGACCGCGCGCACCGGCGTCCAGACCGCCGACTTCGCCGACGTCAAGGCGGCCAACCTCGCGGTCGTGCTGCGGCACGTACGCGGCAACGCCCCCTGCTCCCGGGCCGACATCGCCGCCGCCACCGGCCTGAACAAGGCGACCGTCTCCAACCTCGTGGCCGACCTGATCGACCGGCGGCTGCTACGCGAGGATGGGCCGAGTGGCTTTCGCATCGGCCGTCCCGCCACCATGCTCGCGCTCGACGGCGCACCGTACGCGACGATCGGCGTCGAGGTCGGCTCGGACCACCTCACCGCGCTGGCGGTCGACCTGCTCGGCCACCGGCTGCTGTCCTGGCGCCGGTCCTTCGCCGAACACGTGTCCTCCCCCGGCCGGGCGGTGGCCGCCATCGCCGCGCTGGCTCGCCGGGCCGCGATCCGCGCCGCCCGCCAGGGCCGGCAGGTGCTGGGCCTCACCGTCGGCGTGCCCGGCCTGGTCGACAACGACGGGGTGGTACACCGCTCACCGCACCTCGGATGGTCCGATGTGGACCTGCGCGGGCGGCTGGTGAGCGCACTGCGCGGCCCGGCCTACTCCGTGGTGGTGGACAACGACGCCAACCTGGCCGTGCTCGCCGAGAAACGCTACGGGCCGTACCCCGAGGCGACGAACCTGGCCTACCTGACCGGCGGCGCCGCGATCAGTGCCGGCGTGGTCGCCGACGGGCGGCTGCTGCGCGGCAACCGTGGATTCAGCGGCGCGATCGGCCACCTCCAGGTGCGGCCGGGCGGCCCGCCGTGCGTGTGCGGCCGCGACGGCTGCCTGGAGGCGCTGGCCGGGATACCTGCGCTGATCAGGCGTGTGCTCCCCGACGCGGACACCGACCTCACGGCGGCCGATCTGGCCCCCGACGTCCAGGAGCTGATCCGCCGCGCCACCGCCGGCGACCGCCCCGCCCTCGACGCGCTGGCCGAAACCGGCCGATGGCTCGGCCACGGGGCCTCGACGCTGACCAACCTCGTCAACTCCGAGGTCGTCATCCTCGGCGGCTACTTCGCCCCGCTCGCCCCGTGGCTGATCCCGAGCCTGGAGGTGGAGCTGGCCCACCGGACGGCCGCGCCGCGGGCCGGAGGCTGCCGCGTCGCGGCGGCCACGCTCGGCACCGACTCCACCGCCCTCGGCGCGGCCGCCCGGGTCCTCGACCACATCGACTCCGGGCAGCTCCCCGAGCACTCGCCGTGAGCGGCCGTCACCGGTGGCTCGGCCAGTCACCGCCCCGGGGGTCAGCGCGCCGGCGGTGCGGTGCTCTCCCGGACGGTGAGGGTGGTCGCGAGTTCGAGGCCGACCTGTGGCGTCTTCTCCCCGCGCCCGAGGGCGAGGGCGAGCTCGGTCGCGGCCGCCGCCATCTCGACGAGCGGTTGGTGGACCGTGGTCAGCGGCGGATCGACCAGGGCGGCCACGGGCAGGTCGTCGAAGCCGACCACGCTCAGATCCGCGGGTATCCGCAGGCCGCGCTCACGCGCCGCCCGGTAGACGCCGAGCGCCTGAAGGTCGTTGCCGGCGAAGATCGCCGTCGGGGCCCGCGGATGGTCGAGCAGGTCCAGCGCGGCGGCGTGACCGTCTTCGGTGGTCAGGTCGGTGCGGACGACGAGGGCCGGATCGACCGCCAGCCCGGCGGCTTCCATGGCGGAGCGGTAGCCGTCGAGCCTGGCCCGGCAGCACAGGACCCGGTCGGGGCCGCCGATCATCGCGATGCGGCGGTGCCCGAGCTGGACGAGGTGGCGGGTCGCCGACCGGCCACCGGCCCAGTTTGTCGCCCCGACGAAGGGAACGTCGTCGGGCAGCTCGACGGTGGGGTCGAAGACCACGAACGGGATGCCCCGGGCGCGCAACTGGTCGCGTTGCTCGTCGGAGAGCTGGGCCACCGAGACGACGCAGTCCGGCCGGCGGGCGAGCGTGTCGTCGATCCAGTAGTGGATCGCGCTGCGCTGCGGCCCGAACTCGGTCAGCACCACGCCCACCCGCTGCTCGCGGGCGACCCGCTCCACGCCACGGATGACCTCGACGCCCCACTGGTGCTCGAGCTGGTCGAAGACGAGCTCCATCATGTTGCTGCGGGTCGACGGCGCCGGCCGCCGGTAGCCGTACTGGCTGATCAGCGCCTCGACCCTGGCGCGGGTATCGGGGGACACACCGGTGCGGCCGTTGATGACCTTCGACACCGTGGGGATCGACACCCCGGCGCTCTCGGCGATGTAGGCGATCGTCACGGGCCGGGCTGCGTCACCGCGCGGGTCCTCCCGGTCGGCCACGACCTCGCCCGACTCGGCCTGTGACAACCCTGGCTCCCCTCCCCGCCCGGTCAGACGCCGTTCAGGGCGCAAGGATATCGGTTCGCGCATCGCCGGCGCTCACACCGTGTGCCGTCGCCGCGGCTCGTAGTCGAACCACTCGTAGTCGAACCACTCGTAGTCGAACCACTCGTAGTCGAATCACTCGTAGTCGAACCAGTCGAAGCGAACCGTGCCGGAGGCGGCGTACATGCCGATCACGCGGCCGGTGAAGCCGCCGGCCACCTCGGTCGACAGGTAGCGGCCGTCGAGTTCGGCCAGCACGTCGAACGTGCCGTCCTGGTCCTCGACGCCGAGGTACAGCACGTCCGGCTCCTCGCGCGGATGCCACTGCTCCGGAGACGAGGCGACCACGTCGATCCGGAGCCGGAGCGGCCCGGCCGGCGCGGGCCGCGTGGCGACCGTCGGCCGGAACGAGCCGGCCCGTGCCGTCACCCGCACCTGCCCGTCGCCGGCTTCGATCTCGTAGTGGTGCCGCTCGTCGAGGCGTACGGCGAGCCCACCGTGCCCTTCGGCGGCGTCGACCAGCGCCCGTACCCGGCAGGACGGGTCCTGCTGGCGGCGGCCGACGAAGGTGACGTCGGGATCGTCGAGCGAACCGCCGCGCGCACGCAGGGTGAGCCAGCCCGGGCGGTCGCTGCTCGACCAGCACTCGGCGGGCCGGGCACGCACCGAGACCCAGCGCGGATGCAGGCGGTCGGCGTCGAAGTCGTCCCGCACCGGGGGTACCGCCACCGGACGCGGCGGCCAGGGCGGCGCCGCCATCGCGGGCACGACCTCGCCGACCACCGGCCAGCCGTCGACCCAGGTGACCGGCGCCAGGAAGGTCTCCCGGCCCAGGACGTGCCAGCCGGGAGTGCCGCCGCGCGGGCGTACCCCGAGAAACACCATCCACCAGGAACCGTCGGGCGCCTCGACGAGGTCGGCGTGGCCGGTGTTCTGGATCGGCCGGTTGGTGCCGCGATGGGTGAGGATCGGGTTGGCCGGGCACGGCTCGAACGGCCCGTCCGGCGCCGGCCCGCGCGCGACGCAGACGGCGTGTCCCCGCTCGGTCCCGCCCTCGGCGATCAGCAGATACCAGTAGGCGCCGATCCGGTACAGGTGCGGGGCCTCCGGCGCCTGGGCGCCGGGCGTGCCGGACCACAGTCGCGTCGGCTCGCCCAGCGCGGTCCCGGCCACCGGGTCGATGCGCACCTGGTGGACCCCGGCGGTCGTGCACCAGCACCGGCCCTCGTCGTCCCAGACCAGATCGGGGTCGATGCCGCCGACACCGGGCATCCGGAGCGGCTCCGACCACGGCCCGGCGGGGTCGGTGGCGGTGAACAGCATGTTGCCGCCGCCGGGCGCGACGTTGGTGACGATCAGCCAGAACCGGCCGTCGTGGTGGCGCAGCGTCGGCGCGTAGACGCCGCCGGACGAGGGCGTCTCGGGCGGCAGGGAGAGTTGGCTCGGCCGGTCCAGGGCGTTGCCGATCTGCTCCCAGTGCACGAGGTCGCGGCTGTGGAAGATCGGGACACCCGGGAAGTACTCGAAGCTGGAGCAGGCCAGAAAGTAGTCCTCGCCCACGCGGCACACGCTCGGATCGGGATGGAAGCCGGCGACCACCGGGTTGGCGAACGTCCCGTCCCCCCAGCCTCCCGTGTCGGCTGGCGCCGCGTCCTCCTGGACCACGCTCATGTAGCCGCCTCTCTCCGTCCCGCCGTCGTGGCGCTCAGGTGGCCCGCGCGCGTGACCACACGCCGGCGACCGCCACCAAGGCTCAGAAACTTTCTAGATCGAAATCGACACTTTCCGACCGAAGCGTAGAGACGATCGGCGATGCCGTCAACGGTCGCGAGCTGCTGTCCATGCGCGGAAGGGCTCGGGGGCGCGCCCGGCTGGGGCGAGCACCAGCCCGCACCTCGGCCATCTCGCCATTGACGTGCATCTAAGAAACGCGTAGCGTCCAGCGCGAAACTTTCGGCCGTACCGGCTCGAAGGTGCGCCACCGCTGCGGGAGCCGAGCAGCGCGCGGACGAAGGGCAACGTCCGCCACACATCCGTTCGTACCCGCGCACGGTCCCGCGAGGTGACCAGACAGGCCACCCCGCCAGGCCCACGCGCGCCCATCCACTCGTCACGAGCTGGAGGTCCCATGTCGTCCTTCCTCAAGGCGCGCCGGACATCGGTACGGCGCCCGCTGACCATCACCGCGATCGCCGTGCTCACCCTCACCGCTCTGCTCGTCAACCCGCAACCCGCCTCGGCGCACGGGTCAGCCATCGACCCGCCGTCACGCCACTACAGCTGCGCCGTCCGCTGGGACACCAACTGGCAGAACCCGATCATGGCGGCCCAGGACCCGATGTGCTGGCAGGCCTGGCAGGCGAACCCGGCCGCCATGTGGACCTGGAACGGCCTCATCCAGGACAACGTCAACGACAACCACCAGGCGCGCGTCCCCGACGGGAGCCTGTGCGGCGGCGGCGACCCCACCTACGCCGCGCTGGACACTCCCGGCCTGTGGCGTACCCAGAACATCGACAACACCTTCACCTGGACCATGCACGACCAGGCCCGCCACGGCGCCGCGTACATCCGCATCTACGTCACGAAGCAGGGCTTCGACCCGGTGACCCAACGACTGCGCTGGAGCGACCTGGAACTGGTCAAGGACACCGGCCCGTTCCCGGACACGGGATGGCCCACGAGGCCGAACGACCCGCTCCTCAACGGTGTCGACTACTCCTTCCAGGTCAGCGCGCCCGGGCGGACCGGCCGGCACGTCGTGTACGCGGTCTGGCGGGCCGGCCACGCCGACCAGAACTACTACATGTGCTCCGACGTTCGCTTCCCCGGCGGCACCCCGGACCCGACCACGCCGCCGCCGTCCCCGCCCGCCCCGAACAACGGCTGCTCGGCCGCGTACGCCATCGCCAGTCAGTGGCCGGGCGGATTCCAGGCTGACGTACGGGTGACCGCCGGCTCGGCCCCGATCACCGGCTGGACGCTCACCATGCGGTTCCCGGACGGGCAGACCGTCGGCCAGTCGTGGAACGCCTCGATCACCTCGAACGGCTCCACCGCGACCGCCCGCAACGGACCACACAACGGCAGCCTCGCCGCCGGCGCCAGCACCAGCTTCGGCCTCATCGGCAACTGGCTCGGCACCAACCGGCCGCCCGCGCTCAGCTGCGTCGCGACCACCTGACCCCGACGCCGGCGCGCCACCTCGCGACCGGCGTGGTGGCGCGCCGTACCAGGTCGGCAAACCCAACCACCGCAAAGGAAAGAGTTCGATGAGTCCGCAAACCATACGAAGAAGCCGCCTACGGGTGGGCATGGTCGCCGGTGGCGTCGTGGCGCTGCTGGTCTCCTGGATGATGGTGGCCGTCAGCGCCCAGGCCGCGGCCGGCTGCCGCGTGGCGTACACGGTCTCGGCCCAGTGGCCCGGCGGCTTCACCGCCAACGTCAACGTGACCAACCTCGGCGACCCGCTCAACGGCTGGAGTCTGGTGTGGACGTTCCCGTCCGGGCAACGGGTCACGCAGGCGTGGAACGCCACCGTCACCTCCTCCGGCAGCCAGGTCACCGCGGTGAACGCGAGCTACAACCCGGCCGTCGGCACCAACGCCACCGTCTCCTTCGGCTTCAACGGATCATGGACGGGCGGAAACACCAACCCGACGTCGTTCGCGCTCAACGGCGTCGCCTGCACCGGTAGCGTCGGCGGCACCACGTCGCCCACCGTCTCACCGTCGGTGTCGCCATCCGCCTCCCCGACCGTGTCGCCCTCGGTGTCACCACCGCCGCCGGGCAACCCGATGGCGACCGTGGCCGCCATGGAGCCCGGCTGGAACCTGGGCAACACGCTCGACGCCATCCCCGACGAGACCGCCTGGGGCAACCCGCTCACCACGCAGGCCCTGCTGCGTCACGTACGGTCGCAGGGCTACAACAGCATCCGCCTCCCGATCACGTGGAGCAACCACCACGGGCCGGCACCGGCGTACACCATCGACGCCGTCTGGCTCGGCCGCGTCCGCCAGATCGTCGACTGGTCCCTGGCCGAGGGCTTCTACGTGATGATCAACCTGCATCACGACTCCTGGCAGTGGATCAACACCTACCCCACCGACCAGGCGAACGTGATGAACCGCTACCGGGCACTGTGGACGCAGATCACCGCCGCCTTCCGCGACCACTCCCCCAAGCTGGTCTTCGAGAGCATCAACGAGCCGCAGTTTGCCGGCACCTCCGGTGACGAGCAGAACTACCAGGTGCTGCGCGAGCTGAACGCCGAGTTCGTCCGCATCGTGCGCGCCTCCGGCGGCAACAACGCCACGCGGCTGCTCGTACTCCCCACCCTCCACACGAACGCCGACCAGGGCCGGCTGGACGCGCTGACCGCCGAGTTCAACCAACTGCGCGACCCCAACCTCGCCGCCACCGTCCACTTCTACGGGTACTGGCCGTTCAGCGTGAACATCGCCGGCGGTACCCGGTACGACTCCACTGTGGAGCAGGATCTGATCGGTACGTTCGACCGCGTCCACGACACCTTCGTCGCCCGCGGGATCCCGGTCGTCATCGGCGAATGGGCGCTGCTCAACTGGGACCACAACCGCCCCGGTGTCATCGAACGCGGCGAGTTCCTGAAGTTTCTCGAAGCCGTCGGCTACCACGCCCGTACCAGAAAACTCACCACGATGGTCTGGGACGCCGGCCAGTTCCTGAACCGCAACGAGCTGCGCTGGCGCGACCAGGGCGTCTACGAGATGTTCAAGGCGAGCTGGACCACGCGCTCCGGCACCGCCTCCTCCGACCAGGTCTACGTGCCCCGCACCGGGGCCATCACCAGCAAGTCGTTGACGCTCAACCTCAACGGCCTGACCTTCCAGGGGCTGCGGCAGGGAAGCACCAACCTGGTCAACGGCACCGACTACACCGTCTTGGGCAGCACCTTGACGCTCACCGCCGCCGCGGTCACGCGACTGGCCGGCAACCGCGCCTACGGCGTCAACTCGACCATCGAGGCCCGCTTCTCCCAGGGCGTGCCCTGGCAGATCCACATCATCAGCCACGACCCGCCGACCCAGGCGGCCGCCACCGGCACGACCAGCTCGTTCGCCATCCCGACCCAGTTTCGCGGCGACCAGCTCGCCACGATGGAGGCCAAATACGCCGACGGCACGCCCGCCGGACCGGCGAACTGGACCCCGTTCAAGGAGTTCTGGCAGCACTTCCAGCCCGACTACAACGCCAACACCATCATCCTGAAACCCGAGTTCTTCGCCGAGGTCGACGACGGCGCCGTCACGCTCACGTTCCACTTCTGGAGCGGCGCTCAGCTCACCTACCGCATCACCAAATCCGGCACCACGGTGACCGGCACCACCTGACGACGACGACAGGTGCCGCGGCCACCCGGGTCGCGGCACCTGCCATGGGTCCTGGGCCACGCTACGTCCCCTGGCGACGGCACGTTCAGAGAACACCGCGCGGTGCGCGCGTGCCATGCTCGGGACCACGCGTGCGTCGATATCGGCCGTTCTCTGTTGTCGATTCTTGGTGCCTCCAGGTAAGGAGCGCTGATGTCAGCTGTCCGAAGGTACGACGACATCGTCATCGGTGCCGGTAGCTCCGGTGTACCGCTGGCCGCCCGGCTCAGCGAGGACCCCACTCGGCAGGTGGCGCTGGTCGAGGCGGGTCCCGACTATCCCACGGCCGAGCAGACTCCCCACGATCTCCTGAACGGCGGCTTGATGTCGCTCGTCCACCACAACTGGAGGTTCGAGGCGGAGATCACCACCGGCCGCAGGGTCGGTTATCCCCAGGGCCGCGTGATCGGCGGTTCGTCCGCGGTCGGCAACACCGTCTGCATCCGCGGCATGCCCGGCGACTACGACGAATGGGCCGCCGCGGGCAATCCGGCGTGGTCGTGGGAGCAAACCCTTCCCTACTTCCGGATGCTCGAAGACGACCTGGACTTCGGGGGCGAGTTCCACGGCAAGGGCGGGCCGACGCCGATTCGCCGCTACCGCCCCGACGAGCTCGTACCGGTACAGCAGTCGTTTCTGGAGGCGTGCCTCGAGGCGGGCTTCCCGCTGTGCGAGGACCACAACGACCCCGACTCGACCGGCGTGGGGCCGATGCCGTCCAACCGCAGCCGTGCGGATGTCACGATGCGGGTCTCGACCGCGACCGCGTACCTGCCCGCGGCCCGTGCCCGGGAAAACTTCACCGTCGTGCCGGACGCCGTGGTCAACCGCGTGTTGTTCGAAGGCGGGCGGGCCTGCGGCGTCGAGCTGCTGTCCGGGTCGACGCCGCACGAGCTGCGCGGGCGGCGGGTGATCCTGGCCGCGGGAGTGGTGAACTCGCCGGCCATCCTCCTGCGCTCCGGCATCGGACCCGCCGACGAGCTGCGCCGGCTCGGCATCGACGTGCGAGCCGACCTCGCCGGCGTCGGCGAAGGGCTGGTCGACCAGCCGCGCGTGGGCGTGTTCCTGACGCCCAAGCCGGGCGAGGAAAACTTCGACCTGCCCACCTCGCAGATGGTGATGCGCACGACCTCCGCCATGGGCGGCGAGCGCAACGACATGTACTACGCGATGGTCAGCCACTTCGACCTGACCCGCCAGTTCACCGGACTGCGGCAGTACGCCGAGGGGCCGAGGGTGATCAGCGTGATGGCCGTCGTCCGGCGGCCGCGCTCGCGGGGGCGCGTCATGATCACGTCGCCCGACCCCCGCCAGGCGCCACGGATCGACCTGAACTTCCTCGACGACGAGCACGACTACCGCATCCTGGCCGAGGGCGTACGGAAGTGCTGGCAGCTCGCGCACGCGCCGAAGATCCGCGATCGGGGCGAGCAGCTCGTCCGCCTGGACGAGTCCAACATCGATTCCGAGGAAATCATGCGCGACTATGTGAGAATCAGCGTCGAAAGCGCATACAACGGGATCGGTACGGCTCGAATGGGCCCCAGCACCGACGACGGCAGCGTGGTCGACCAGGACGGTAGGTTGCACGGCGTCGAAGGGCTCTACGTCGCCGATTCGTCGATAATGCCGGCGATGGTGCGCGGAAACACCGGACTCACGGCGATCATGATGGGTGAGCGCCTGGCCGCACGGCTACGCGGCTTGTAACACTTCGACCACGACCGACCGGGTGGAGTGGCGTCGCCTCCACCCGGTCCGCCGCGTGCGGTCCCCCGCCCGGCGCCACCCCGGAAGGATGCCCCGACCTCACCCGACTTCGGCGGTGTGACCAGGCCGGACATCGCGTGCCCCCTCGACCGATGAGTTCGCGTGACCCGGTCGGTACGTACCTGTGAGCGGTGTGGAGTGTGCACCGACGGACACATATCCCGTTTGGTTGGCAGCCTCCTGGTCGAGGCCTCTTCGAAGGGAACGGTCCCTTGACTACGAACACAGTCGCGCCTCCACCTTTCAGCAGTAGGCAGAAGCTGATCCTGTTGATCCTCCTCGGCGCGAGCTTCATGTTCGCCATCGATCTCACGATCCTCAACGTCGCGCTGCCGGTGGTCGGCGAGGGCGTCGGGTTGGGCCTGACCGGGCTCCCCTGGATCATCTCCGCGTACGCGCTGCCGGCGGCCGGCTTCTCCCTCGTGTTCGGCCGGCTGGCGGACCTCTTCGGCCGCCGCAAGCTCTTCCTGGGCGGCATCGCGCTGCTGACGGCGTCCTCGTTGCTCGGCGGCTTCGCGTCCAACGCCGAGATGCTGCTGACCGCCCGGACGCTCCAGGGCTTCGCCGCCGCGCTAGCCATCCCCGCGGCGCTCTCGCTGCTCACGACCACCTTCGCCGAGGGCGCCATGCGGGAGAAGGTGCTGGGCCTCAACGGCGCGCTGCTGGCCGTGGGATTCACCGTCGGCGCGGTGGCCGGCGGCACGCTCGTCGACTGGTTGAGCTGGCGGGCCGCGTTCTTCATCAACGTCCCGGTAGGCTTGATCATCCTGCTGGTCACCCCGTTGCTGATCGGCGAGAGCACCACGCCCGACCGGGTGCGGCTGGACCTGCCAGGAGCGATCACGGTGACCGGCGGCCTGCTGGCCGTGGTCTACGCGGTCCTGGAGAAGAGCGTCGTCTTCGGCGTCGTCGGCGCGGTGCTGCTGATCGCGTTCTGGTTCGTCGAGCTGCGCTCGCCCGCCCCACTCGCACCGGTGCGCATCCTCAAGCGGCCCACCGTCAAGTGGGGCAACTACGCCGGGCTCATCTCCTTCATGGCCGGCACCGGCCTGATCTTCATGGTGACGCTCTACCTGCAGCAGGTCCTGGGCTACTCGCCGCTGGCCGCCGGCCTGATCTTCGGCCTGCCGGGCCTGGCGATCGTGCCCGGTGGCGTGCTCGCCGGAAAGTTCATCGGGCGGTTCGGCCCCCGGAAGGTGCTCGCCGCGGGCCTGTTCGTACAGGCGCTGGCGCCGCTGCCGCTGGTGTACCTCGGCACGAGCCGGTCAGCGCTCTGGATCCTGATGCCCGCGCTGTTCATCACGTTCTTCGCGCACATCACGGCCATCGTGGCGTACACGGTGACCGGCACCTCGGGCCTGCCGAACGAGGAGCAGGGCCTGGCCACGGGCCTGACCTCGATGACCCAGCAGGTCGCTGTCACCGTGGGCATCCCGATCATGGGCTCGATCGCCGCCACGCAGGCCGTCGAGCTCACCGGCATCCACCTCGCGATCGGCGTGAACGTCGCCGCGACGCTCGCCAGCGTGCTCCTCGTCTGGATCGGGCTGCGCCCGCGCGGCGCCCAGCAGGCACCGCCCGCACCGGCGGCCCAGCCCGCCGAAGAGAAGCTCGCTGTCTCCTCCGACTGAGCCGGCGCGAGTGCCGGCCCTTAGCCACACACCGAAACGGAACGCCGCCGGTCCCCCGTCCGGCGGCGTTTCGGTGCGCTGGAGAACGACCGCCGGACGTCCACGAGTCTGTACTGTAAGGGAACACGGGAGGGGCACAGCCGACATGTCGATCAGTGTGGACTTCGAGCACAGCACCGCCCCTTTCCGGGGCGAGCTGTTGGCACACTGCTACCGGATGTTGGGTTCGGTCCACGACGCCGAGGACGTGCTTCAGGAGACCCTCGTGCGGGCCTGGCGCGCCAAGGACCGCTACGACGAGGGCCGTGCCTCCCTGCGCACCTGGCTCTACCGGATCGCCACCAACGCGTGCCTGACCGCCCTGGAGAGCCGCAGCCGGCGGCCCCTGCCGACCGGCCTGGTCGGCCCCACCGACGATCCACAGGCGCCCCTGACCTCAGCCCTCGAGGTCCCCTGGCTACAGCCGTTTCCGGACGCGTCGCTCGGCACCGACCCCGCCGCGGTGGCCGCGTCGCGCGGCAGCCTGCGACTCGCGCTCATCGCCGCCATGCAGTTGCTGCCCGCCCGGCAACGGGCCATCCTGATCCTCCGCGACGTCCTGGAGTGGTCGGCGGCCGAGGTGGCGGACACGCTCTCCACGACCGTCGCCGCGGTCAACAGCGGTCTCCAGCGCGCCCGGGCCTCCCTCGCCGAGGCCGGTGTCAGCGAGGAGCAGCTCGCCGAGCCCGACGACCCGGGCCGCCGCGCGATCCTCGACCGGTACGCGGCGGCGTTCGAGTCCGCCGACATCGAAGCGCTCACCCGGCTGCTCACCGAAGACGTCATCCTCGAAATGCCGCCGGTGCTCAACTGGTACGTCGGTCGCCGGCACTACGGCGAGTTCATGGCCCGCGTGTTCACGATGCGCGGCGCCGACTGGCGAGTGCGCCCGCTGACGGCCAACGGTCAGCCGGCACTGGCCGCGTACGCACGCAACCCCGACGGGGCGTACGAAGCTCGCACACTACAGGTCTTCACGATCGGCAAAGCCGGTATCAGCCACGACGTGGTGTTCGCCGACCCGAGCCTGTTTCCGGCCTTCGGGCTGCCCGTCCTGCTGGATGCCGCGGCTTCGCGCTCCTGACGGTTGGCCCGGTCAGCACGGCAATCCTGGATAACAACCACTATCGCCACTGGGCTACCGTCGAATTACCTCGTTGGCGGCTCACTCTCCCCGCTGATGGTGCGCAATGTCGAGGGTGTGCCGAGCGCTGTTTCGCCGAGGGAAAGTCTTCATCAAGCTGGTAGGGAGAGCGTCATGTCCGTGAGTAGTGATGTCCTGGCCGAAGACGAGGTGGCGGTGCGCGGCACTTTGGACGGTGTGCTTGCCGCGTGGGCGGCCAACAGCGGTGACGCCTTCGCGGAGCACTTCGCCGAGCACGCGACCATCGTCACCGTCGAGGGCCTTTACTGCAAGGACCGGGAGCCGATCCGCCAGCTCCTTACCATGCTCTACAGCGGACCGTTCAAGGGCTCGAAGGTCTTCCAGACGGTGGAGGACCTGCGGTTCGTCACCCCGGACGTGGCGATCGCGGTCTGCTGGAACGGCATCCTGATGGGCGGACTGTCGGAGCTTCCTCCGGAGGAGACCCGCCGGGCCACGTACGTGCTGTCCAAGCAGGACGGTAGGTGGTACGTCGAGGCGTTCCAGAACGTCTTCATCACCGAGCCCAAGACGGAGGTCGTCGGCTGATCCGCCGGACGGCGACGAACGCAGGAGAAGGTGGTCCCACTCGTCCGCGAGGAGGGCCACCTTCTCCGTATGCTGGCGCACTCACCCGTCCGTGGTGAGACCGCGCCGCCTCTTCGGCTCGACCGATGAGTTTGCGTGACATGGTCGGTATGTACCTGTGAGCAGCGGAAAAGTGTGCGCCGATCGGGCTGGTGTGACAACCGGGCACAGAAGGGAACCAGAGATGTTGCTGAAGGACAAGGTTGCGGTGATCTACGGAGCCGGCGGCGCGATCGGCGGCGCCGTCGGACGCGCCTTCGCACGCGAAGGGGCCAAGGTCTTCCTCACCGGGCGCACCGTGGCCGCCGTCGAGGCGGTCGCCAAGGACATCGACGCCGCCGGCGGATCCGCCGAGGCGGCCGAGGTCGACGCGGTCGACGAGCAGGCGGTGAGCGCGCACCTGGAGGCCGTGGTGGAGAAGGCGGGACGCCTCGACATCTCGTTCAACGCGATCGGCCTCTCCAACGCCGACATCCTGGGCGTGCCCCTGGCCCAGCTGGAGGCCGAGCACTTCTCCCAGCCGCTGCTCTCGTACGTGTCGTCGTACTTCCTGACCGCGCGCCTGGCCGCACGGCACATGCTGCCGAACAGGTCCGGTGTGATCATGACTGTCACGGCGCTCCACTCCCGGATCGGCGTCCCGCTCGTCGGCGGGTACGGCCCGGCGCAGGCCGCCAAGGAGGCGCTCACCCGAAACCTCTCCGCGGAGCTCGCGTCCCAGGGCATCCGCGTGGTGGGCCTGCGCCCGCAGGGCATGCCGGAGAGCCGCACCATCAAGGACGCCTTCGAGCCGCGGGCGAAGGCGACGGGCATGACCTGGGAGCAGTGGCTGGAGTTCCTCGCCGCCAGGACGCACACGCGGCGGCTCATGACGCTCGAGGAGATGGCCAACGTGGCCGCCTTCGCGGCGTCCGACCGGGCGAGCGGGATGACCGGCACCACGGTCAACCTGACCATGGGCAGCATGGACGACTGAACGCCTTCGGCGTGGCGAGGTTACCCGGCTCACCGCTGTCCGTACGGGCACGGTGGGCGGGTAACCGCGGAGGGCGAGGCCGCGGGAGCGACGGTCCGCACCGCGACGGACATCGCGGTAGCTCTGATTCTCTGTCCGCTATGGACGCTCCTCGTCGGACCGCCGCGGATCTGGCCGCCGGAAACGACTGACGGTCGAGGCCCTGGGAGGGCTTCGACCGTCAGTCGGCGGATGTGGCTTTCGACTACAGCAGATCGGTGTTCGGCGCGAGGCCGCAGAGCACTCGCCCGTAGGTCTCCGCGTTGGTGCTGGGGTGCATGATGCCGTTGAGGTTGAGCGCCTGGATGTCTCGGGCGATGCGCTGGATCGGCACGTCGGAGTAGAGCGACGAGCCGCCGCTGGCGGTGTTGAGGACGTCGACCGCTTCCTTCGCCCGCTGGCACGCCGCGCCCGAGTCCATCCGGGCCACGGCCCGCTCCTCCATCGTCCAGGTCTCGCCGGCGGCGACCTTGGTGTCCAGCCGGTCGGCCGCGCGGAACAGGTGGAACTCGGCCTCGTCGGCCTTCACCGCGGCCTCCGCCACCTGTAGGTGGGTCAGCGGCGCCTCGATCTGGCGCTCGTAGTGCGTGTAGGTGATTTTCCGGTTGGGCAGCCGCTC
Source organism: Phytohabitans kaempferiae (assembly GCF_042433955.1). Taxonomy (NCBI): domain Bacteria; kingdom Bacillati; phylum Actinomycetota; class Actinomycetes; order Micromonosporales; family Micromonosporaceae; genus Phytohabitans; species Phytohabitans kaempferiae. The sequence goes on along the minus strand of NZ_JBHLUH010000039.1, from coordinate 212,002 downwards.
GAGAAACGCCTCTCGCGCGGCCCGCGCCATGCCCAACGCGGGCGCGCTGGCGACCGCCGCCGAGAAGGAGACGAACGGGTACTTCCACACGATCGAGTCGGCGTTGCGCTCGGAGCGGTGCTGGCCCTGGATCAGCAGGGGAAGCAGCGGCATGACCTGTGCCTCGGGGACGAAGAGGTCCTTCGCCACGACGCTCACACTGCCGGTGGCCCGAAGGCCCGCGGTGTACCAGTCGTCGACGATCGTCATGTCCCGCACCGGAACCGCGACCGAGGCCGGGACGTAGCCGCCGTCGTCGGTGGCGAGCAGTGCGGAGTGGACGTCCCACTGGCACTGCCGCACGCCGGTGTTGAACCGCCACTCGCCGTTGAGGATCACACCGCCGTCGGTCGGTACGGCGATCCCGGTCGGGCTGACCGTGCCGCACACCCGCACGTCCGGGTCGGCGAAGACCTCGTCCTGCACCTCGTCCGGCAGCATGCCGATCTGCCACGCGCACAGCGTCAGCGTGGCGATGGTCCATCCGACGGAACCGTCGCCGCGCGCCAACTCGGCCATGACCTCGCACACGGTGCGCGCGTCCACCTCGTAGCCGCCGTAACGCGCGGGAACCCTCAGCTTCAGCAGGCCCGCGTCGTGGATGGCGCGGAGCACCTCGTCGTGCAGAACCCGGTGCTCCTCCTGCCACAGGGCGTGCTTGCGGATCAGGTCGACCACGTCTCTCGCCCGGCCGACCAGCTCAGCCCGCGCCGGCACCTCGGTAATCGTCATCAGGGCTCCTCGATACGATGGCAGTGCAGCTGGACAGCTCTTTCACCAGAAACCCTATAGACGACGCATTCCCGCGGCTCTCCCATGTTGCCCAGTGCGGCACTTCGCCAAATCGCCTTGTGCTGTTTCTCTTCCAGGTTGCTCAGTGTGGAACGGAAGTGCGGCAAAGTCTGGTGGGGCCGAGTGTGCGTGCCGCAGAATCAGCCGCATGCCTCACATCGACCTTGGCGTAGACGATCAGACGTTCCCGGGCATGGCCGGCCTCGCGCAGTACCGTCCCGACACCGCCGGGCCCATGCTGCAACTGGCGCAGATCCTGCTCCGCGGACCCAGCACACTGCCTCCGGGGGAACGCGAGCTGATCGCCAGCTACGTGTCCACATTGAACGGATGCGGCTTCATGATCCTGACGCACGGCGCGTTCGCCGCGGCTCAGCTCGACGGCGGGATGCCCCTTGTCACTCAGGTCAACAGTGACCCGGAGACGGCACCGGTGTCGGACAAGCTGCGCGCCCTGCTGCGTATCGCCGCGGCGACCCGCGAGAGCGGCCGGCAGGTCTCCGAGGAGGCGGTCAAGGCCGCGCGGGCGGCCGGCGCTACCGACCTCGAAATCCACGACACGGTGCTCATCGCGGCGGCGACGTCCATGTTCAACCGGTACGTCGACGGTCTGGCGACGTCCTATCCGGACGACCCGGCTCCGTACGCGGAGCAGGCCAAGCAGGTCATCGCCAACGGTTACAACACCGACGCTTCCTTCTGATCGCCGCCGGTCTCGGCGAGGCCGCGCGCCGTCGCGGGCGGGCCGCGGGCCTGCCCGCGACGGTGACTGTCAAATCTCCGTCCGATCCTGCATCTCCCAGGCGTGTTCGAGTGCGTGCCAGGCGATGCGGCGGGCCGCGTAGCGCGGAGTCCAGCCGTCGGGCACCACGGGCGAGCCGTCCGAGGGAGTACCCACGATCGCGGCGATCGCCTCGCGCAGTTCCTCGATCGCCGCGAGGTCTCCGACGGCCGGCCGCTTGAGTCGCACGCCGAGCTTGCGGGCGAAGGTCGTCTCGGCGGCGAGCACATGATCGATCAACTGGTCGCGGTCGCGTCCGCCGCCGCGCGGGCCCTTGCGCAGCTCGGCTGGTGACATGGCCGCGATCTCGTCGAAGGTCGCCCAGGTCGCGGTGACCAGCCCGGCCAGCCGCGCCGCGACGGCCGGGGTGACCTTCTCCCGCTCGGCCTCGGCGGTCAGCTGGGGAAAGGGGCGGCGGCACTCCGGCGCGGCGAACGCGGTCGCGGACGCGCCAGGCATCCGGTCGACGACGTCGAAGGCGACTGTGGACGGAAATGCCATCCCCGCCTGCTCGGCCACCGGCCGGTAGCGCTCGGCGTAGCTGGCCAGAGCCTCCAGTGCGGCGTCTTCGCCCCGGCCGGCACGGGACCACCCGGGCCACTCGATCGCGGAGGCGACGGTGTCCTTCGGTGCCACCTCGAGGCAGACGGCGATTCGGCGCGACGGCATGCTGTGATCCTGCCACGTACGGCCGGCGGACACAGTGGAACGTCGTAACACCGCGGCGAGTTGTCCCGTCTGCCTGCTGGTGCGCAATCGCCATGCCTGGTACGCAATCCAGAAGAAGTCAGCCGTCCGGCGTACTCCCATCCTGTGGAGACTTGTTGCCTCCATTGAGGAGACCGCCGTGGCCGACACCAGTACCCGACGCCAGAAAGTGGTTCCCGCCGGCATCCAGCTCGACTTCGACCCGCAAGCAAGATCTGCGTTCGTCAACGGCCACTTTCCCCGTAGACGCGGCCTGATCATCCTGCTCAGCGTGATCGGCGGCTTCCTGCTGACGGTCGTGTGGTCCGCCGAGTTCGTCGACCAGACCATCGGTGACAACGTCGCCAACACGCTGCTCGGACACGACGCGAAGGAAACGCCCATCGCGGGGATCGCCGCGGGCATCGCGTTCGCGTTCGTCTCCGGACTGGCCGGCACGTTCACCGCCTGCAACATCGCCGCTTTCGGTGCGGTCGCGCCGATGCTGGGCGCCGGCGGCGGTCGCTGGGCCCGCCTGGTGCAGACGCTGAAGCCGCTGGCGTGGCTCTCCGTCGGCATGATCGCGATCTCCGCCACGTACGGCGCGATCGTCGGGCTCGTGGGCACGAGCATGCCGCAGTTCTCGACCGCGGCGAACACGCCCGGTTCCCTCTCGCCGCGCAGCATCCAGTCGATGGTGGTCTTCGGGCTCATCGGGCTGATCCTGTGCTACCTGGGGCTCGCCGCGCTCGGCGTCGTCCCGGACCCGTTCGCCCGGATCTCCAGGCGCTTCCCGAACGCGCCGATGGTCTTCATGGGCGTGCTGATCGGCGGCTTCCTGATCGGGCGCCCGTTCGCCCTGTTCCGGCAGATGTTCCGGGACGCGGCGGAGTCCGGCAACCCGCTCTACGGCGCCGCGGCCTTCACACTCCAGTCGATCGGCAACATCGTGATCATGGCGGTGCTCTTCCTGATCCTGGCGTACGCCACCGGCAGCCGCCTGCAACGGTGGCTGACCGCCCGGCCGACCCGGATGACCGTCATCATCGCGGTCGCCTTCATCGTCGCCGGCGCCTTCACGTTCCTGTACTGGGACGTCCGCCTGCTGGCCCGCCGCGAGATCATCCCGTGGTACCCGGAGGCGCCATGGGCATGAGCGACTGTCAGGTGTGACGAGCGGGCGCCCCGCGGCGGTACGTCGCCGCGGGGCGCCCAGGCGGGATGAGGTCAGGAGGCCCTCAGCCAGTCGGCCAGCCGCTCACCGATCATGGTCGAGGTGAGGTTGGTGTTGCAGTTGACGATCGACGGCATGACCGAGGCGTCGCAGACGAAGAGGTTTTCCGCACCGTGCACGCTCAGCCGCTCGTCCACGACAGCCTCGGCGTCGTCGGCGGTGCCCATGCGCGCGGTGCCGACGGGGTGGTAGCCGCTGTCGAGGCTGAGCCGGACGTAGTGGCCCAGCATCTCCTCGTCCTCGACCATGTCCTCGCCGAGCACGATGAACCGCTCGCCGCGGTCGACGATGCCCGGGGTCTGCATGAGCTGCCAGCAGGTGCGCACCGCGTCGACCAGGGTCTTGATGTCCTGCTCGGTCGCGAGGAAGTTCAGGTCGATGTCCGGCGGGGCCGCGGGGTCGGGCGACGTGAGCACGAGCCGCCCCCGCGATTGCGGCCGCTGGTGCACGACCATGCAGCCGAAGATCGTCTTCGCCGCCGCGAGCATCTGGAGCTCGGGGAAGAGCGTCAGGTCGAAGTGGTTGATCATGTAGTACTGGAGGTCGTTGAACTCCGTGGAGCCCGGCGCGGTGGTGCGCACGATGGTCTGCAGGAAGGCGTCCCCGGTGTCGAAGCTCCCGGGCTTGGGCACCATGAACGCGCCGGTGCGCGGATGGTCGATCAGCGTCCCGCCCACGCCGGGCCGGTCCAGCAGCACGTCGATGCCGAGCCGGCGCAGGTCGGCCGCCGGCCCGATGCCGGAACGCATGAGGATGCCGGGCGAGTTGACCGCGCCGGCGGCCAGGATGACGTGCCGGGCGTTGATCTGCTCGCTGCCGCCGGCCGGGTTGGTCACCTCGACGCCGTGCGCCCGCGTACCGGTGAACAGCACCCGGTTGACCTGCGCGCCGGAGTAGATGGTGAGGTTTGCCCGCCCGCGGGCCGGGCCCAGGTAGCCCATCGCCGCGGAGAACCGGGTCGTGGTGTCGCGGCGGTTCGACGGGATCGGCCCCACGCCGCTGGCCTCGGGGTGGTTGTGGTCCTGGACGTCGGCGAACCCGGCCTTGAGGCAGGCGTCGTGGAAGACCTGCTGCACCGGCGCCAGCTCGTCGGTCTTCCAGCGCCGGATCGGGATGGGGCCGCCCCGCCCGTGAAACTCGTTGTCGAAGTCGAGGTCGTCTTCGAGTCGCTTGTAGAACGGCAGGACCTCGTCCCAGGCCCACGCCGGATTGCCCATGGCCGCCCACTCGTCGAAATTGTCGGGCGTGCCCCGCAGGGCGATCGTGGCACCGACGGCCGAGGAGCCGCCGGTGACCTTTCCACGAGGGAAAATGATCCGTCGGCGGTCGGTGATCTCGGCCTTGAAATGCCAGTCGTGGGCGTCCATCGACATCGCGCTGCCGTCGAGGAGATCGCGCGGTGTTTCGGCGACGGTGGCGTAATCCGGGCCGGCCTCCAGGAGTAGCACTTTCCGCTCGGGATCCTCGCTCAGACGGGCGGCCAATGCCGCACCAGCGGAGCCGGATCCGACCACCAGATAATCAAACTCGTTCATCAGCGGCGTCCTTTGGCGAAGTGGAGGATGGCGATCCTGTCGGCGTGACTTTTCGCGGGAGTGGATGCGCTTCCGTCGCGGGGGTGTCCGGGTCCCGCGATGAGCATTACATTTCGGCAATTCCCGTTACTTCTCCGCCGTTGCTCAGCGACCGCCGAAGTGTCACTGGTGGGTCGGCACGCCGTCCGATGTGGACGAGGGCGCCGAGCGCGACGGGCGCCGCCGCCGGGCCCGGGCGAGGGAGATCAAGGTGGTGTCGTGGTCGTCGCCCGCGCCGACCATGAGCGAACGCAGCTGGGCCTCGAAGCAGAGATCCGCGTCGTACGGGTCGATGAGGTATCCGCCGAGCTCGAGCGTGACCAGGCCGTGCAGCGCGATCCACATGCCCTGGGCGACGAGCAGCGGATCACCGGGGCGGAACCGCTCCTGCTCCATCGCCCGGGACACCGCGTCCACCAGCGACTCCAGCGTGTACCGCCCGTGCTGGCGGTCGCCCTCGCCCAGGGCGAATCCGCCCAGCGAGGAGCTGCCGAACATGACGAGGTAGAGGTGTGCGTGGTCGAGCGCGTTGGCGCGGTACGCGTATCCGAGCGCCATGATGTCGGCGACCGCGTCCGAGGTGGCCCGCACCGTGGCCATGCGCCGGTGCAGGCGGGAGAAGCCCTCGTGCACCATCGCCCGCACCAGATTGTCCATCCCGCCGTAGTACGTGTACACCACGGTCGTCGACGTCCCCACCGCGGCGGCCAGCCGGCGGGTCGTGAGCCCGGCGGCGCCCTCCTCGGCCAGCAGATGCGCCGCGGCGTCGAGCAGCGCGGCGGCCAGCTGTGGATCGATACGACGGGGACTCACGTTGACATGATCTCATGCCCGGCGTAGCTTCAGAAGCATAACGCTGTTACGTGACTGCGATACGTAACGGCGATATCCAACGTCGAGCGAGCCGGTGGAGGATCCCCATGACGGTCGGCTCCCACTTCCCACAGACCGTCCTCCAGCGGGACAACCGGCGCCCGGTCACGCACGAGGCAACCGAGGTCGACCTCGTCGTCACCGGCCGCCTGCCGGCCGAGCTCGACGGCTGCCTGGCCCGGATCGGTCCCAACCCGATGCGGGCCGGGCAGCCCGCACACGCCCTCGTCGGAGACGGCATGGTGCATGGCGTGCGGCTGCGCCACGGCCGCGCGTTGTGGTACCGCAACCGCTGGATCCGCACCGACGACGCCGCCCGCGCCCTCGGCGAGCTGGCGTTGCCCGGCCCCCGGCACGGGCTCTCCGACAACGCCAACGCCAACGTGATCCGCCACGCCGGCCGCACGCTCGCGTTGGGCGAGGCCGGTGTCTTGCCGATCGAGCTGGACGGCGGGCTCGACTCGGTCGCCCGGCTCGACTTCGACGCCACGCTGCCGCACGGGTTCGCCGCCCACGCCGAGTGCGACCCGGTCACCGGCGAGCTTTTCGCGGTGGCCTACTACCACGAGCTGCCCTACGTGGAACACGTCGTCGTGGGCACCGACGGGCGGGTGCGCCGCTGCGAGCGGATCGAGGTGTCGGGCACGCCGCTGATGCACTCGGTGGCGCTGACCGACCGGCACACCGTCCTCTTCGACCTGCCGGTCGCCTTCGACCCGCGGCTGGTGCGGGCGGGATCGCGGTTCCCGTACGCCTGGTCCCGGCAGCGGCCGGCCCGGCTCGGGCTGCTGCCCCGCGAGGGCGGCAACGCCGACGTCAGGTGGTTCGACGTCGACCCCTGCTACGTCTTCCATCCGGTGAACGCCTACGAGACCGGCGACCGGTGCGTCATCGACGTCGTGCGCCACTCCCGCGTGTTCGACCGGGACCTGCACGCGCCCGGCGAGTCCGCACCGACCCTCTGGCGGTGGACGCTTGACCTCGCCCGCGGCACGGTGGCGGCCGAGCAGCTCGACGACATCCCGCAGGAGTTCCCGCGCATCGACGAGCGCCGCAAGACCATGCCGCACCGGTACGCGTACACGGTCGCCATGCAGGTCGGCGCCGGCGTGCTCGGCGGGTCCGCGCTGCTGCGGCACGACCTGGTGCGGCGCGAGGTCGCGGTGCACGACTTCGGGCCGAGCTGCGAGACGGGCGAGGCGGTCTTCGTGCCGAGGGGGCCGCTCTCGGCCGAGGACGACGGCTGGCTACTGACCTATGTGTACGACGCCCGCACCGACCGCAGCCGCGTGGTCGTGCTCGACGCGGGCGACTTCACCGGCCCGCCGGTCGCGGTGGTGCATCTGCCGGTGCGCGTGCCGAGCGGCTTTCACGTCAACTGGATCGTGGACTGACCGCCGCCGGTACGAACGCGCCCCCGGCCGAGTCGGGAATTGGACAGCAACAGGGCAATCCAAAGGAACCGTCACTCGGTGTGCCCAGTTAGCTTCGCGGGAGGCTGGGTCCCCCATGGAAGGTGAACAATATGTCAGGAACCGCAGGCACCGCACCGGGAGGGCTGCTCGCGCGAATCAACGGTAGATACCACAAGATCGTGCTGAACAGCTTCCTCGTCATCGTGCTCGCCCACTGGGCCGAGCACCTGGTCCAGGCATACCAGATCTGGGTACTCGGAAATCCGCGCCCGCAGTCCAGGGGCGTGCTCGGCCAGTGGTTCCCCGTCCTGGTGCAGTCCGAGTGGCTGCACTACGGATACGCCATCGTGATGCTGGTGTTCCTGTTCCTGCTGCGCCCCGGATTCGCCGGGCGGGCACGCCTCTGGTGGACGGTCGCGCTGGGCATCCAGTTCTGGCACCACATCGAGCACCTGCTGCTGCTCATCCAGGTCCAGGCCGGCACCAACTTCTTCGGACAGGCCGTGCCGACGAGCATCCTGCAACTGGCGATCTCCCGGGTCGAGCTGCACCTGTTCTACAACTCGATCGTCTTCATCCCGATGGTGGTCGCGATGTACCTGCACCTGCGCCCGAACCAGCGTGAGCTCGACCAGATGACGTGTACCTGCGGCGGAGCACACCAGTCGACGCGGATCCTCGCGCCTCATGCGGCCTGAGCCGAGGCTCCTGCCTGGCAGGACCGCGCGCGCGGTCCTGACCGTCGGGCTGGCCGGCCTTCTGGTCCTCGCCCCGGGCGGTGCCGCGCGGGCCGATGGTGGACTGGTGCGGGCCAGCCCGCCGGTCGGCGGGGTTCTGGACGCCCCGCCGGCCGTCGTGACGCTGACCTTCAGCGACGACGTCCAGCCGGAGCTGTCGCACATCGCCGTGTTCGACGACTCCGGGGCCGAGGTCGGCGACGGCGGCTACGACCAGCCGGCGCCGCGGCTGATCCGCCTGCCGGTGGACATCGGCGCCGACGGGGCCTACACGGTGGCTTACCACGTCACCTTTCCCGACGGCACGAGCGTGACCGACGTGTACCGCTTCAGCGTGGGCACCGGCCGGGCGCCCGCGCCGCTGGACGCCGCCGAACGGGAGGCCCGGACCGAGGCGGTGTCGGAGCACGCGCACCAGATCGACACGTTGAGCGCGGTACTCCTGGTCATCGACGGTGCGGTGCTGCTCGTGGCGGTGGCGTTGCTGTGGCTGCGTCCGCGCGGCCGGCGGCGGCCGATGTCACTGCGCTCGACCGAGATCAGCTGACCCTTGAAACCCGAGTACCGGATGGCGCGCCGGGGCGGCACCGGGTTCCGGCGGGAAGATGGAAGTGGCGCCAGCGGTAGGCCGCCGGCGCCACTGTCTTCGGGATGTCGGACCACGTCAGGGGATCGGGAAGAACGCCCGGACGAACCGGTCCCAGTTTCGGTCCCCGATCGTCGCCCGCATGCGGGTCAGCAGCCGGACCGGAATCCCGATCTTGTATCGGATGCGCGGGTTCGGATCGGTGACCGCGGTCTCGATCAGCTTGGCCACGTTCTCCGCCCGCACCGCCAGCTTGCCCCGCAGCGGCGGGTTGTCGCTGAGCCGGTACGCCTGGTGCCAGTCGACGAAGTGGTCCCAGAACTCCTTGTACAGAGCCGGATTGTCGTGCGACTGCATGCCCAGGTCGGCGACGCTGTCCGGGACGAACCCGCCGAGGATCGGCGACGGCTCGATCAGCACCACCTTGATGTTGAAGCGGGCCACCTCGTGCCGCAGCGAGTCGCCGATGGCCTCCAGCGCGTGCTTGGTGGCCTGGTAGTACCCGCGGCCCGGCGTGGCGAAGAGGCCGAAGATCGACGACATCAGGATGACCCGCCCGCCGCCCTGCTCCCGCATCCCCGGCAGGACCATCTGGGTCAGCCGGCACAGGCCGAAGACGTTCGTCTCGAACTGCGCCCGCACCTCGTCCATCGGGGTCTCCCCGATGGTCCCGTTGAGGCTGTACGCGGCGTTGTTGATGAGCGTGCCGACCGCGCCGTGCTCGTCGGTGACGCGCTTGACCGCCGCGGCCATCGACTCCTCGTCGTTGACGTCGAGGTGCAGCACGGTGATGCCCTCGGCGGCGAGGTCGGCCAGCGCGTCGAGGTTGCGCCCGGTGGCGTAGACCGGCCAACCCGCCCGGTGCAGCCGCAGCGCCGCCGCCCGGCCGGTGCCGGAGGACATGCCGGTGCCGGAGGACGCGCCGGTCAGCAGGATCGCGCGTGATTGCGTCATGATCAGCCCACGTCCCTTCGCCAGGTCACTTGTCGGACTGCCGGGCGACGCGGCTGCGGTCGGTCGAGCTGCCCAGGCCCGTCGCGTCGACAAGCCGGTTGATGAAGGCGAACAGGCAGGCGCAGAAGACCGCCTCGAGCATCTCGGCGTCACTCCACCCCGCCGCCGCGGCCTTCTCCCAGTCCTCGTCGGTGATCTTGTAGGCACCGGTGCTGACCTTCGTCACCAGTTGCATCAGCGGCATGGTCCGCTCGTCGACCGGCAACTCCTCGGCGGTCGAGGCCGTCGCGACCGCCTCCAGCAGCTCGTCACTGCCCCCGAACTGGCTCAGGAACCAACTGTGCGTGCCGACGCAGTACGGACAGCCGTTGAGCTTGGAGGTCCAGGCCGAGATCAGCTCCTTGATGTGCCGCGGCAGCGTGTCGCCGCCGAAGATGCCGCCGTATCCCGCGACGACCACCTCGAGCAGTCGCGGATTGGTCGACGTGAGCCGGAACATGTCGGGCACGAACGGCAGCCCGGTCACCGCCTTGATCTGCTCGTAAAGCTCCGCCGTGCGCCCCTCGGCGTGCTCTTCCTCGATCAGCGGCACCCTGATTCCGGGCTGTTTGGTCGTCGTTTCCATTGGGCCTCTCCTCATGAGGTGAAGGAAGCGGAAGACCCGCTCGGCCACGGCGACCCGGATCGGATCGAAAACACAGACCAATCCGCACGCGGCCAATTCCATGACGCTGGCGACGGCGCTTTCCGCAGGGTCTGGGGCAGTCTGGCCGACGAGTTTTCAGGTCTGTTAATGGTGGCATGCCCACCGCGTCCCGATGCTCTCCCAGGTTGCCTAGTGCGGCAGGTACTTTCCACAGCTCACGTCAATCGGCGCTGGGCGTGGCACCAACTAAGACACTAGTTCGTGCCATATCCACCGGATAGTGTGTAGTAAACATTTCAATGGATGAGGTATCTGATGCCAGCGACTCTTCTGCGACCGGTACTCAGTGCATTGGGCCTTACGCAGATCCGCCATGTCGCGGCGGTGAGGCGGCGGCGGGCGACGGCGACCGTCGTCCGGGTGTACCAGCAGATGGAAGAGGACTTCGGCGTGCTCGCACCGCCCGTGGGCCTCCACGCCCCGGCGCCGGAGGTGCTGGCCGCGACGTGGACGCTGCTGCGCGAGACGCTCATCGTGCCCGGCACGGCGCCGCGCGCCACCAAGGAGGCTGTCGCCACGGCGGTGTCGCTCGGCAACGCCTGCCCGTACTGCGCGACCATCCACAACAGCGCGCTCTCCCTGCTGGGCATCGCCGACCGCGAGGCCGGCGCCGAGTGGGATGTCGAGGCGCTGGCCGACTGGGTCCTGCTGCCCCAGCGGCCGGACGGTCCGCCGGCGCCGCCGTTCCCGCCCGAGCAGACCGCGGAGCTCGTCGGCGTCGCGGTGCTGCTGCACTACCTCAACCGCATGACGAACGTGTTCCTGCGGGACGTGCCGCTGCCTCCGGGCGTGCCGGACCTCGCGCTGTCGCCGGTGCTGTGGGTGCTGAGCCGGGTCCTGGTGCGCGCGTCGCGGGCGCCGCACCGCCCGGGAGAGTCGCTCGACCTGCTACCGGCCGCCGCGCTGCCGGACGACCTGATGTGGGCACGGGACAACGAGTCGGTGGCCGGGGCGTTCGCGCGGGCCTGCGCGGCGATGGACGAGGCGGGACGCCGTTCGGTGCCGCCCGAGGTCCGCGCCCTCGTGGTGGAGAATCTCGCCGGCTGGCGCGGAGGGCTTCGCGGCATCAGCCGGAGCTGGGTGGAGGAGCTGATTTCCGGGCTGCCGGAGCGGGATCGTGCGGGCGGACGGCTGGCCCTGCTGGTCGCCTTCGCGTCGTATCAGGTGGACGACGGGATCGTCGAGCAGGCCCGGCGGGCCGGCGGGCTGGACGACCGGACGCTGGTCGAACTCTGCTCATGGGCGGCAATGGTGGCGGCGCGTCGGGTAAGCGCTTTGCTTCCGCTGCCTCCCGAGGCGGACCGAAAGTCTGATCCGAGCTGAATCGAACAGTTCACCACAGCACCGAATCGGATTAACTTATGTAAACACCACGACATTGGTGATCTTGTTTTGATCGTGTTCGATCAGTGGTAGAGTGCTTACTCAGCGGTGATCTATTAGACGGGGATTCTGTTCGACGCCGAGGTGAGCGCGTCCGCTCACAAAGCCAGACCGCACTCTTTGGGGGAGATCGAGTGCGAAGACTGGCCGCACACAACCGCACGTAAATGTTAACAAAGCTGCCGTGTCCGTGGCTCGCGGCGGCACGGGAAAGGCGCTTTATCAAATCGCACGCCTTTCCGTAGCCCGGGCCTCGGACATTGACACGACGGCCTGAACGTGGGCTGACCATTCCAGATACAAAACGGAAACATCTCTGACTCCTCAGGATAATTGGAGGTGATTCGCGGTGCAGAATGCTGTCGAGCGCGCCATCTCGATCATGTGGGACCGATACAACGAACCCCTCTCGTTGGATACGATGGCCGACTCCGCCTACCTCAGCAGGTTCTACTTCTCCCGTTTGTTCCGTTCGACCACCGGCACGTCGCCAGGGCGCTTCCTCACCGCCATCCGGCTCTACAAGGCCAAAAACCTGCTCCTCGAGACCGACATGAGCGTGACCGACATCGCCTACGACGTCGGTTACAACAGCCTCGGGACCTTCATCAGCCGCTTCACCCGCAGCGTCGGCATCTCGCCGGCCCGATACCGTTGGCTGGCCCAGCACGGCATCCCCCAGCTGTCCCGGTCGGCGCCCGACGGCCAGTGGTGCCGCGGCGAGATCAGCGGTCGGTTGGCGCTGCCACCGGTCGACGTGCCCGTCAAGGTGTACGTGGGCGTGTTCGACAGCCCCATCGTGCAGGGTCTTCCAGCCGCGTGCGACATCCTGGAGGGCTCCGGCTCCTACGTCCTGCACGACATCCCCGAGGGCGAGTGGCACCTGCGCGCGGCCGCGATCGCCCTGGACGACATCGCTTCTCCGCCGTCGATGCGCCGGCCGCTGGCGGTGGCCGCGCACGAGCCGGTCAAGGTGGTGGCCGAGACCAGGCTCAGCATCGACCTCCAACTGCACCCCACCGGGATATTCGACCTGCCCATCCTCATCGCACTGCCCGAATTGGACAGTCACGCCGCCAACGGCCGGGCACGCTACAGCCGCAGCCGCTTCGAGCGCCGGGCCGCCACGACGGCGCGGGTCCTGCGGAAGACGGCCCGATGACAGCGGGCGGCCGTCAAGGAGTGCGCCGGCGGTACAACGGAGTGCTGCCGCCACACCTCGCCGCCGACCGTCGCCGGCCCGCCCCGCCAGTCGCGCCGCTCAGTGTGCGGCGTTCCGCTCCGCGGGCACGGTAAACGGCCCCCACGTGAGGGCCGGCAGCCACGGCGCCGGATCCGAGCTCCAGCGCAGCGCGCCGATCTGGGCGCTGGTACGCCGGCCGGCGAGGCTGAGATAGACGTCGTACCAGGGTCCGGCCACGGTGGTGGCGGGCTCTCCCTCACCGGCGGTCCACCGCCCGCGCTCGGTCTCGATCCGCAGCGCCGGAAGGCCCCGGCCGTTCAGCGACTGCGCCAGCCCCGCCACGACGACCATGGTCGCGACCGGCAACGCCGGATGATCGGCCGGCGGTGGCACACGGAGGGCATCGCGCAGGTCCAGCTCGTGCGTGAAGGCGTCCATCACCATGATGCCCCGCTCGATGCTCCACGGCCCGGACAGGTACTCGTCGACCGGCCCGCTCAGCCGCTCCCAGGTGCGCAGCAGCTCGGTGCGGCCCTGCCCCGTCACGGACGTGGTCTCGGTGCCGGTCACCCGAGCGCGCACCCTCGCGCAGACCTCGACCAGGTGGCCGACGAGTTCCTCCACAGTCCACTCCGGACAGTGTGGCACGACCAGCCGTGGCGCCGGCGGATGGGCGTCGAGGACGGCTGCCACGTTCTGCCGCACGCGCCGGTACGCGATCTCCAGCGCCGGCGTGGCCGGAGCTGCCTCGGGACGCGCTTCGGTGTCTGTCATCGTCGGGTCTCCTCCTGCCGCACCGGGGCGGCGTCACCGCATCGGCAGACCGCGCTTACGGCCGTGCCGGCTTGTCCGTCCGACAGCAGGCGGGCGCCGTGGAGCCAGCGCACCGTGTCGGCGATGGTCTCGACCAGGGGCCGCGGGCGCAGGCCGAGCGCCGGCGGCGCGTCGGCCGACCGGGCGTCGCAGGCGCAGACGTAGCAGGCGCCGTACTCGGCCGGGATGTACCACGGCCAGACCCGCTGAAACAGGCTGGCGGCGTAGGCGAACGGCAGCATCCCCCGGGCGGGCAGGAACATCGTGCGCAGCGAACGCCCGGTCGCCTCCCGCACCGTCCGCACGTACTCGGCCGTGCTGACATGCCGTCCCGGGCCGAAGTGCCGGTCCGGGCCGCGCCGAGGCGCGTCGAGCAGTGCGGCGAGCAGCCGCGCCGTGTCGCGTACGTCGCCGAGCGGGAACCCGCCGTCCGGCCAGACCGGCATCATCCCGCGCAGCAGGTAGCGCAGCCGGGCGGTCTGGTCGCCGATCCTCGGGTCGTGCGGGCCGAGCAGCGCCGGTGGGTACACGATGGTGACCGGATCGCCCTGCGCCTGGTGCTGACGCGCCAGCGCCTCCGCGGCCGCCTTGCTGGCCAGGTACCTCTCGCGCGGCCGGCCCGGCGGGGAGTCCAGCCGGAGCACGCCGCCGGCCACCGGCAGCATCGCGCCGACCGTGGAGACGTACACGCTCCGCCCGACGGCGAAGCGGCGCGCGGCCGACAGCACAAGCTCGGTGCCGCGCACGTTCGTACGCGAGATCTGCCGGTGCCGCCGGCTGTCGAAGGTGTACACCCCCGCGGCGTGCAGCACCGCGTCGGCGCCGCGCACCGCCCGGGAGACCGCGGCCTGATCGGTCACGTCGCCGAGCATCACCTCCACCACGTCGCCCGACACGCCCAGTGGCGCCAACGCGTGCTCCACAGTGGACACGTCACGGGCGAGCAGGCGTACGCTGTGCCCGACCCGGGTCAGCGCCGCCACGGTGTGCGCGCCGACGAAGCCCGTACCACCGGTGACCAGAACCAACATCGTCAACTCCTCAGCGCCGAGCGGCGGCCGCCCGCGGCGATGAACCGTGCGGCGGTGGCAGTCGATTCGATCGTTGCCCAGCCCTTCGTAGGCGGCTTCTTCGTGCGTGCCGTATGACGCCTCCGCCCTGGTCAGCAGGGCAACGCGGGAGTGGTCGGGCACACGGGAGGGCCGGAAGAATCAGGTTAGAGGACCGTCCAACTTGGATGAACGGAGCAGTCAGGTGGCTGGCCCAATCAGGGCGCTGCGGCGCCGCGTCTTCACCCCCGACATCTCCGAGACGTTCGTCTCGACCCGTGGCTTCCACGACAAGGGACCCGAGGCCCGCACCGTGCTCGAGACCGTCGGCTCGTCGTTCCTGGCCGGGCTCTCCTCGGCCGCCGGCGCGCGCCGGGTCACCGACGTCGACGCCGACCTCGCCGATCTGCCCACCCGGTTCAGGGGCTTCGCCTACGAGGGCGCGGCCATGGGGTTCGCGTTGGTCGACACGTTGACGCCGACCCGGCCGTGGCGCAGCGCCGCGTTCCTGGCCGGGCCAGGGGATCCACACATCTACATGGCCTACGTCGGCATCGGCTGGGCCATGGCGCGGCTGCCGCGTCCACTGTGGCGCCGTGCGGCCGCCGCCGCGACCGACCCGCTGCTGCGCTGGCTGGTGCTCGACGGGTACGGCTTCCACCAGGCGTACTTCCGCACGCGCGAGTACGTCATCGAGCGCCGCCCGTCCCGGCCCTTCCCGTGGCCGCCCGAGGGGCCCGCCGCGTACGCCGCCCGCGTCGTCGACCAGGGCATCGGCCGGGCCACCTGGTTCGTCGCCGGTTCGGACCCCGCGGTGGCCGCCGACCTCATCGACGCCTTCCCGGCGGCCCGCCACCAGGACCTCTACAGCGGGGCCGGGCTGGCCGCCACGTACGCCGGCGGTTGCACCGAGCGGGAGCTGCGCCTGTTCCTGCACCGCTCCGGCGAGCACGCCCCGTTCGTGGCACAGGCCGCGGCCTTCGCCGCGCAGGCGCGGCAGCGCGCCGGCCTCGTCGTGGCGCACAACGAACTCGCCACCCGGGTCTTCTGCGGCACGAGCGTCGCCGAGGCGGCACGGGTCACCGACGAGCTGCTGCCGGCCCGGCCGGCGCCATCCGGGCTGCCCGCCTACGAGGTGTGGCGGCAGTCGATCGCCGAGCGGTTCCGGGCGCACGTAGGGGTCGGGCGATGACCGCCGTGGCCGATCCGCGCCGGACCCGGCCGCCGGGCCCGCTGCACCTGGCCGCGCCGAGCCTGCTCTTCCAGATGGCCCGCAACCGGCTCGAGGTCATGCGCGCGATGGCGGCCCGCTACGGCGACGCGGTGCGGCTGCCGCTGGGCCCCAAGACCCTGTACTTCTTCAACCATCCGGACCACGCCAAGCACGTGCTGGCCGAGAACCCGCACAACTACCGCAAGGGCATCGGCCTCGTGCACGCCCGCCGCACGCTCGGCGACGGCCTGCTCACCAGCGAGGGCGAGCTGTGGCACAAGCAGCGCAGGGTGATCCAGCCGGTCTTCCAGGCCCGCCGGATCGCCCGGCAGGCCGGCGCGGTGGCCGAGGAGGCCGAGCGCATGGCGGTGCGGCTGGAGCGCCAGGTCGGCGCCGGTCCGGTCGACATCCGCCACGAGATGACCGAGCTGACCCTCGGCGTGCTCGGGCGTACGCTGCTCGACACCGACCTGAGCGAGCACGCCGGCATCGGCGAAGCCTTCGAGGCGGTGCAGGATCAGGCCATCTTCGAGATGATGTCGCTGGGCGCCGTGCCGACCGCCGTCCCGCTGCCGCGGCAGCTGCGCTTCCGGCAGGCCCGCGCGCAGCTCCAGGAGATCGTCGATCGGCTGGTGGCGGCCCGGCGGGCCGAGCCCGGCGGCACCGCGGGTCGCGACGACGTCGTGTCCCGGCTCATCGAGTCGACGAGCCTGGAGACCGATCCCGCGGTGGCCCGCCAGCGCATGCGCGACGAGCTGGTGACCCTGCTGCTCGCCGGGCACGAGACCACCGCGAGCACGCTGACCTGGGCTTTCTACCTGCTCGACGGCCATCCGGAGGTGTGGGAGAAGGTGCACACCGAGTCGGTGGAGGTCCTCGGCGACCGCCTCCCCCGGTACGAGGACCTGCACGGGCTGAAGTACACGGCGATGGTCGTCGACGAGGTGATGCGCATGTACCCGCCGGTGTGGCTGCTGCCGCGGATCGCCCGAGCCGACGACGTGGTGGGCGGCTACCGCGTACCCGCCGGCGCCGACCTGGTGCTGTGCCCGTACACGCTGCACCGGCATCCGGAGTTCTGGCCGCACCCCGACCGCTTCGACCCGGACCGGTTCGACCCGGACCGGCCGGTGGACCGCCCGCGTTACGCGTTCATCCCGTTCGGTGCGGGTCCGCGCTTCTGTGTGGGCAACAACCTCGGGCTCATGGAGGCGGTGTTCGTGCTCGCCTGCGTGGCCCGCCGGCTGCGACTGTCGGTGGTGCCCGACTACCGGGTCGTACCCGAGCCGATGCTGACCCTGCGGGTGCGCGGCGGCCTGCCGATGCGCGTACACCAGGCCTGATCCCGTTTCTCCGCGGCGCGACCGGCGGCTTCCGCCGGTCGCGCCGCTGTCTGTCCGATGTGGAGTCCAAGGCGGAACGCCGAAGGGCCGGGCCGGTCACGATGCCCGTGACCTGCCCGGCCCTTTGACCCCCGCTCAGGCAGCCAGCTCCACGAACCGTCCAGTGTGGAACACCAGCGCGTCGCCGCGCTCGCCGCGTCCGATCCCCAGCACCGAGCCGAGGAAGATGGAGTGGTCGCCGCCGTCGTAGACCGCGGCGAGCTTGCACTCCACCCAGCCGACGTTGCCGTCGATGATGGGCGCGCCGGTGTGCGTGCCCGGGCTGCACTCCACCGTCCGAAACTCCCGCTCGTCGCGTGGCCGGCCGGAGCTGGCGAAGTAGCGCGCCAGCCCTTCCTGGTCCGCGGCGAGGATCGACACCGCGAACGTACCGTTGGTCAGGATCGTGGCGTGCATGACCGCGGTTCGCTTCACGCACACCAGCACCAGGGCGGGATCGAGCGAGACCGACGTGAACGCGTTCGCGGTCATGCCATGCGGGAGGTCCCGCCCGGACGTCACCACCGTGACGCCGGTGGCGAACGTGCCCATCACCGCCCGCATCTCGGCGTGGTGCACCTCGCCCGCGCGCCGCCGCTCGGTGCGCGCCAGCCGTTGTTCCGCCGTGGTCATGGCTCAGCCCTCCCGGGCGGTCTCGAGAACCCGGCCGCCCGTGCCCGCCAGCGCGGCCACCGGTGCCGGAGCGCTGTAGCGCGCCAGCGCCGCCCGCAGCGAGTCGGGTACCCGGGTGGGTCTGGTGTCGGTGTTGGGACCGCGCATGCAGGCGATGCGCTGGCGGCCCCGCGCGACGAGCTCCTCGAAGCCGTCACGCAGCCGGACGTAGTCGAACGCGAACCCGATCTGGGTCTGCGTCAGGTCCTCCAGCCGCATCCTGATCGACAGCTCGTCGAACGCGGTGATCTCCGTGAGGAACTCGCACTCGCACCTGAGCGTGAACAGCTTCAGGTCGTCGCGGATGTCGGCCAGGACGTCGGGGGCGTGCTCGCGCAGGAACATTTCCCGGCACCGGCCTTGCCAGCGCATGTAGTTGACGTAGTACACGTTCCCGACGAGGTTGGTCTCCTCGAAACCAACCAGGTGCCGGTACTCGTAGTACGACTCCATGGTTCACCTGTCTCCTTCCGCCAGCATCGCGAACACCGCGGGCTCGGCGGAGCCCCGCAACGCGGTGCTGAACGTGGCGATCCGCGCCCGGCCCGACCGCAGCACCGCCCACCCCAGTGGGGCGTTCGGCTCGGCGACGAGTTCGACCCGGGTGTGGCCGATCTTGCGCAGGCACTCCGTGGCGCCCCAGACGCGGGTCGCCGACACCGAGAGGTCCTCGCCGTTCTCGCGGGCCAGCAGCGTGGCCAGCGCGAGGCCGTCCCCGCCGATCAGGCCCTCCCACTCCTCGGCGGTACGCGCCGTGGCCAGCTCGACGTCGCAGGCCACGGCCGCCGCCCGCGCGGTGACCGCGAAGGTGAGCCCGGCCGCGTGCGAGGCCGACGCCGACATCCCGCCGGGCACCTCCGGCTTGCCGTCCGGCCGGTAG
Organism: Phytohabitans kaempferiae; assembly: GCF_042433955.1. Lineage (NCBI taxonomy): Bacteria > Bacillati > Actinomycetota > Actinomycetes > Micromonosporales > Micromonosporaceae > Phytohabitans > Phytohabitans kaempferiae. Next base: position 193,049 of record NZ_JBHLUH010000039.1, on the reverse strand, counting down.
CGCACCTCCGTCTCGGTGCCCAGCGCCCAGCTGAGCGCGTTGCGGGTCTGCTCCCGCAGCCCGTCGCGGCCGGCCGCGCCCGGGTCGTCGGGACGTACCACGCAGCGCGGCTCCACCGGCAGGAACGCACCGGCGCGCCGCTCCAGGTACGGCCCGAGCAACGCCGGCAGCCACGGCCCGGTGCCGTCCTGCTTGCGTACCGCGTGCAGTCGCAGCCCCACCCACCGCTCGACCAGGTTGCCGTCGGCGTCGCTGACGTCCACGTCGTAGTAGTAGGTGTCGCCCTGCCGCAGCCGCTCGACCGCGTGGATCGTGACGGTGTCCAGGGCGCCGGCGACCTTCGCGTCGGCCAGTTCCAGCCGCTCGATCGCGCCGGGCAGCAGCGTCGCGTCCGGGACGCAGCACTGCAACGCGTGCATCACGGTGTCCCGGGTACCGGGGTCGCCGAGCACCAGGTCGCCGGGGCGTACCCGGGCGAACCAGGGGTCGGCGGGCCGGTTGCCGACTCGGGCGGTGCACCTTGTCGCGGCCAGGTCCAGGTAGCCCACCAGGCGCTGGAAGCGGCGCCCCTGGAAGAGCACCGGGCCGTACAACTCGCGGGCGGGGTCGATCGGCAGCAGCCGGGTCCCGCCGCTCCCCCGCCGCGCCGGCGTGCGCCGCGGCTGCTCGTAGCGGAGCCGGGCGCGGAAGTGGTCGGCCTGGAACGCGGTGTCGTTGCTGCGGATCACCGCGGAGACCGAACCGTCCGGCTCGGCCAGCACCGCGATCCGGATCGTGTTGGCACCGCCCGGCGGCACCACGATCGGGCGCAGCAGCTCGACGTCCTCCAGCACCGGGGCGCTGGTGTGCCCGGTCAGCGCCATGGCCGCCTGTGCCATGGCCTCCATGCCCAGTACCGCCGGGAACAGCAGGTCGCCGTCGAGCAGGTGGTCGGGCAGGTAGAGATCGTCGTCGGCGGTCAGGTCGGCGTCGACCACGAGTTCGACGCCCGGGTAGTGCACCTGCGGCCGGTCGACGAACCGCAGCAGCGGCAGCTCGCGCCGTTCGAGCGTGATCGTCGGCAGGCCGTCGGAGCGGCCCATCACCACCAGCGCCCGCGGCGCCGACGGGCTGGCCAGTACCCGCTTGAGCATCTCGATGCCGGCCTCGACCGGGATCGCGGCGATGCCGTCGCGGGTCAGCGACTCCAGGACGCCGAGCCGCTCCCCCATGCCCGCGCCGGACCAGACCGACCACTCCAGCGCCAGGCACCGGATGTGCGGGTAGTCCTCGCCGACGCGGCGGGTGAGGTCGGTCATCCAGTCGTTGGCGGTGGCGTAGTGCGCCTCGCCGCGCAGGCCGGCCCGGCCGATGATGCTGCCGAACGTGACCAGCAGCCGCAGCGCGTGCGGGTCGGTGGCGGCCAGGACCGCCTCCAGCCCGTCGAGCTTCGGCGCCAGCGTGCGGCGGAACCGCGCCTCGTCGAGGTCGGTGAGCGCGGTCGGCTCGTTGCGCCCGGCGCCGTGCAGCACACCGGTCACCTGGCCCAGCTCCCGCTCGATCTCGTTCACCGCCGCCTTGACCTCGTCCAGCGCGGTGATGTCGGCGCGGGCGTAGTGGAACCTGACCCCGGCGGCGGCCAGCCGGTCCAGGTTGGCCGCGAGTTCGCCGTCGGTGGCCGGGTCGGAACGCCCGATCAGGCCGACCGCGGTGGCGGTGTCGCGGCCGAGCGCGAGCGCGCACTCGGCGGTGATGCCCTTGCCGCCGCCGGTGACCAGGAGGACGTCGCTCGCGCCGATCCCCGCGTCGCCGTTGGGGATCAGCGTCGCCGGCCGCAGCACCGGCACGTGCCGGACGCCGTTCTCGTCGTAGTGCACCTCGCTGAAGCCGGTCGTGGCCGCGACATCGGCGACCACGCGCCGCACCTGCTCCGCCAGGGTCGCCTCGGGCATCTGGTCGAACATGGGCATGGTGACCACCGTCGTGGCGATCCCCGGATGCTCCTGGTGCAGCGTCTTGGCCAGGCCGGCGGCGCCGCGGCGGTCGCCGACCGTCACGAACCGCCCGCCCGTGCCCCGCGCCAGGGCCGCGCGGGCCGCACGCAGCAACTGCGGGATGTGCTCGCTCTGGCCGTCGTGCGGCAGGCACAGCAGGACGCCGTCGCCCAGCCGGGCCTGCCCCAGCGCCTCGCGCAGTGACTCGACGAGCGGGCTGTGGCCGGTGGTGAACGCGTGCCAGCCGCCGTCGACGGTCGCGCCGGCCCGCGCTCCCACCTCGGTCGGTACGAGGTCCACGGCGAACGCGCGCACCCACGGCGCCACGCCCAGCACCACCTCCTGCTCCGGTACGGCGCTGCCGGCCCGGCCCGCGTCGTCGAGGATCTGGGCGATCTCGGCGACCGTGGCGGTGGCGTAGCTGGAGGTCAGCGTCGGCGCGGGCACGTTGAGGTCCCGTGCCGCCTGGTTGACGATCTGGCCGACCGTGATCGAGCTCAGGTGCAGCTCGTCCAGCGGCCGGCTGTCCGGGCGTACCGCTTCCAGCGGCAACTCGGCCCGCTCGGCGGCCAGGCGCCGCAGCAGTTCCAGGCTGCCCTCGGTGGTACCGGGGCCGGACACCGCGACCGTCTCGGGTACGACGGCGGTCGCGGCCGGGGTCCGGGCGGTCGCGAAGTCGCCGGCCGGGGCCTGCTCGGCCGGGCTGGCGAAGAACCTCAGCGCCTGTCCGGGCTCCAGCGGGCGGGTGAACCGGTCGCCGAACAGCGCCTGGTGGTTGACCGGCGCGCCCATGGCGTACGCCGCGCCGACCGCGCTGAGCAGGCCGACCAGCGACATGCTGTCGGTCTCCAGGGAGATGGCCGGCAGGTCCGGCGCGATGTCCGCCGCCAGGCCGCGCAGGATCCGGCCGGGCCCGACCTCCAGCAGCAGGTCGGCGTCCTCGGCCAGCCGGGCGACCGCCTGGCTGAACCGCACCGGGTCGAGTACCTGCCGCCGCAGCAGCTCGGCCACGTCGGTGTCGGCGGTCAGGATGTCGCCGGTGACCGTCGAGGCCACCTTCCGCGTGAGCGGGGTGAAGCTCTGGCCCCGCAGGTGCTCGCCGAACGCCGTCGCGGCCGGGGCGACGGCCTCGGAGTGGAACGCGTGCGACACCGAGATCCGGGTCGCGAACAGGCCCTGCCGCTCGGCGCGGGCGCAGACCTCCTCGACCGCCGGTACCGGGCCGGAGACCACGGTCTGCACCGGGCTGTTGTAGCCGGCGACGACCACCGGGGTGCCCTCCAGCAGCGGCTGTACGACCTCGGTGGTGGCCGAGATGCTGGCCATCGTGCCGTCGCCGGCGCTGGCGTCGGCCATGATGCGGCCGCGTACCTCCGCCGTGGCGAGCAGCGTCCGCTCGTCCATGGCACCGGCCCAGTGCAGCGCGGTCAGCTCGCCGAGGCTGTGCCCGGCCGCGCCGGCCGCCTCGATACCCAGCATCGACAGCACGCGCAGCCCGGCGACCGAGGAGGTGACGATGCGCGGCTGGGCGACCGCGGTGGCGACCAGGTCGGCGCCGGGCGGCGGCCGGTACGCCTGGTACAGCAGGTCGACCTCCTCGAACCTCCGGCGCAGCGCGCCCCCGTCGGCGCGGCGGCCGGCCCCCTGGCCAGGGAAGAGGAACGCGATCCGGGGCGCGTCGCCCACCGAGCCGAGGAACACTCCGCCGGCGGCGTCGACGGCCGACTCCGCGCCGGAGTCGAGCAGCTCGACGAGGTGTCCGATGCGCTGCCGCGCCTGCTCCGGCGACGCGGCCACCACGGCCGCGCGGACCGCCCGCCCGGCCAGCTGCCCGGAGAGGGCGACGGCCAGGTCGGCAAGCTCCGCATAGGACAGTCGGGCCGCCCACGGACCCAGCTCGGCCAGCCGGGACCGCAGGTCGGCGGTGGTACGCGCGTCGAACATCAGCAGCTCGGCGTCCTGGCGGGAGCGCACGAGCGCGGCGGTCGACGGGCCGACCCGGGTACGGCGGCTGGTCTCGGCGCTCTCCACGATCACGTGCGCGTTGATGCCACCGAAGCCCATCGACGACACCGCGGCCCGGACGGGCTTGTCGGCGGGCCACAGCTCGGCCGTCGAGGGTACCCGTACCGCCGGCCGGTCCACGTCGATCACCGGATGCGTGTCGACGTGTCCGGTCGCCGGCGGGATGACCTGCTGGCGTACCGCGAGGATCGCCTTGAGTAGCCCGGCGACGCCCGCGGCGGCCTTGGTGTGCCCGAAGTTGCCCTTGACCGTGCTGATCGCGGCCGGCGGGCCGTCCGGGTCGGCCTCGCGGCGGGCCTCGGTGAAGGCCCGCAGCTCGGTGGCGTCGCCGACGGCGGTCCCCGTGCCGTGGCCCTCCAGGTACGCGACCGTGTCGATGCCGAACCCGGCACGCTCGTACGCGCGGCGGATGGCCAGGCGATGCCCGCTCGCCTCGGGACGGGTGATGCCGCCCTTGCCGTCGGAGGAGTAGCCCCAACCGGCGATGACGGCGTGGCGGCGCAGGCCGCGCGCCACCGCGTCCTCGTCGCGCATCAGCACGAGCATCCCGCAGCCCTCGCCGGGCCAGAAACCGTTGGAGTTGCGGTCGTACACGCGCATCTCCGCCGTGGCCAGCGCGCCGGTCTTGGCGAAGCCGATCACCTCGAACGGGTCGATGCTCAGGTCGACGCCGCCGGCGATCGCGGCGTCGAGGTCTCCCGCGGCCAGCGCGTTGCACGCGGTGGCGACCGACAGCAGCGACGAGGAGCACGCGCCGTCGACGGTGTAGCCACCGCCCTTGAGGTCGAAGTGGTTGCAGACCCGGCCGGCGATCGTGTTGGCCAGGCCGCCGGCGAGCGTGTCCTCGTCGATCGGCGGGAACGGCGCCTTGTAGCGCGGTTCCAGCTCGTCGAGGAAGTCGCCGACCCGCGTGTCGTCCCACCCCTGCTGGCGCAGTGCCGCGCCGACCGTGCGCCGCACGTACGGCCAGCGCAGCCGCAGGATGTTCGCGCGGCTGAACTCGCCGGTGAGCGTGTTGCCGATGACCACGCCGGTGGTTGCCTGCGGCAGCCCTCGCGCGTCGGCGAAGCCGGCGTCGGCCAGGGCCCGGGCGACCGTGTCGAGGGCCAGCCAGTGGGTCATGTCGGTGGAGCGGAACGTGCTGCCCGCGATGCGGTACTTGACCCGGTCGAACTCGAAGCCCTCGATCACCGCTGCCTTGGCCGAGTAGAACCGGTCCGGTGCGGCGGGGTCCGGGGAGTAGTAGTCCTCGTGGTTCATCCGCTCGTCCGGCAGCCGGCGGAAGGCCCGGCGGCCGGTGAGCACGTTCTCCCAGAGCTGGTTGGGCGTGTCGGTGTCGGGGTAGCGGCAGGACATGCCGACGACCGCGATCCGCGCGCTGCGCCCGCTCATGCCACGGTCTCCGCGGTACGCAGGGAGCTGGGCGCGGCGGCCGGCGCGGGGGCCTCGCGGGCCCGCTTGCGCAGGTGCGCGACCCACCAGCCGAGGCCGCGCAGGCCGCAGACCACGACGACGGCGAAGAACAGCGTGTAGACGACGTTGAAGAGCATCAGCACGCCGTACACCATGGCCACCGACGCGCCGAACATGAACTGGTTGCGCGGCTTGCTGGGCGTGGTGCCCGGGTCGGTGATCATGTAGTTGGTGAACAGCACGAACGCCACACCGGTCATCACGCCGAGCGCGTTGAAGATGGCGACGTCCCAGATCGCGAAGCGCAGGAACGCCTGGATGGCGAAGCCGCCCAGCCAGCCCACGATGAGCGCCACGCGCTTGGTCAGCATCGCGTTGATCACGGTACCGGCGGTGACGATGATGATCGGGATCATCATCCGCCAGAACGTGTTGACGTTCTCCGTGAACTCGTACGGGGGCGCGATCGAGATCCAGGAGCCGAAGACGACCAGCGACACGGTGATGCCGAAGTTCGAGGGGTTCATGTAGTGGCGCATGCGGCCGTAGATCGGCGCCTGGAGCACGTGCTTGCCGGTGACGCCGACGATCACGGCGAAGGCGATCGGCAGGAACATGTCGTTGGCGTAGAGCAGCATGTTGCAGGCCAGCGCCGTGATGTGCGAGGGCAGCAGGAACTCGTACATGCCGCGGGCGCCCCGACCGGTGAACCGCGGTGCACGCTTGCGGGCCCAGGAGCTGATCAGCTCGAAGACGATCTCGGTGGTGTAACCGACGAGCACGGCGAGGATGGGCCACAGCCACGGCTGCTCGAAGCCCAGGAGCGTGTAGCCGAAGATGTTGAAGATGCTGATCGAGATCGCGAAGTTGCGCAGGGCCAGGTAGCGAGTGTCCGGCGCGGGCTTGCCGGTGGCGGGTACCGGAGGCGCCGGCGGCGGCGCGCCGAGGGGCTGGGGACGCTCGACGGTGGTGGTCATCGGTTCGGAACCTCCTCGACGCGGTCGGTCAGCACGAGGGTGTGCGTCCCGGCGGTGAACGACTGGCTGGCGGTGTGGAACTGGCCGTTGATGTCGCGCCACCGCAGGTCGACGGTGACCGGGCCGCTGTCGGCGCCCAGGCCGGCGCGCACCTCGAAGCTGCGCTTGCCGCCGTGGCCGCTGCCGCCGTCGAGCTGCACGACCTGGCTGCGCCCGTCCGCGGTGGTGACCTTCGCGGTCGCGTCGTACGCCGGGGTGAGCAGGCCCTCGTCCCCCGTGCTGACCAGGGCGGGCCGGTAGAGCCGCAGGGTCAGGTGGTTGCCCCGCGACGGCGACTCGTTGGTGTAGAAGGCTGGTGGCGCCCACTGCCGGGCGACGGCGAAGTCGAGCGCGCCGGTGCCGCGCGTGTCGGCGGTGGCGATGCCCCGGGTTGGGATCGGCACGTCCAGGCCGAGGTGCTCGACGATGTTGGCGAACTCGCCGCTCTCGGTGCGGGCCCAGAACGCGATCGGCTGGTCACCGGCGATGTCGTCGCCCGGCTGGATGTTCGGCCACATCGAGGGGTTGGAGAGCAGGTTGTCGTTCATCATGGCCATCTCCTGCAGCCACGGCCACCGGTTGATCTTGCCCTTGACGAAGCCGTGCGTCTGCACGACCTCGAGGTTGCCGCTGTTGAGGAAGTCGCCGAACTTCAGGTCCCAGCCCCAGCCGCTCCAGGCCATGCCCAGCGGCCGGGCCTGTGCGCTGAACGGGGCGATGCCCTTGCCGAGACTCTCGAGCATCTCCGACTCGCTCTCGGCCTCGTTGATCCAGACGAAGTTGCTCTCCTCCAGGCCCCAGGCCGTGGTGATGTTGGAGACCATCATGTCGAAGCTGCCGTTGCGGTCCAGGTCACCGAAGTCGATGCCCATGCCCTTGAACGAGCCGTTCCCCAGCACCAGCGACTTCGGGGTGATCGGAGTGCGCTCACCGATGGCCGAGCTGAACTTGATCTGCCCGGGCCGGGACTGGTTGTGCAGCATGTGGTCGTGGCCGAAGTCGTTGGCCACGTACAGGTCGGGCAGCCCCCGGCCGGTCAGGTCGGCGGAGGCGATGCCGAGCGTCCAGCCCGTGCTCTTGTCGAACGGGATCGCCCCGCGCTCGGGCACGTAGGTGGCCGAAGGTTCGTCCCCGCCGGTCCCGCCGAGCCAGCGCAGCACGTGGTCGCCGCCGCCGTTGGTGGCCGCCGACAGCGTGTCGTTCATCTCGACGTTGTCCTGGCCGCGCACGTTGAGCACGTCCGACTCGGGGAAGTAGTTGCCGATCACGATGTCCGGCTTGCCGTCGCCGTCGAGGTCGCTGACCAGCGCGGCGTTGGTGTGCCACTTAGGACCGTGGTAGCGGCCGTCCGGCGAACTCTGCGGCAGCAGCTCCTGCGGGAGGTAGGCGTCGTTGGAAAGCTCGGTGACGCCGGCCTTGCGCAGGAACAGGATCGGCACGCGGCCCCAGTAGTAGACCATCAGGTCCATCCGACCGTCCATATTGAAGTCACCGGGCACGCAGCCCATCGGTGCCATCGTGTCGTCGATCGGCAGTGGCGCCGGGTCGAGCAGGAACGGCGCGAACTGGTCCCCCGCCGGCGCGGTGGGCGCGTAGGTCACCACCACCTCGTCGGTGCGCACGTCGACGAAGCACATGCTGTTGGCGCGGCCGTTACCGGTCAGGTCGTTGAGCGCGACGCTGGCGCCCACCGAGGAGATCCAGGAGCGGATTTTGAAGTACGCGGGATTGACGTTCCGAACCGTCCGCTTGGGCAGCCGGTCGTAGCCTTCCGGATAGGCGATCGGCAGCTCCTTGAAACGGTATTTCGAAGCGGCCTGCGAGGCCCCGGCGACCGACACCTGGCTGTCGATGATGACGAAGAGCGTCGCTGCGAGGAGAATCGCGATGATTCCAGGACTGAGTGAGCGTATCCGTTGACCCAGCAAGGTACGGTCTCCTTACGTTAGTGCCATCGACTTGCTCGCAGCCGATGGCGCAACAGGGCGGATGGCAGCATCGCGACCGCGAATTGGCCGATGGCGCCTTTGTTTCGTGCGATGGGCATGCTTGTACGACCGCTTGCCGAACTCGATGTGATGCACGCGGAGACGGCCGGATGTCAGGCTGTCCGGGTGCTGTCGAGGATCAGCTCGCGGTTTGCTGGATGATGGCTGGTTGCCTCCCGATGAGGGCCCGGGATCTCGACTGGCGCGGCATTGCCAGGCCCCAGTTCATGGTGCGCGAGCGCCCGATGCCTCGCTTCTTTCACATTGCTTTCGACGCCGGCGGGGGTTGTCGGCTTCCGCTCATGCCGGAGGTACCGGACGGTTTGCCGCGTGACTTCCGGTTTGGTGATCCATCGTCGGGAACCGCCGATGTGTCCCCGGCGCGGGCTCGCCAAGACGGCAATATGGCGACTACATCGGACGGTCGCGCTGGCTAACGTCGGTGACGGCGCCGCCCGAGCGCGCCGCCCGGCCACGGGCCGCCACCGCCGGCGGCGCTTCGGACCGGATCATCGGGAAGAGAGGAGGCCGTCGTGTCGGTCGAGGGATTCTGGAAGGTCGCCGTCGCCACGCCGCTCGGCACCCGCCACACGGTGCTGGAGCTGTATACAGAGGACGGTGCCCTGCAGGGCATCTCCCGGGGCGAGTCGGAGCAGCTGGTGCTCAAGGAGCTGCGACTCGAAGGGGACCGGCTCTCCTGGTACCAGTCGATCACCAAGCCCATGCGGATGGACCTCTCGTTCGACGTCGTGATCAGCGGCGACGACATGTCCGGCACCGCCAAGGGCGGCATCATGCGGTCGGCCAAGGTCAGCGGCCGTCGTGAGCCGGCCGCACAGCCGGCCTAGCGCCCTAACCATGCCGGTCCGGCGCCGTCTCGGCCGCCCCGATAAGGGCCGATCGACGTATTGACGTGCGGTCATTTATGGTGAATTGTCCTGGTATCGACCACCGGGAGATTCCATGACTGACGTCAATGGGGCGGCCAACCGCCACCGATACCTCATCGTCGGCGCCGGTCCGGCCGGGCTTCAGCTGGGCTACTACCTGGGGCAGGCGGGCAGCGACTACCTCGTCGTCGAGCGGGCGGAGCGGCCCGGCGAGTTCTTCCGCCACTACCCCCGCCACCGCAAGCTCATCTCGATCAACAAGGTCCACGCCGTCAGCACCGACCCGGAGATCCGCCTGCGCTGGGACTGGAACTCGTTGCTGCACGAGCCCGCCGAGCTGCCCTTCGCGGCTTACAGCCGTGAGTACTTCCCCGGTGCCGACGACATGGTCCGCTACCTCGGCGACTTCGCCCGGCACCACGAGCTCAACGTGCGCTACGGCACCGAGGTGCGCCGCGTCGAGAAGTCCGGCACCGGTTTCGCGGTGGAGACCGGCGACGGCCAGGTCCTGCACGCCGAATGCCTGATCATGGCGACCGGCTGGGGCCGGCCCAACATCCCGGACGTCCGCGGCATCGAGCACGCCGTCGGGTACGAGTCGATGAGCACCGACCCGGCCGACTACGCCGGGCAGCGCGTGCTCATCCTCGGCAAAGGCAACTCCGCCTTCGAGACCGCGTCGGCGCTGCTCGGCCACGCCTCGATGATCCACCTGGCCAGCCCTCGGCCGCTGCGGCTGGCGTGGAACACGAAGCACCCCGGCGACGTGCGCGGCCACCACGGCGCGGTCCTGGACAGCTACCAGTTCAAGACGCTGCACTCGGTGCTCGACTGCGTCATCGACGACATCCGGCCCGTGGGCGACCGCTTCGAGGTGCACCTGACCTACACGCACGCCGAGGGCGAGACCGCGGTGATGGAGTACGAGTCGGTGCTGCGCTGCACCGGTTTCGCCATGGACACGTCGGTCTTCGGCGAGGGCTGCCGGCCGAAGATGACGCCCAACGGGCGCATGCCGGTGACCCGCCCCGACTGGCAGTCCGCCAACGTCGACGGGCTCTACTTCGCCGGCACGCTCGCCCAGGACCGCGACTTCAAGAAGGCCTCGTCGGCGTTCATCGACGGTTTCCGGTACAACCTGCGCACCCTGACCGCGCTGCTGCGGGAGACGTACGAAGGCGCGCCGCTCGGCTACGACAAGGTCGACCTCGACGCCGAGGCGCTCACCGCCGCCGTGCTGGACCGGGTCAACTGGAGCTCGGCGCTGTGGACCCAGTTTGAGTTTCTCTGCGACGTGCTGCTCGTCGACGCCGCCACCGGGCAGGTGCGCCACTACCACGACCTGCCCGAAGACTACGCGGTGACGCGGTTCGGCGCCGAGCCGCACTACTACACGTTCGCGCTGCGCTGGGGGCGCGAGGAGTACCCCGACGTGTTCGCGATCGAGCGCCATCCGCAGCCCGACCGGGCGGCCGAGAGTGCCTTCATCCACCCCGTGATCCGCCGCTACCGGGGCGGGGAGCTGGTCGAGGAGCTGCACCTGCTGGAGGACCTGCTCGCCGAGTGGCGCCGGCCCGAGCGGCACGTGCGGCCTCTGCACGCCTTCTTCACGCAGGATCTGGGGCACTGAGGCCTACCGGCGCACCAGCACCTCGGCCAGCGGCTTGCGGGTCAGCCGGGGCACGTTCACCTCGTCGGCGGGATAGCCGACGGGCATGACCACGCAGGCCCGCTCCTCGTCGGGCCGCTCGCAGACCTCGTTGAGAAACTTCATCGGGCTCGGCGTGTGGGGCAGGGTCACCAGACCGGAAAGGTGCAGCGCCGTGATCAGCACGCCGACCGCGATGCCCACCGACTCCTTGACGTAGTACGGCTTCGGCGTGCGCGGGCCCTGGTGCACCTCGAAGACGACGATGACCACCGGGGCCGTCTCCAGGAAGGGCTTCTGCCAGTCGGTCCCCATCGGGGCGACGGCACGCAACCACTCCTGCGGCGCGCGGCGGCTGTAGAACTCCAGCTCCTCGGCCTCCGCCGCGCGCCGCAGCCGCCGCTTGCGCTCCGGGTCGGTGACGATGACGAAGCGCCAGGGCTGGAGGTTGGCGCCGCTGGGCGCAGTGGCCGCGGCGCGGACCGCCTCCTCGACCACCTCCAGCGGGACCGGCTCCGCGGAGAAGTGCCGCACCGACCGGCGCGCCGCCATGCGGTCGGCGAACGAGCGGGCCGTCCGGCGCATGACCGCCGGGTCGAGGCGGGTGTGCTGGAACGGCGTGGTGGCGTTGTCTTTCACGAGGGCCTCCATCGTGACTCGGCTCCTGATCCAGCATCGCCCACAATGGAGGTTGGTGCTTGCGCGCCGTTGCCCAGTTGCCCTGCCTCAGCTCACCGTCTGCTCGGCGACGTAGTCGACCACCTCGGCCAGCCCACCGGCACGCCCCGCCGCCTCCCGCTGCCGCCGCGCCCCGGTGCCACCGGCCAGCAGCCGGTCGAGCCACGCAGTCACCAGCTCGTGCTCGCCCTGCGCACGCAGCACCGGCTCGACCGCCGTCGCCAGCCGCTCCACCAGCTCGGGCGCCGGGAGCAGGCGGCCGGTGCCGAGGTCCAGGCCGTGGCCGTCGAGCCCGTCGCGAGCGGCCCGCCAGTATGCCACCCGCAGCAGCTCGCCGGGCACCTCGGGGGCGGGCTCACCGCGGAGCACCGCCTCGGACAGGTGCACCACCAGCGCCCGTACCAGCGCCGCGTACAGCGCCGCCTCCTCGGCGGTCAACGCGGCATCGGCGACGCGGATCTCCAGGGTCGGATGCTTCTCCGACGGCCGCAGGTCCCAGAAGATCGTGCCCCGGTCCACCATCGCACCGGCCGCCAGCAGACCCTCCACCACCTCGTCGTAGTGCGCGGCGGAGTCGAAGCGCGGCGGCGGCCCGGCGACCGGCCAGCGCGACCACGTCATCGTGCGCCAGCTCGCGTACCCGGAGTCACGGTTGTCCCAGAACGGCGAGTTGGCCGTCAGGGTGAGCAGCACCGGCAGGTACGGCCGCAGATGGTTGCCCACCGCCACCGCGTGGTCCCGGCTGGGCATCTCCACGTGCACGTGCAGCGCGCAGATCGCCAGCTCGTCGTGCAGCCCCCGGAACGTGGCCGTGCCGAGGCTCTGCCGCGGCCCGGTCGTCATCGGCGGCGGCACCGGCGCGGCGACGACCGCGGACCCGGTCGAGACCACTCGCAGTCCGGCGGCCCGGGCGCAGGTCGCGACCGCCCGGCGCGCCTCGCCGAGCTGCGCGGCCAGCTTTTCGAGCGTGTCGCACGCGTCGGTGCGGGTCTCCAGCTGGAGAGTCGTGATCTCGCCGGACACGCGGTCGCCCAGCGCCGTGGCGGCGTCGCCGACCACCTGCGCGGCCCGCGGCACCGGAAGTCGCGTGGTCGCGTCGACGACCAGGAACTCCTCCTCCACGCCGAACCGGGGCGGTGCCCCGATCGACGGGTCAGTCTCGGTGGTCATCGCGGCGCTTCACCCTCCGGCTCGCTCGTCACGGCCGCGAGGTACGGCCGCCGGGAGCGTAACCGTCGCCGGGTCGAACCGACAGTCGTCCACGTCAACGACACACCAAAGTGGAGCCGGGGGCGTGCTCAGGCCGCCCGGTTGGCCGCGGTCACGCCGGCGCCGCGCCGCGGCTCCTCCAGCACGCCGGTGATCAAACCGGCCAGCAGCGCCGCCCGGGCGGGCATCTGCGCGACGTCCACCCACTCGTGCCGGGCGTGCGAGCCGCCGCCGACGCCGCCCAGGCCGTCCAATGTGGCCACACCGAGCGAGCCGGTGAAGTTTCCGTCCGACGCCCCCGGCGCGTGCGCTCCCTCCAGCGGCGGCAGCCCGAGCCGCTGCCCGGCCCGCCGGGCGATGTCGAGCAGCGGGAGCGCCACCTCCTCGGGCAACGGGTACCGGTTGATTCCCCCGCCGACGACCAGGGAGGCGTCCGGCAGCAGCGGCGTCATCGCGTGGATCATCCGGTCGACCCGCTCCAGCTCGGCCCGCGTCCAGGCCCGTACGTCCACGCACAAGGTCGCCGACTCGGGCACCTGGTTGGTCATGCTGCCCGCGCTCACCACGGTCGGCGTGACGCTGGTGTCACCCCGGGCGAACGCGCGCACCGCCAGCACCTGGTGGGCCAGCTCCACGGCGGCGTTGACGCCCCGGTGCGGCTCCACGCCGGCGTGCGCGGCCCGACCCCGCACCGCGATGCGGTACATCGAGCCGCCCTTGCGCGCCACCTTGAGCGCGCCGCTCTCCGTGCTCGGCTCAGCCACGAGCACGGCCCGCGACCGGCACGCCTGCTGCTCGATCAGCGGCCGGGAGGTGACCGACCCGCTCTCCTCGTCGCAGGTGAGCAGCAGGCCGACGCGGGAGACGTCGGGCACCAGCGACAGCGCGGCGAACATCTGCACGATGCCGGACTTCATGTCGCACACGCCCGGCCCGGTGGCAATGTCACCGGCGAGCGCGAACGGCCACTCGTCGAGCGTGCCCGCGGGCCACACCGTGTCGTAGTGGCCGAGCAGCAGCACGCGCTGGTCTTCGGCCGGCCATAGCAGGTGCGGCAGCCCGTCGCGCACGACACGGCGGGCCGGACGGCCCAGCACGGCGGTGCCCCAGCTGTCCAGCAGGTCGGCGCAGGCGTGCAGCTCGCGTGCCGCGCCCGGAGGCGACTCGTGCGTCACCAGCTCCCGCAGGCGGTCGGTCATCGTCTCGGACTGGGCTGCCGCGAGCCGGCCCATCGTCTCCACATCCCCCATGCCGGGATCGTGCCCGAGGGCTGTCACCTGCGGCAATACTCAAGATTGCCCTCTGCGCCGGCGGCGGCGTACGCGCTGCTACGGGCGCTGAGGAAGCGGCGGCCCGGAAGACGGCACGTTCGAAGAAGCGCCACCGCCCGCCGGGCGGGAGCATCCACACAGGACCGCGCCGCCACCGGCCGCGGCCTTGGCTGCCCGAGGAGCGTGACCGTGGCACACATCAGCCTGGGCCTGGACGAGACCCACTTCCCCGGCATCACCGGACTCCTGCGCTACCGGCAGGAGACCGCCGCCCCGCTCAACTCGCTGGCCGACGTGCTGCTGCACGCGCCGCATCCGACGCTCAGCCCGGGCGAGCGGGAGCTCATCGCGGCATACGTCTCCGGCCTGAACGAGTGCACGTTCTGCAGCTCGTCCCACTCGGCGTTCGCCGCCGCGCAGCTCGACGGCGGCATGCCGCTCGTCCGGCAGGTCCACATCGGACCGGAGACGGCGCAGGTCAGCGCGAAGATGCGCGCACTGCTGGGCATCGCGGCCGCGGTGCAGCGGGGCGGCCGCGAGGTCACCGCCGAGCTGGTCGGCGCGGCCCGCGCGGCCGGCGCCACCGACCTGGAGATCCACGACACGGTGCTCATCGCCGCCGCGTTCTGCATGTTCAACCGGTACGTCGACGGGCTCGGCACGCGCCTGCCGCTCGACCCGGTCGCATACGAGGAAGCCGCCCAGCGCGTCAAGCAGAGCGGCTATGTCAGCACGGCGTGAGCCCCGCAGGTCGGCAATCTGGAACAAGCCCGTGCCGGCCCGCTCGGCGATCGTTGAGGGCATGTCCATACGCCCACAGCAATGGCGCCAGGCCCGCGGTTCCCTGCCCGACGTGCTCCCCAGGCTGCTCGACCTGGCCGAGAGCGTCCCGGCCGACCGGTTGGTGACGGCACATTGGACGGTCGCCGACACGTTGGCGCACCTGGCCACCATCACCGCGCTCGACGTGGCGCTGGCCCGAAACACGCCGCCCGACCTGCCGGTGCCCGGTCTGGACGAGCTGCTGGCGGTGACCACTGTGGACACGGTGGCGGGCATGAACGACAAGATCATGGCCAGGTTCACCGAGCGCCGCGTGCCGGAGCTGACCGCGCGCCTGCGCGCCGACGTCGAGTCGCTGCTGGAGGCGACGGGCGACGCCGACCCGGCGCGCGAGGTCGACTGGCTCGGCGGCTCGCGCGTGCACCTGGCGGGCCTGCTCGCGCACCTGCTCAACGAGTTCAACATCCACGCCTGGGACATCGCCCGCGCCGTCGGCGCACCCTGGCACACCGACCCGCGCGACGCCACGCAGTTCGTGGAGGTGTTCCTGACCGGGGTCGCCCGCTGCGGCTACGGCCGGCTGCTGGACCGGGAGGGCCGCGTCCGTCCCGGGCGCATCGCGGTCACGTTCGCGCCCCGCGAGGGCGCGCCGGTGACGCTGGCCCTGACCGACGGCCGGGTCACCCTCGAGCCGCCCGACCCTCGCCCCGACGTGCGGCTCTCCTACGACCCGGCGACCTTCAACCTCATGATGTTCGGGCGGGTCGGCAAGGCGAAGGCCGTGGTCACCGGCAAGCTCGCGGTCGGTGGCCGGCGCCCCTGGCTGCTCCCGGCGTTCCTGCGCACGATGCGCGTCCCCTCCTGAGCCCTCCGCCACGCGGCCGGCCCGATCAGGATGCCGCGACCGGCCGCGGCGGAAGGCTCCGTGGATCAGCGCTGGTTCGCCGTCTGGTACTCCTCGTCGGGCACCGGTTCGAACCAGGTGGTGGGGTCGCTGCCATCCGGTGGAGCCTCGAATATGGCCATGTGGCTCATGAAGGTGTCGGTGGCGGCCCCGTGCCAGTGTTCCTCACCCGGTGGGCAGATGACGGTGTCGCCGGCGCGTACGCGCAGCACCGACCCGTCACGGATGCCGACCAGTCCCACCCCCTCCGTGATGTGCAGGGTCTGGCCGACCGCGTGGGTATGCCAGTGGGTGTGTGCTCCCGGGGTGAAGTGGACGAGTACGACGTTCATCCGCGACGGTTCCGCCGCGCTGTGGACAGGGGTCAGGTAGACGTCACCGGCGAAGTTCGTCGGCGGCGGTTTGACGGTCGGGCTGACCGGTTTCAGTTCCATTGGGCTCCCTCACGGTACGCGGGGTCAGGGGCGCGGCGGCGTCGGAGACCGCGGCGTTCGTCCATGGCCCGGCCTTCGGCCGCCGGCTCCCGGGGAGAGGCGACCACACAGCGAGGAAGGGCTTCCCCGCGGATCTCCCCTGAAACCGCCGAGGGGGGCCGATCTCAGTAGGCCAGTACGAGGATGTGCTCGCGCGTGTAGGCGTCGGCGAGGTTTGGATGGCTGTCCCGCAGGTGTGCGAAGGCCCGCTCGACCAGGTCTTCCTCGTTATCCCCGACGATGTGCTCGCCGCACGGGCAGTCGAGGCGGCGCCTCACGGCTCGGCCCGCCGGATCGCCATCGCCGGGCACTCGTCGATCGCCCGGGTGACCGTGTCGTCGCCGTCGGCCTTTCCGTCCGACACGACGCGCGAGATGCCGTCGTCCTCGATGCGGAACGTGCGCGGCGCGACGAACTCGCAGTTGCCGGAGCCGATGCACAGCGTCTCGTCGACCTGGCGACCAGGGCGGATCAGCGCCCTATCCAGCCCGGTCTATAGTGGACGGATGCTCGGGGTCATCGCGGCTGCGCTCGGCGGGCCGGAGGTACTGCAAGTGACTGAACTGCCTGATCCTGAGGCGCGGCCCGGGCAGGCGGTCGTCCGGATCCGGGCGGTTTGCGTGCATCCGGCCGACGTCGCCGCCACCACCGGACAGATCCCCCGCGGACCGGTGCCGCCCCCGTTCCTGCCGGGGTGGGACATCGCCGGCGAGGTGACCTCGGTCGGGCCCGACACCGCCGACCTCCGCGTGGGCGACCGTGTCGTCGGGATGATCCCGTGGTACCTGACGCGGGGTACACCAGGTGGCTACGCCGAGTTCGTGGCCGCCGACGCGGGCTGGCTGGTGCCGTTGCCGGACGAGGTCGACTTCGCGACCGCCGCCACGGTGCCGCTCAACGCCCAGACCGCACATCAGGGGCTGGAGCTGCTGTCGTCGGGCGTGCTGCCCGACGGAAGCAGCGTTCTGGTCACCGGCGCCAGCGGTGGTGTCGGCGGCTTCGCCACGCAGCTCGCCGTCCAGGCCGGCTACCGTGTCCTGGCACAGGCCAGCGCCGGCGACGAGGAGTGGGTGCGCGGTCTCGGCGTCCAGGAGGTGATCACTCGCTCCGCCGACCTGGGCAAGGTGGGGCCGGTGGCCGCGGTGTTCGACGCGGTCCCGCTCGGCGAGGCGGCGGCCGCCGCCGTCAAGAACAGGGGCGTCGTGGTCGCCACGCGGCCCACGCCGGCCATCGATCCGGCCCGCGGTGTGCGTCAGGATCTGCAGCTCATCCGGCTCGACCGGAAGCTGCTGGCCGAGCTGGTGGGGCTGGTGGCGGCGGGCAGGCTGCGCACGCGCGTGGCCACCACCATGCCGTTGACCGAGGCGGCCGACGCGCACCGGCGCGTGCTGGCCGGTGGCCTGCGCGGCAAGGTCGTACTGACGTCGGGCTGACCAGCCGGTTCACGGAGCGGGGCCCGCGGCGGATCACCCGCCACGGGCCCCGTGACATTCGGCCGGTCAGTTGGGCGCGCGGATCCCGTCCGCCGAGTTCGAGCCGTAGTCCTTGGTCGAGCCGCGGACGTACATCGTGGTGCCGCCGTTACCGGAGAAGTACTGCCGGATGGAGCCGGTGAACGGCGTGCTGGAGGCGTTGCGGCCGTACACGTCGGTGTAGACGGTGGTCGGGCCACTGTTCTGCACCGAGAAGCTGCCCGGCCGGAACTCCCGCAAGGTGCCCTTGAACGGCGAGCGCGGGTCGTCCCACGCGATCTGCTGCCCGGTCTGCTGGGTGATCTGGCGGACCTGGTTGCAGTAGTCCCCACCGGCGAGATCCGTGTAGCACAGGTCCACGATCCGGCCCAGCCGGTTGGGCTTGCTCGGGTCGTAGTAGCGCGACGGATTGACCACGTAGAACAGCGGTGCGATACGGAAGTTCAGCCCGGAACCCGTCACCGAGACGTCGGAGAACCAGAAGTCGTCCATGTCGGAGACGGTGAACGGCACCGGGTTGGGGTAGAGCGGGTCGTTGTGCGTACGGCCTTCCCGGATCGCCTGCACACAGCCGGGCTCGGTGATCAGCCGGCCCAGCGACCGGGTATCCGACGGCGAATCCGCCGGCACCGCGCTCTGGACGTTGATGAACTGGCCGCCGAATCCCGGGCATTCGCTGGGGCTGAATCCCCCGGCCCGCCCGAGCGGGATCATCGCGTTGTACCGCGCCTCGGTGACCTGCCCGCCGTTGCTCGCGGTGCAGCGCTGGTTGAGCAGCAGCTCGTGGACGTTGTTGCTGAACGCGTCCGGCGAGTGCGTGCCCTGGTGGAACTTGAGCAGGATGTCGCAGGTGGCGATGACGGTGCCCTGCGGCGGGAAGAAGCTGGTGCCGTTGTCCCCCTGGATCACGTTGGAGTTGTTCACGGCGAGCACCTTGTGCCCGACGTGGTCCTCGTGCCGGTGGCTGGACTGCGGCATGCTGTCCAGCATCACCTCGCTGGTGTAGCCGAAGGGTGGCCAGCTGGCGGTGCTGTACAGGTCCGAGGTACGCGGGTCGTCGCCGTGCTCGTGCCCGAAGGAGCAGCCGCTCGGGTCACGCGGCGGATGCCAGGTCGGGTAGACCTTGCCGTCCGGCCCGTACGTCCAGTACCGCGCGTGGATCTCGCGCGAGCACTCGTTCGCCCGCGGCGTGTAGCCGGTGCCGTCGGACGCGGCGACGATGTGGTATGCCATGCTGTGCGCCGCGCCGGCGGGCGGCAGACCGCGGCCCCAGGCGGGGCTGCCCGTGGGCGGTGGCGACGACGGCGGCACGGACGGTGACGTGTTCGGGGTGGTGGGCGAGCTCGTGGGGTTGCCGGTCACCGGCGCGCCCGTGCAGGTGGTGCCGTTGAGCGAGAAGCTGGTCGGCGACGAGTTCGTGCCGCTCCACGACCCGTTGAACCCGAACGACGTCGTCGCGCCGGTCCCGAGGGACCCGTTGTAGCTGACGCTTCGGGCGGTGACCTGGCCACCGCTCTGCGACACCGTGGCGTTCCAGGCCTGGGTAACCTGCTGCCCGTTGGCGTAGGCCCAGGTCAGCGTCCAGGAAGTGAGTGGATCACCGAGGTTTCGCACGCTCACGTTCGCGGTGAAGCCGTTGTTCCACTGCGACGCGACGGTGTAGGTGACTCCGCAGCCGGCGGCGGCCGCCGCCGGCTGCGCCGTGATCGCGGCGACGATCCCGGCCCCGGCAGCCACGGTGGTGGCGGCCAAGGCCGTCACCACCTTTGACCGATATCGATGAGAACGCATGGGCAGGTCCTCCAAGGGACGGACGGGCGGGACGCCTTCCGGGGAGGCTGCCCAGGGACCTCGACCCGGTTCCCGATGTATCGACTACCATCTATCAATGTGATGGAATCCGCAACCCCCTGACGCGCCCCGACCACGCCCACCTCGGCGCCCGCGTCAGCCGTCCACCCTCCGGTATCCGGACTGCCGCGCCACCATGTCGATCCGCTGCTGGATGTTGAGCTTGTAGCTCGGGCACGGCGGCCGTCCCTCGCGCCACGACTTCGGGCACGCGCCCCCGCAGATGGGCAGGAAGACGCAGTCCCGGCACCAGGCTTCGCCGTTGGCGACGCTCTCGTTCCAGTCGTCGTACGGGCCGACCGGGCGCAGCAGCGGGAGGTTTCGCTGCCGTACGTTGCCCAGGGCCAGCTCCTGCTCGTGGCGTGGCACCAGCGCCTCCTCGTTGCACGAGAAGACCGCTCCGGTCGCGCTGATGTGCTCCTCGGCGCGGGTCACCACACTGCACACGGACGTGCGGCGACCGCCGGGCAACAGCGGTGTCCGCAGCCCGAGTGCCATGGCCTGTTCCAGCCAACCGGCCTCGCGCGCGGCGAAGCCGCCGAGGGACGACTCGAAGGCGGACACGTCGTTGCCCCAGGGATGCACCCGGGCGATCGAGAACGAGACGTTCGGCAGGCCGAAACCCAGCTTCGCCATCAGCTCCAGGTAGGCGCCGACGCTCTCCTCGTTGTTCTTGTCCACGTTCGTGCGGAACTGCCAGTTGACGTCGGGGTGCCGCTCGACCGCCGGCCGGACCGTGTCGATGATCCGCCAGAACGATTTGCCCCCGCTCTTGAGGGGGCGGTGCCGGTCGTGGACCTCGGGCGGCCCGTCCAGCGTGATCTCGAAGTGCCCGATCCGGCACTCGCGCGCCAGGACGCCGATGTTGTCCGCGGTCAGGAGCGTGCCGTTGGTGACGATCAGAGACTCGTACGGCACACCACACTCGTCCGCGGTCGCGATGAAGTCCTTGGCCAGGTCGCGGATGGCGGAGTATCCCATCATCGGTTCCGCGCCGAACCAGCAGATCTTGGCCCGCTTGGTCTCCGGTTGCCGCAGCCGGCGGACCACCCGCTCCCGCACCAGGTCACGGTGCTCGCGGCCGAGCTGACCGCGCCGATGCTCCTGACCGCAGTACGCGCAGCTCATGTTGCAGTAGGCGGTCGGCAGCAGGGATATGTAGAGCCGCGACCGGTCCTGTGCGGCGACGATGTTCTCGGCCAGGATGTCGGCCGGCTCGTCGGCGCCGGCCCGCACCAGCAGGCTCGTGCGGACCAGCGCCTCCACCACGTTCGCCGGGATGTCGTCGATGGTCCCGTTCTCCAGCGACGTGACCACCGACCGGCCGACCGGAAAGACCTTCCCGGTGCGGGTCGAGTAGGCGAGGCGCCTCAGCCCACCGTCGGCGCCGACATACTCGTGGTCGCTCAGGACGATGTACCGGCTCTTGGTGTACGTGGTCACGTCCGCCCCTCAGGCGCAGCAGGCGATCATGACGTGGATGTAGTGCGGATCGTCGCCCCAGTCGAGCCCTTCCTCGTCGAACTCGTAGCCCGACGCGGCGCCGTCACCGTGCGCGGCGTCCAGGCGCGCCTGCACCGACGCGAGAACGCCCCGCTCCAGTGGCGTCAGTTCGTCGATCACGCGCTGTTGCGCTTCGGACGGCTCACTCGGAAGGACACTGAGGATGCTGGGTGACGCGACGGAGACGGGAGACATGGCCACCTCTTTCTCGTAACGGCTACGACGAGCCAGTGCGACAGACCGTAGCCATTTGATCGATGGCAGCGGATCCCGCCGCGGGGGGACCGGCTCGCGGCCTCAGCCCACCGGAGGTGCACCCAGGGCCTGTCCGGCACCGCGGAGTTCGGCGATCAGCGCCGGGGCGGCGGTGGCGCCGCTAGCGGAAGGCCTTGGCGCCGGTGAGGGCGTGCCCGATCGTGAGTTGGTGGATCTCCGAGGTGCCTTCGTAGGTGAGCACGGACTCCAGGTTGGCGGCATGGCGCATGATCGGGTATTCCAGGGTGATCCCGGCGGCGCCGAGGATCGTACGGCACTCGCGGGCGATCCCGATCGCTTCCCGTACCGCGTTGAGCTTGCCGAGGCTGACCTGCTCCGGCCGAAGTCGCCCGCTGTCCTTGAGGCGTCCGAGGTGGAGCGCGAGCAGCATGCCCTTGCCCAGTTCGAGGGTCATGTCGGCGAGTTTGAGCTGAGTGGTCTGAAACCCGGCCAGCGGGCGACCGAAGACCTCGCGCTGGCCGGCGTAGGCGAGGGTGGTCTCCAGGCAGTCCCGGGCCGCGCCGAGGGCGCCGAAGGCGATGCCGAAGCGCGCCTCGTTGAGGCATGACAGCGGCCCGGCCAGACCGCGGGCGCCCGGCAGCAGGGCGTCGGCGGGCAGCCGGACCTCGTCGAGGACCAGCTCACTGGTGATGGACGCGCGCAGCGACATCTTTCGGGTGATCTCCGGCGCGGAGAAGCCGGGCGTTCCCGCGGGCACCACGAACCCGCGTATCGCGTCGTCGGTCCGCGCCCAGACGACCGCCACGTCGGCGACGGATCCGTTGGTGATCCACATCTTCGTGCCCGAGAGGATCCAGTCGGATCCGTCCCGCCGCGCGTAGGTGCGCATGCCGGCCGGGTTGGAACCGTAGTCCGGCTCGGTGAGGCCGAAGCAGCCGATCGCCTCGCCCGCGGCCATCCGCGGCAGCCACTGCCGCTTCTGCTCGTCGGAGCCGTGCTGATGGATGGCGAACATGGCCAGCGAGCCCTGCACCGAGACGAGTGAGCGCAGGCCGGAGTCGCCGGCTTCCAGCTCGAGGCAGGCCAGGCCGTACGCCGTCGCGCTGGTGCCGGCACAGCCGTATCCGTGCAGGTGCATACCGAGCAGTCCCAGGCTGCCCAGCTCCCGCGCCAGCTCGCGTGTGGGTACGGTGCCGTGCTCGTACCAGCCGGCGATGTTCGGGCGTACGCGGTCGGCGACGAATTTGCGGACCACGGCCGCGATGGCGCTCTCCTCCTCGCTCAGCAACGAGTCGATGTCAAAGAGCGCGAGCGGCGGTTGCGGCATCATGGACGTCCTCCGATGAAGGGGCGGGCTCACCGCGCGTTCATCGCGCGGACCCGTTCGACGATCTGGTCCTCCGCCATGAGCACGGCGTTCGCGGCCGGGCCGAGCGGTACGTAGGAGTCTTCGCTGGTGACGCGGGCGACGCGGTCGCGGTAGCCGTGGTCGATCAGGAGCGTGACCACGGCCTCGGAGACCCCGCCGCTGCGACGGGTCTCGTCGACGACCAGGACCTGTTCGAACGCCGCCGCGTGCCGCAGTAGGTCGGCTTCCGGGAGCGGAGCCAGCCAGCGCAGGTCGAGCACGGCACAGTCGATCCCCTCCCCGGCCAGACGGCGCGCGGCACGCAGTGACATCGGGAGGCCGTTGCCGAAGGTGACGATCAGCAGGTCGGTGCCGTCGCGGTGGAGTCTGGCCCGGCCGAAGTGATCCGCGGCGGGTACGACAGGCGCGGCCTGCCCGCCGGTCCAGCGGTTGTCGCCGGGCTCGTACAGGTCCCGCGTGTGGTAGAGCGCGATCGGCTCCACCACCACGCAGACCCGGCCGTGCTCACGGGCCAGCCGGAGGCAGGAGCCGAGCAGCGCGGCGGCGTCCGAAGGATGGCTGGGCAGGCAGAGCACCAGCCCCGGGATGTCGCGGAGCACGGCAAGGGAGTTGTCGTTGTGGAAGTGACCGCCGAAGCCGCGCTGGTAGGCGAGCCCGGCGATCCGAACGACCATCCCGTTGCGGTACTGGCCGTTGGAGAAGAACGCGAGCGAGGCGGCCTCGCCGCGCAGTTGGTCCTCGGCGTTGTGCAGGTACGCCAGGTACTGGATCTCCGGGATCGGCAGCAGTCCGGCGAGCGCGGCGCCGAGCGCGGTGCCGAGGATGGTCTGCTCGTCCAGGAGCGTGTCGAAGACGCGGGCGGCGCCGAAGCGCTTGCGCAGGCCCCGGGTGACGCCGTAGACGCCGCCCTTGGCCGCCACGTCCTCGCCGAAGAGGACAGCCTCGCGGTGCTCGGCGAGCACGCCGGCGAGCGCGTCGTTGAGGGCCTGGGCGAGCGTGCGCCCGGCGGCCCGCGGATCGGCCGCGTCGGCGGCGGCGGGCGTGGCGGCGGCGCCGACGGGCGGGTAGGCGATCGGCCGCCGCACGTCCGCCGCGGACTCCAGCCGCGCGGTGCCGAGGAGCGTGCGGGCGCACGACATCACCTCCTCGCGCGCCGCCTCGTAGCGGTGCAGGATCTCGGCCGGGGACGCCAGGCCGCGCGCGACCATCCGGCGGGCCGTGGCGAGGAGCGGGTCGCGCGGGTAGTCCGCGACGATCTCGGCCCGCGAACGGTAGGCGAGTTCGGCGTCGGAACCGGCGTGCCCCATGAACCGGACCGTGCGCAGGTGCAGGATCACCGGCCGGCGGTCGGCGCGTACGGCCGCGGCGGCGGCACGGGCCGTGGCGAGGGCGCCCTCGGGGTCGGCGCCGTCGGCCTCGGCGTACTCGATCGCGGGAAACCGGGAGAGCGCGAGCCGGATCCATCCGGCCGGTGACCGCGTGCTGATGCCGATGCCGTTGTCCTCGCAGACGACCAGCAACGGCAGCGGTACCCCCTGGTGGGCGCACCACGCGGCCGCGTTGAGCGCGCCGGTGGCGGTCGAGTGGTTGACCGACGCGTCCCCGAGGCTGGTGACCACCACCGAGTCGGCCGGCCACCGCGAAGCCACTCCGGCGGCGGGCGCGCGGTGCAGCGCGAAGGCGAGCCCGACCGCGCGAGGCAGGTGCGACGCGATCGTCGAGGTCTGCGGGACGACGTGGTAGGCGGGATGCCCGTACACCTTGTGCCGGCCGCCGGAGATCGGGTCGTCCGTGGCGGCCATCATGCCGCGCAGCACGTCGGCGACTGGTGTCGCGCCGGGCACCTGGCCGGCGCGCGCCGCGAAGAACCCGCCGGAACGGTAGTGCAGCAGGGCCGGGTCGGTCGGGCGGAGGGCGAGCGCGACGGCGGCGTTGCTCTCGTGGCCCGCGGAGCCGATGGTGTAGAAGCCCTCCCCTTTGCCCTGTAGCCACCGGGCCGCGAAGTCGAGGTGGCGGCTCTGGACCTGGGCGGCGAAGTACGCCTCCAGCAGCTCGGCGTCGACGCCGCCCGGCGCGGCCTCCCCCGCGAGCGCGTCGGTCCAGGAGCCGACCTGCCGCAGGAAGTGGTCGTCGATCGACTCGATCATCAAGCGCCCGGTTCGGTGAGCCGGAAGTTGGGGTCGGCCGTGAGGTCGGCGACGTCCATCTGAGCCTTCTGCAGGCGCCCGGAGTAGTCCCAGTTCATCGACTGCCACCGCGTGAACTGGTCGAGGACCCAGGTGCCGGACTGGCGGCTGCCGTTGCCGGACTTCCCGTTGCCGCCGAAGGGCAGGTGCGCCTCGGCGCCCGAGGTCGAGTTGTTGACGCTGACCATGCCCGCGCCGATCCCGCGCCGGAACGTGAACGCCTCGTGCGGGTCGGTGGTGTAGATGGCGGACGAGAGCCCGTAGCCCGGCGCGTTGGCGAGCCGGATCGCCTCGTCGAGGTCGCGGTAGGCCCGTACCCCGACGATGGGGCCGAACGTCTCGTTCTGGAAGATGGCGTCGTCGTCGCGGAGCCCCGCCACGATCGTGGGGTGGTAGTAGAGCCCTTCGGCGGGGTCGCCGACGAATCCGGGGCGCGGCCGGGTCGCGTCGATGCGCCCGCGATGGGGTGAGCCGGCGACCGTGTGGTGCGGCTGGATCCAGTCGAGGTACTCCTCGAACCGGTCGGCGAACCGCTGGTCGAGCATCGGGCCGTACAGCACGCCCTGGAACGGGTCGCCGATCGGGGCGGACGACACGGCGCTGGCCAGGCGGTCCAGGAACTCGTCGTGGCGGGACTCGTGCACGAGTACGGTCCCGAGCGAGGTGCAGCGCTGCCCGGCCGTGCCGAAGCCGGAGAAGAGCGCGCCCTCGACGGCCAGCGCGAGGTCGGCGCTGGGCGTGACCACCATCGGGTTCTTGCCGCCGAGTTCGAGGCAGGGCGACTGGAGGTGGCGGCCGCACAGCTCCCCGATCCGCGCGCCGACCGCGCTGGAGCCGGTGAAGCCGACCTTGTCGACGAGTCCCTCGGCGAGGGCGTCGGCGAGCCCTCGGTAGGTCGCGTCGCCGTCGGCGAGGACGAGGTTGAGCACGCCGTCGGGGAGTCCGCTTTTCTGGAAGAGGGCGTAGAGGGCGGACGCGGTGGCGGCGGAGTACTCGGCGGGCTTCCAGACGACCGCGTTGCCGGAAAGGAGCGCCGGTACGAGGTACCACGACGGCACGGCGGCCGGGAAGTTGCCGGCGGTGACGACCGCGACCACGCCGACCGGGTTGCGGAAGGTGAACAGTTGCTTGTCCGGCATCTCAGAGGGAACGGTCTGACCGTAGAGGCGGCGCCCCTCGCCAAGGAAGAAGTCGCAGGTGTCGACGATCTCGCGGACCTCGCCGAGCGCCTCGCGGTAGGGCTTGCCGATCTCCCGGGTCATGATCCGGGCCAGCGCGTCGGCGTTGGCCTCGACCAACCGTCCAATGTGGCCGATGGCCCGGCCGCGCACCGGCGCCGGCACGTCGGCCCAGCCCGGCTGGGCGCGCCGACCCGCGGCGCAGGCCGCGAAGAAGAGGCCGGCGTCGCCGAGGGCGACCTCCGCGACCACCTCACTGGTACGGGCCGGGTTGACCGAGCTGAGCCGGGGACCGTTGCCGGTGCCCGCCGGGGCACCGTCGATCTGGGATGTCACGAGGGCGGTCATGCTGCTCCGTTCGCTGTGGTGGCCGGATCAGTCGGCCGGCGCCGCCGTGGCGGCCCGGTCCAGGATGGCCAGCGCGGCGGCGGCGTCCTGCACGCCGATCCCGACGCTGTTGTAGAAGACGATGTCGCCGCTGGTCGTCCGGACCTCGGCGCCATGCGCCACGACGGCTCCGAGTTCAAGGATCGCCGATGGGTCGAGCCCGTGGTCTGTCACCGCGGCCATGACCGGACCCGCCTGCTCCAAGGCGGTCGGGAGGTGGTCGACCACCACGCGTCCGGCACGGGCGGCGAACTCCCCACTCACCTCCAGCCGGTCGGGGGCGAACGAGCCGATGCTCACCACGGTGGCGCCCGGCTTGATCGAGTCGATCTCCAGCAGCGGGGTCGTGCTCGTGGTGCAGCAGACCACGACGTCGGCTTCGCGTACACCGGCCGTGACGTCGGCGACCGGGGCCACCGGCACGCCGACCCGCGCGCCGGCGGCCAGCTCCTCGGCCCGTGCCGGGTCGCGGTCCCAGAGCGCGACCGAGGCGACGCCGCCCTGGTGGGTCAGCGCGCGCAGGTGCGCGGCGCCCTGGAGGCCGCAACCGACGATGGCCACCTGGAGCGGCTCGGCGGCCGGCGCGAGGTGCCGTACGGCGACGGCGGTGGCCGCCGCGGTGCGCAGCTCGGTGATGGCGTTGCCGTCCAGGGTCGCCGCCACGGCACCGGTGTGGGCGTCGAGCACCACGACCGTCGCCTGCACCGTCGCCAGTCCCCGGGCCACGTTCTCCTCGTTGACCCCGCCGAGCTTGCAGACGGTACCGGTGCCGGGGCGCAGCCGCGCGGTGTAGCTGAAGGTGACCGCGTCGCCGCCGCCCCCGGCCAGGACGACCCGGGGGCCGAGGTCGGCCAGCCCTTCGCCGAGGCACCGGAACGCCTCCCGCTGCGAGGCGAAGGCGGTGTCCAGGTCGAGCAGGCGCCGCACCGCCTCGTCGTCGTAGCGTGCCGGTCCCGCCGCTGGCGTCATGTCGCTCCTCATGTGTCCCACTCAGATGACGTTGGTCTCGGGCCGGGTCCGCGCGTCGGCGAAGCGGTCCGCCGACAGCACGCCGAGGTCGAGCGCGGGAGTACGCCCGGCGACGAGGTCGGCCAGGTACTCGCCCACGACCGGGGCCTGCTGGAACCCGTGCCCGGAGAAGCCGGTGGCGTAGTAGAAGCCGGCCAGGTCGGTCGCCGCGCCGACCATCGCGTTGTGGTCGGGGCTCATCTCGTAGTTGCCCGACCATCCACTTCGGATCGGCAGGTCGCCGAGGGCGGGCAGGCGGGCGACCGCGTACGGCGCCAGGTCGGCCGCGGTCGGCCACGGGCCGCCGACGATGAGGCCCGGCCCCTCGGGGTGTACGTAGAGCCCGGTGGCGAAGTCGACGGTCAGCGGCAGCGACGCGGGCAGCGCGCCGCGCTGGTCGACGAAGTAGATGTAGCGGCGTTCGGCGCGCACGGGCAGGTCGACGCCGGCGGTGGCGGCGATCGCGGGCGAGTCGACGCCGGCCGCGCAGATGACCCGTGGCGTGGGCAGGAAGCCCTGGTCGGTCTCCACGCCGGTGACCCGGCCGTCTTCGGTGCGCACCGCCCGGACGGTGCGGCCGACCAGTGTGCGGGCGCCGAGGCGGCGGGCCGCGGCGGCGTAGCCCTGCACGACCGCCTCGGGCGTGGCGACCCCGTCGATGGGGCAGAACGACGCGCCCGCGAGGCCGTCGAGGCAGAGGCCGGGTACCCGTTCGGCGGCCTCGGAGAGACCGATCATGCGGGTCGGCGCGCCGAGCGAACGTTGCAGGGCCACCGCCGCCTCGAACGCCGGCATCATCCGCTCCTCCAGCAGGAACAGGTATCCGTTCTGCCGGAAGCCGATGTCGAAGTCGAAGTCGTCGCGGAAGCGGGCGAAGCGCTCGATCGCCAGCAGGGAGATCTGGACGTTGAGCGCGTCGGAGTACTGCACGCGGATCCCGCCGGCCGCGGCGGAGGTCGACCCGGCCCCGAGCGTCTCCCGTTCCAGCAGGACGGCGTCGGTGACGCCCGCGGCGGCCAGGTGATAGAGCGTGCTCACCCCGATCACACCGCCGCCGATGACCACGGCGTCGGCGCCGCGCAGTTCGGACTCCACCCGTTCCCCCCTCGTCAGTGTTCCTGCATCTATACCGATCGCCAGCCGGCTTGGTCAAGGCTCTTGTCCGTAGCGATCCCCATGTTTCGTGCCCGTTTCATTGCCATATCGCGAAGCTCGGTGTCCACTTTGGTCGGTTTTGATGGCGATACACAGCCCGATCGAGCGATCTTCGCGCTCGGGTCATGCGACTGGTGGACCAATCTCGGTAACGGGTATTGACCAAGGCTTGGTGCCGCTGGTTGAATGGCCGCTCATACGAGGGCTGCGCCTCCGTCCACGCGGCCTGACCAGGAAGAACGCTTCGATGCGCCGCCCATCGCGGTGACCGTTCACGGCCGCCGTACCCATCGACATCGTCGCGACGTTCGCGGCTTGGCCGGCCCGCCCCGCGCGGGGTGGCCGCGCAGAAGGTGACCCCGATTTCCACGGCGCGGGGATACGCGCCGCAGTGGTTTGGACAGGAGACCGTCATGGCGTTGACATCCGGAACGGCGGTACCGCCCTCCGGCGCCGGGCAGGTGGCACATCGGCGGCGCCGGGCCGTCATCGGCCTCGCCGCGCTACTCGCCGTCGGGCTGGCCGCAACCGGCTGCACGAGCAGCGGGACGGCCAGCGGCGGGGGCGAAGGTACCCGCACGCTGATCGTCACCTCGTTCGGCGGCTCGTTCGAGACCGCGCAGAAGGAGGTCCTGATCCCCGAGTTCGAGCGGCGCTACAACGCGAAGGTCGAGCTCACGACGCTGCTGTCCGCGCCGGCACTGGCCAAGCTCAAGGCCCAGGGCGCGAACAGCGGATTCGACGTGGTCCAGTTTTCCGGCGGCCAGGAGGTCGAGGCCGGCACGCTCAAGCTCATCGCCCCGGTCGACGCCACCACCGTCCCGAACTCCGCCACCGTGGTCGAGCAGGCCAAGCGGGGCGAGTTCGCGCCGGCGTTCGCGCTCAACTCGACCGGCATCATCTACAACACCGAGAAGGTCACGCCCGCTCCGACCTCGTGGAACGACCTCTACGACGCCAAGTACAAGGGCCGGGTCGGGCTGCCGGACATCTCCAACACCAGCGGCCTGAACACGCTGTACATCCTCAACCAGGTCAACGGCGGCTCCGCCACCAACATGCGGCCCGGCTACGACGCCGTGCGCCGGCTGATGCCCAACCTCCACTCGGTCTACCGCGACGGCGCCACGATGACCCAGCTGCTCGGCGACGGCACCATCGACATGGCCGTCTTCGACAGCGGGTACGCGTACCTGCTGCGCCAGCAGGGGCAGAAGGTCGCCTTCGTCCTGCCCAAGGACGGCTCGCTCGTCTACGGCCTGACGATGAACGTCGTGGCCGGCAGCAAGAACGCCGACCTCGCGCAGAAGCTGATCGACCTCGCGCTCGAACCGGACATCCAGATCGCGTTCGCCAAGGCGGCCGGCTACGTACCGACCAACACCGGCGCGACGCTCCCGGACGACCTGGCCGAGACGCTCCCGGTGCGCGCCGAGATCGAGCGGCTCTGGGTCGCCGACGGCGCCGCGGTCAGCGCCAACCGGGCCGCCTGGACCGAAGAGTGGAACAAGATTGTCGCCAAGTGACCGTGCCGGCGTGACCACCAGCCGGCCCCGGGGTGGAGCCAGGCGGGCCGCCTGGCTCCCCCTGGCACCTGTCCTGACGCTCTACACGATCCAGTTCGTGGTGCCGATGGCGCTGGTCGCGATCACCAGCTTCCGGCGGCACCAGGGCGCCGGCGAGATGGGCGGCTTCACCACCGACAACTTCGCCAAGATCCTCCAGGATCCGTACTACCTCGGGATGCTCGGCCGCTCGATGCTCCTGGCCGGCGAGACGGCCGTGCTCACCGCGATCCTGGGCTACCCCATCGCCTACGCGCTCGCCCGCGGGCCGCGCTGGCTCAAGGTGGTGCTGCTCGTGGTCGTCCTGGTGCCGCTCATGACCAGCTCGGTCGTCCGGTCGTTCGGCTGGATGGTCCTGTTCGCCCGCGACGGGATCTTCTCCACCCTCGCCGGCCCGCTCGGCGATGGTCCGGCCGGCCTGATGTACACCAGCACCGGCGTACTCATCGCGACCGCCCACGTGCTGCTGCCGTTCATGGTCCTGACGCTCTACGGCGTGCTCGACCGGCTCAACCCGACGCTCGCACACGCGTCGATGAACCTCGGCGCCTCGCGGACCGGGACGTTCTTCCGGATCACGCTGCCGCTCTCGATGAACGGCGTGGTCGCCGGCATGTTGCTGGTCTTCGCGACGGCGACGAGCGCCTTCGTGACCCCGCAGCTGATCGGCGGGACCCGCTACCGGGTCGCCGCGACCGAGATATACGAGCAGTCGATCAACCTGCTGAACTGGCCACTGGCCAGCGCCATGGCGGTGCTGCTGGTCACGATCGCGCTGATCACCATGGCCGTCTACACGCGACTGTCCCGGGACACGGGCGGGTCCGGCGCGACCGGGGTCATCGGATGAGCCGCCGCCTGCTCTCCTGGGCGGAGTCGGCCGTCCTGCCCGTCGTGGTGACGGTGCTCGTGGTGTTCCTGGCCGCGCCGCTGGTCGTCCTCGTCGCGACCGCCTTCACCACGACGCCCTATCTGACCTTCCCGCCGGACGGGCTCACGTTCAGGTGGTTCGAAGGCGTGCTGACCGACCCGAGCTGGCGGGCCGCGGGGTGGAACAGCCTCATCATCGCCGCGATGAGCGTCGGGGTCGCGGCGGTCGTGGGCGCGCCCGCGGCGATCATCCTGGCCCGCCGCGGGGTCCGGTTCGCGTCGTCGCTCACCCTCCTGATCATGATCCCGATCATGGTGCCGTCGATCATGTACGTCCTCGGCCTCATGCTCGGCTACAACGAGCTGAACATCAGCGTGCCCACCTGGGGCATCGTGCTCGCGCTCGCCGTGCTGATCACGCCGTACCTGGTACGCACGCTGATGGCCGCGCTGGAGCAGCTCGACCCGGCCCTGGAGGAGGCCGCGCTGAGCCTGGGCGCGAGCCGCCTGCGGATCTGGGTCGAGATCCTGCTGCCCAACGTCGCGAAGTCCTTCTTCTCGGGCATCTCACTCGCGTTCATCCTCGCCTTCGACGAGCTGGTCGTGCCGCTGTTCCTGGCCGGACCCGACGTGCCCACCCTCCCCGTCCGCATCTACAGCTCGGTCGCCTACAACGTCGACCCTTCGGTGGCCGCGGTCTCCTCGCTACTCGTGCTCGTCAGCGCGCTGGTCGCGGTCCTCTCCGCCCGCGACAACCTGCGCAAGCCCGCGACCCGAAAGGACGGTGCGCCCAATGGCGGAGCTTGAACTGGTGGGCCTCTCCAAGCGCTACGGGCGCGACCTCGTCCTCGACGACGTGTCGCTCTCGGTCGAGGAGGGCGAACTGGTCACGGTGCTCGGCCAGAGCGGCTCGGGCAAGACCACGATGCTGCGCAGCATCGCCGGCTTCGTCACGCCGTCCGGCGGCGACATCCTCGTGCACGGCCGCAGCGTGCTGAACGCGCCGATCAACCAGCGCGGCATCGGCATCGTCTTCCAGAACTACGCCCTCTTCCCGCACCTGACGGTACGGCAGAACGTCGGATACGGGCTGCGGGTCCGGCGGCTGCCCCGGCAGGAGATACGCGAGCGGGTCGACCGGGAGCTGGAACGCGTGATGCTCACCCCGTACGCGGACCGCAAGCCCGGCCAGCTCTCCGGCGGCCAGCAGCAACGGGTCGCGGTGGCCCGCGCACTGGTGCTGCGACCGCGGATCGTCCTGTTCGACGAGCCGTTCAGCAACCTCGACGCGATGCTCCGGGAAGGCCTGCGGCGCGAGCTTCGCGACCTGCAGAAGCGCCTGCGGTTCACGGCGATGTTCGTGACCCACGACCAGCGCGAGGCGATGGCGCTCGCCGACCGGGTCGCCGTGATGCGTGGCGGCCGGCTGGTGCAGATGGGCGCCCCCACGGACGTCTACGAGCGCCCGGCCGAGCGCGCCATCGCCGAGTTGCTGGGCCGGGCCAACCTCCTGGACTGCCAGAGGTCGACCGACGCGGACGGCGGGGCGCTGCTGCGCTGGCACGGCCACACGCTGCGCACCGAGGACGACCTCGCCGTGGCTGGCACCGACGCCTGCGTGCTGCTGCGCCCCGAGTACGTCGCGGTGCGCCCCGGCGCGCCCGACTCCCCGGCGCCCAACCAGCTCGGCGGCGTGCTGTCCAGTGTGGAGTACCACGGGTCGTCGCGCCTGGCGGTCATCAGCGAACCCGGCGGCGGCACGCTGCTGGCGGACCTGCGCTCCGGCCCGGCCGACCCGCACCTCGCGCCAGGCGCACCGGTGACCGCGTCGTGGCCCGCCGCCGCGGTGCGCCTCATCGGCGACTGACCTTCGACCGTCCAAGCAGGACCCGTCCGTCCAACCAGGAGGAAAGACCATGTCCAGGCAGTTAGACCTGCTGATCACCAACGGGCTCGTGTTCGACGGCACCGGACGACCGGGGTACCGGGCCGACGTGGGCGTCATCGGCGACGAGATCGCCCTGGTGGGTCGGGCCGGTGACGTGCCCGCCGCGCGTACCGTCGACGCGACCGGCAAGGTGGTCTGCCCCGGCTTCGTCGACATCCACGGGCACTCCGACTACCTGCTGCTCATGGACCCCTCCTGCGACTCCAAGATCACCCAGGGGATCACCACCGACGTCGGCGGCAACTGCGGCCTGTCGCCGGGCCCGTTCTCCGATGTCTGGTACGTCGACTGGTGGGTCGACAACCCCCGCAACTTCCACTCCGTGCCGATCTCCGAGGGGCGCGACATCCTGCGCGAGCACGGGCTGGAGCTGGACTGGCAGGACCTCGGCGGCTTCTTCGACCGGCTCGACGGCGCCGGGCTCGGGCCCAACTACGCCGGCCTGGTCGGGCACTACGTGCTGCGCTCCACCGCGTACGGCGAGCCGGGCACGCAGCCCGCCCGCCCGGCGACCCGGGACGAGATCGGCAAGATGAAGGACCTCGTGCGCCAGGCGATGGAGCAGGGCGCCCGCGGCGTCTCCTGCGCGTTCCACCACACCGACCCGGAGCTGGACGTGCCGGAGGAGGAGTTCCGCGAACTCGGCCGGGTCGTCGCCGAGTACGACGGGGTGTTCGCCTTCCACCTGCGCTCGTACACCGACCTGCTGCTCAGCAGCGTGCGCGAGGCGATCGAGCTGGCGGACACCGTCGGCGTGCGGACCACCGTCTCGCACCTGATGGCCGACGGGAAGGAGTACTGGGGCAAGCTCTCCTACGCGCTGGACAAGATCGCCAAGGCGCGGGCCGAGGGCGTGCCGATCTGGACCGACGTCATGCTCACGCTCCAGGCGCGCAACTACATGTCCGGCGGGCTGCTGACGATGATGCCCGACGCCGCCGTCGCGGCCGCCGGCGACGACTGGGCCGGCTACTTCGCCGACAGCCGGCACGTCGCCGAGACCGCCGAGGCGATCCGCAAGGGCGGTGCCAACCGCTGGTACAAGGCGCGCTTCAACCCGTCCTCGTACTGGCCGCTCTGGGACGAGATGCTGCGCGTGATCCGCAGCCCTCGGCAGCCCGAGTTCGAGGGGCTGATGCTGTACGACGTGGGCCGCCTGCTCGGCTGCGACTCGTACGAGGCCATGTGCCACCTGCTGCGGATCAACGACGGCGACGCGGACACCATCCTGGAGCGTTCGGACGAGGGCGACATCGTCGACGTGCTCCAGCATCCGATGAGCATGGTCGGCACCGACGGCAGCCCGGTCCTGCCGATCCGCAGCCCGCGCCCGCCGAACCCCCGCCTCTACGCCTCCTACCCGATGCTCTTCGGGCACTACGTGCGGGAGCTGGACGCGGTGCGCTTCGAGGACGCCGTCATGAAGTCGACCTCGATCCCCGCCCAGTTCCTCGGTCTGCGCGACCGGGGCGAGCTGCGCCCGGGCTACAAGGCTGACATCGTCGTGATGGACGCCGCGCGGGTACGCGGCCACCAGCACCTGACGGCCCGGCCGAAGGACTACCACGAGTACTCCGAGGGCGTGACCCACGTGGCCGTCAACGGTCAGCTCGTGGTCGACGGCGGCGAGGTGACCGCCAACCGCCCCGGTCAGGTGCTGCGCCTGCGCTGACACGGGACGTTCGGGAAAGGTTTCGGGAAAGGTAAGGATCGGTCTTCGACGTTATGCTGCACACCGTGTTTCGCCCGGTACGCACTCGACGCCCGTTCGAGGAAGCCGTTGCCCAGATCGCCGACGCCATCCGCGCCGGCGACCTGGGCCTCGGCGACCGGCTCCCGCCGGAGCGGACCCTCGCCAGCCAGCTCGACATCAGCCGCCCCACCCTGCGGGAGGCGGTCAAGGTGCTGGTCAACGCCGGCGTGCTCGACGTCAAGCCGGGGCCGGCCGGAGGCATCTTCGTGCGCTCCGACGTGATCCCGCGCGAGGTCAACGCCGAAGACTGGCAGGTCCGCATCGGCGAGGTGACCGACCTGCTCGAGGCCCGCCGGCTCATCCAGCCGCGGGTCGCGCAGCTCGCCGGGCTGCGCGGCACCGAAAACGACTTCGAGACGATGTCGACGACCCTCGACCTGCTGGCGCGCAGCATCAAGGAGCGCAGCCGCTTCCTCCAGCTCGACGAGCGCTTCCAACTCGCCATCGCCCGCGCGGCGCACAACCGCGTGCTGCTGGACCAGATGCGCAACCTGCTCTACCAGCTGCGCAGCGCGAAGGACTACGCCCTGCGGGACGGCATCTCCGACTCGCAGTGGGCGCTGGACTCGCTCAATCGGCTCCTGCGGGCCATCATGCGGCGCGACCCGCGCCTCATCGAGCAGGAGATGGACGAGCATCTGTCTTATCTGGAGCAGCTCTGGGCCGAGGAGACCAGCCGGGCCCAGGTCCGCGAGATCCCCGAGTTCATGATGCCGTTTCGGGAGCGCAGGTCGGCCGCTGACGGCTGATCCGGCGGTCGAGGCCCCCGGCCGCCCGCCGCAGGGCCTCGACCGTGACCGGCACCAGCGGCGCCGAGTTGTCCGGGCGGTGCAGCACGAAGACCTCCCGCCGGACCGCCGCGCCGCGCGCGTCGCTCACCGCGCGCTGGTGCACGCCGCCACCGGCGCCGAGGGCGTCCGCCAGCGCCGGCACGAGCGCGACGCCGAGGCCGGCCCGCACCAGCTCACGCACGACGGTGTAGTCGTCGCTGCGGAACGCGACCCGCGGCGTGAACCCGGCGTCGGCGCAGAGCCGGGCGAGGTTCTGCGCGCCGGCGCTGGTCTCGCGGCTGGCGATCCAGGTGTCGCCGGCGAGGTCCGCCAGCCCCCACGACGGCCGCGTCACGATGCGGTGGTCCGCGCCCACCGTCAGCCGTAGCGGGTCGTCCAGCAGCGGCGTGGCGACCACGTCCGGCGGCCACCGGCGCGGGCTCAACGGGTAGCGGTAGACCACGGCCACGTCGACCGCCCCGCTCTCCAGCGCCGCCACCAGATCGTCCGGCTCCCCCTCGTCGAGCAGCACCGCCACGTCCGGCGCCCGCCGCAGCAGCCGCGCGATGGCGCCGGGGACGAGGGCCGCGCTCGCGGTCGGGAAGCTGCCGACCCGGACCACGCCACGGGCCCCGGCCGCCAGCGACCGCGCGTCCCGCTCGACCGCCGTGAGCTGGTCGATCAGGCCGAGGCTGCGGCTGGCCAGGTGGCGTGCGGCGGTCGTCGGGCGGGCACTGCGCGCCCCGCGCTCGAACAGGACCAGGCCGGTGGCGCGCTCGAGCGCGGTCATCTGCTGCGAGACCGCCGAGGCCGTGTAGCCCAGCGAGGCCGCCGCGGCCGCGAACGAGCCCGACGAGACCACCTCGGCGAGCGTCCGCAGGTGGTGCACGTTGAGCATTAGCACATCTTATGCTCACCGGGTCAGGATCGCGTCCATCGCGGGTTCCTCCACAGCACACCGGCCTGACAGCGTGATCATGTCAGCGGTACGACGGAGGTGGGCGATGCCGGCGGACGGCGAGCGGAGCGGCGACATCCTGGCCGCGATGGACGAGTGGGGTCCGGAGAAGGTCGTCTGTGTGCACGACCGGCGCCTCGGCATGCGCGGTGTGCTGGTCGTCGACAACACCGCGCGGGGCATGGGCAAGGGCGGCACGCGGATGAGCCCGACCCTCACCGTCGCCGAGGTGGCCCGCCTGGCCCGGGCGATGACGTGGAAGTGGGCCGCGGCCGACCTGCTCTTCGGCGGGGCGAAGGCGGGCATCCGCGCCGACCCCGCCTCGCCGGCCAAGGAGGAGATCCTGCGCTCGTTCGCCCGGCGGCTGAGCAACGAGGTCCCCCGCGAGTACGTCTTCGGTCTCGACATGGGCCTGACCGAGCGCGACGCCGCGATCATCGCGGACGAGCTGGGACCGGGCACCGCGGTCGGGACCCCCGCCGACCTCGGCGGTCTCCCCTACGACCAGCTCGGCATCACCGGCTACGGCGTCGCCGAAGCCGCCGACTCCGCGGCCGCCTGGCTCGGCCGGCCACTGGCCGGGTCGCGCGTCGCCATCCAGGGTTTCGGCGCGGTCGGCCGGGCCGCCGCCCGCCGGGTCAGCGAACTTGGCGGCACCGTCGTCGCGATCTCGACCGTCCGAGGTGGACTGCACCGGGCCGGCGGGCTCGACGTCGCGACGCTCACCTCGGCCGCCGAATCCCTCGGCGACCACTGCGTCGACGACCCCTCGGCCTTCGGCGCCAGCCCCGTCACCGCCCGCGAGGTGCTCTTCGTCGACGCGGACGTGCTGGTCCCCGCCGCCGTGCAGGACGTGCTCGACGCCGCCGACGCCGACCGCGTGCTGGC
Source organism: Phytohabitans kaempferiae (assembly GCF_042433955.1). Lineage (NCBI taxonomy): Bacteria > Bacillati > Actinomycetota > Actinomycetes > Micromonosporales > Micromonosporaceae > Phytohabitans > Phytohabitans kaempferiae. The sequence goes on along the minus strand of NZ_JBHLUH010000039.1, from coordinate 155,701 downwards.
CCGCCTCGTCGTGGAGGGGGCGAACCTCCCCACCACCGCGGCCGCCCAGGCCGCCCTCGCCGGGCGCGGCGTCACCGTCGTCCCCGACACCATCGCCAACGCCGGCGGCGCGATCGCCGCCGGCTACGCCATGGACGCGCGGACATCCGCGTTCCCGCCGGATCCGGCGGTCGCGTTCGCCGCGGTGGCCCGCAAGATCCGGTCGAACACCGACCTGACCCTGTCCACCGCGACCCGCGACGGGGTCACGCCGCACACCGCGGCGCTCGGCATGGCCCGGGAACGGGTACGCCGCGCCATGCTCCACAAGGGACAGATCAGGGGCGGCGCCGGTGACCACTGACGAACCCGCCGCGCGGCGCCTCGCCGAGTTCGCCGCCGGCCTGCGTACGGCGGACATCCCGGCACCGGTCCTCGGGCACGCCCGCGACCTCGTGCTCACCACCCTCGGCGTGGGCCTGGCCGGCACCGGGCATCCGCTGGTGGCCGCGGTCCGGCGCACCGTGCTCGCCCGGCCGGCGGCCGACGGTGCGGTGGTCTGGGGGACGCCGGATGTCGCCGACGCCCCGGACGCGGCGCTGGTCAACGCGACGGCCGCGCACGTCAACGACTACGACGACACGCACGCCGAAGGCGGTGTGCACGTCGGCGCCGTGGTCGTCCCCGCCGCGCTGGCGGCCGCGCAGCAGCGGCGGGTCGGGGGCGCGCGGTTCCTCGCCGCGGTCGTGGCCGGCGTCGAGGTGACGACCCGGCTGGGCGCCGCCGCCTCGCACCGCTTCACCGAGCACGGCCTGCACGCCAGCTCGTGCTGCGGCACCGTCGGCGCGGCCGTCGCGGCGGCCGTCGTCGCGGACCTGCCCGCCCCGCGCGTCGCCGACGCGATCGGGATCGCCTGCAGCCAGTCCAGTGGCGTGATCCAGACCGTCGTAGAGGGCGGCGACCTCAAGTCGCTGCACCTCGGCTGGGCGGCACACGCCGGGATCTGGGCCGCCCGCCTCGCCGAGCAGGGCGTCGCGGGGCCGACCCGGGCGCTCGACGGCACGCACGGCCTCTTCGCGGCGCTGATCGGCGAGGGCTGGAGCCGGCACCGGCTGACGCGCGGGCTCGGACGCGAGTGGGAAACCGCCAACGTCATCCTCAAGCCGTACCCGTGTTGCCAGTTCGTGCACGCGCTGATCGACGCGGCCTGCGCCTACCGCCGGGAACGCCCCGGCGCGTCGCCGGACCGGATCGTCCTCCGGCTCCCCACGCCGGCCCGGCACGTGGTCTGCGAACCGTGGGCCGACAAGCTCCAACCGCGCACGCCGTACGCGGCGAAGTTCAGCGCGCCGTACTGCGTCGCCGCCGCGCTGCTCGACGGACCGCTCGGCCTGGGCCACTTCTCCGAGGCGGCGCTCGCCCGCCCGGACATCCGCGCGCTCATGACCCGGATCAGCTACGAGCTGGACGACGACCCCGAACTCGCCCGCTCGTACGGAGCGGAACTGGTGATTGCCGACGCGACGAGGGAGCCATGGTCGCTGCGCGTGACGCACCCCACCGGTTCCCCGCGGCGGCGCGCGCAGCCGGACGTCTGGGTCCGCAAGTACGAGGACGCCGCGTCACTCGTCCTCGACGCGGCCGGTCGGGCCGACACGAGAGCGCGCGTCAACGCACTGGCCGACCTCGACGACCTCTCCGCCCTGTGCGCGCTGCCACCTGCCGGCGGCAGCCCTGCCACTCGGCCCGGCGGGCGGTTCTTCGGCGAGGCCCCGCCGTAGGGGGAACCCCGATGACGGCTTGGCGCGGAGCATGAGGATGCCACGCCTGCCAAGGAGGTTCACATGTCCTTCGACGCCCTCTCGGCCCTCCGTGACACGGGTCATCCGATCGACTTCCTGACCGACCGCCAGCGCGCCGTCTTCGCCTCCCTGTCCGAGCACGAGGTGGCCGTCCTCAACTCCCTCAAGCGACGCCTCGACGCGGTCAGCGACGAGGACGTCGAGGGACACGAGGTGAAGGTCTTCTAGGCGCTCTCGCGGCGGAGAGGAGGCTCGGTGCCCGACCATCCGTTGTCCTGCCAGGCCTGCGACGCCTCGGCGTACCCCGACGACCGGTTCTGCCGCCAGTGCGGTACGCCGCTGACGGCGGGCCCGTCGTCCTGGGGAAGTCGCAAGCACGTCGTCGTGCTCTTCATCGACCTCATCGGCTCGACGAGCATCGCCGAGCGGCTGGACCCCGAGCCCTTGCGCGATGTGATGGAACGCTACTACCGGGCGTGTACCGGGATCATCGGCGGGCACGGCGGTGTCGTCGAGAAGTTCATCGGTGACGCCGTGATGGCGGTGTTCGGGTTTCCACTGGCGCACGAGGACGACGGGCTGCGCGCGGTCCGGTCGGCGGTGGAGACGGTGCGCGCGGTGCGGGCGCTGTCCTCCGTGCTCAGCCTGGGCCAGGGCGCCGAGCTCGACGTCCACTGTGGCGTGTTCTCGGGCGAGGTGGTGGCCACGTCCGTCGGCGGCGACCTGCGCGTGGTCGGCGACGCCGTGAACACCGCGGCGCGCCTGCAGTCCGCGGCCCGGGCCGGCCAGGTCCTGGTCGGCAAGGAGGTCGCCTTCTCGGTTCGTGCCCACTACGAGATGGCGGAGATCGAGCCCCTGGTCCTGAAGGGGAAGGCGGAACCGGTCCGGGCCTGGATCGTCGGCGAGCCGCGCCCGGAACGCGACGACCACCATCCGACCGGCCTGATCGGCCGGGCCGACGAGCTGCGGCAGCTCGGTGACGCGTTCCGGCACGCCCGGGAGCGGCGGTGCTCCCGGGTCGTACGCGTCCTGGGCAGCCCGGGGATCGGCAAGACACGGCTCGTCCGCGAGTTCCTCGCGCACTGCGAGAAGGCCGGCGCGAGGGTCCTGGCCGGGCGCTGCCACTCCTACGGCAAGGCGGTCACCTACCGCCCGATCGCGGAGATGATCGACGGGTTCCCTGGTGGATGGGATGCGGTGGCGGGCGGCGTGGACGGCGTGCCAAGGGTGCGTGACGCGGCGTTGCGCGGGCTCGAAGCGGCCACCGGGCGGGCGATGGTCGGCGTCGACGAGATCGCCTGGGCCGTTCGGCACTGGTTCACCGGCCTCGCCGAGACGGCGCCGGCCCTGGTGGTGGTCTTCGACGACCTGCACTGGGCCGAGCCGACGCTCCTGGGCCTGGTCGAAGCCGCCGCGGAGGAGCTGCGGTCGGTTCCCGTGCTGCTGGTGTGCGTCGCCCGTCCCGACCTGGTGGAGGCCTCCCCCGGCTTCGGCGGCGTGCACGCCACGACGATCGAGGTGGACGGCCTCGCCGCGCACGACATGGAGGCGTTCCTCCTGGAACTCTCGACGCCGGACGAGGTCGAGGCGCACCTCGCTTCGGACCAACTGGACTGGGTCGTCGAGGCCAGCGGAGGCAACCCCCTGTACGCGGCGCACATGCTCGACATGGTCCGGGACGGTGCGCCGGCGACGATTCCGCCCACGGTCAACGCGCTGCTCAGCGCGCGGATCGACCGGCTGCCCGGCGGCGAGCGCACGGTCCTGGCCCGAGCCGCCACCATCGGGCCGGAGTTCTCCCGGGATCTGCTGGCCATCCTCTCCGAACCGGACGACCCGGACGAGGTCGAGCGGGCGGCCCTGTCGTCGCTGCTGCGCCGCCGCCTGGTGGAGACCGACGACGGCAACACGTATCGGTTCGCGCAGGCACTCGCCCGCGACGTGACCTACGCCATGACGCCGAAGACGCTCCGGCTGGCCTGGCACACGCGCGTCGCCGACGTCCTCTCCGCGCGAGCCGACCGGCCCGCGCGATCGACCGGGCACGCCGACCGGACCGAGATCGCGTACCACCTCGAGGCGGCCTGCGTCCTCGGCCGTGCGGTGAACCCGGGCGCCCCGGAGCACGACCGGATGGCCCTGCGCGCCGCCCAGGCGCTCGAAGGCGCCGGCATGCAGGCGGTGGGGCGCAAGGACCTGCCCGCCGGGATCACGCTGCTCGAACGCGCCCGCGCCGTCCTGTCCGCCGCGGACGGGCCGTACACCGCCCTGTCGGTCCGGCTGAGCGACGCGTGGCTGTCGCTCGGCGACCGGGACCGGGCCTTCGCCGTGCTCGCCGACGCCGAGGGATCACTCGTCGGCGAGGGCCGTGCCCGCCGGATCCTCGACCTCAGCCGGCTGCTGCTGGGGCTGCGCTTCGGCGTCGAACCGTCCGAGGCCGTCGCGACCAGGTGCGCCCAGATCGCGAGCGCGCTCCTGAACGACCCGGAGGACCACTTCGGATGGTCCCGTCTCCACCAGATCCAGGCCATGTCCGCACTGTCGTCCGGCCGGATCGGCCAGGCCGAGTCGGAGCTGCGCCTGGCGACCGCGCGGGCCCGGGCGATGGGCGACGAGCACGAGGAGAAGCGCCTGCTGATCGCACACTGCGAGCTGACGCAGTGGTCACCGGAGCATGTGGACGTCGGGATCGAACTCTGCGCCCAGGTCACGCATCGCTACGAAGGTGACCGGGCGTTCCTCGTGCCGGTTCTGATCACGCGGGCCCGCCTCACCGCCCTGCGCGGCGACATCGCCGAGGCTCGCCGGCTGCTCGCCGCCGCCACCGCCGACGCCGAGGAACTGCGCCTGACGCTCGCCCAGGCCAGCGTCGCCCAGGCCCGCGGTGCCGTGGAGTCGCTGGCCGGCGACCACGTCGAGGCGGCGCGATGCTTCGAACGCGCGGCCCGCGTGCTGACCGCCGCCGGCCATGCCATGGCCACGCAGACGCTGCTGGTCAGCGCCGCTCGCGAACGGATCCGGGCCGGTGCCCCGGCGACACACCTGGACGACGTGCTCCCCGACGGCACCGCCGCGCTCGAACCGCGGGCCGAGGTGATCACCTTGGCGGTGCGGGCCAGGGCGGCCGGGCACGCCGGCGACGCGGACACGGTCGAACGCCTCCGGGTCACCGCGGTCGAGCGGCTCGCGCGCATCGACGACCCGGTCCTCCACGCGGAGGTGCTCTTCGACCTCGCCGTGGCGGCCGGGCAGTGCGGCCACGCGGCACAGGCCGCCGAGCTGGCCGAGCGGGCGCGGGAGCACTACCTGGCACGCGGGGTCCAGCAGGGCGTGGCCACGGTCACCCGGTGGCTCGCCGCCTTCGGGACCGGCGCTTGAGCCGCGACGCGGGGGGCCACGAGCCGGATGTACCGCTGTTGTGGCAGCTCGACGACGAACGGCGGACGTTCCGGCTCGGGGCGGGCGAGCCGCACGCGACGGCTCACGCTCCGCCTCCGGCCTCGGCCGCCGGCGGCCCGACCGGCACGGTCACCGGTGTGGTCTTCCTGGCGCGGGCGGACGACGTCGAGGTCAACGCGGTCCGGCGAGCGCTGCGCGGGTACGCCGTGCCGACGGTGCGGGTCTCCCCCGAATCCGCCCGGCCCGGCTTGTCGGCGACGGCGAAAGGGCTGCGCTTCCACGCCGGGTCGAGCGCGGTGCGGCCCACGGTGGTCTGGGTCCGGCACTACTCGGCGCGGGCCCGCCGGCATCCGAGCATCGCCCTCGATCGGTTCAGCGACGACTCGTGGCGTGCGCTTCTGGCCGGGCTGGACCGGCTCACCGACGCCCCGGTGATCGGCGCCGGACCGGGGCTGATCCAGCAGCTCGACGCCGCCCGGCGGGCGAACGTACGCGTGCCACGGACCGTCGTGACCTCCCGGCCCGCGGCGGACCTGCACGCGTTGCCCGGCGATTCGCTGGTGGTCAAAGCGGTGGACCGCCACTTCGTGGAGTCCGCGCCGGGCCGGCTCAGCGGGATCTTCGCGCAGGTCGTCCCGAGGGACGCGGCCCTGCACTGGGCGGACTCGGTGCCGGTGCCCCTGATCCTCCAGGAGTACGTCGCCTCCGACGCCGAACTGCGCGTCTACTACACGAAGGGCGCGCAGACCGCGTACCGGGTCGTGAAGGACGCGCCGGCGAGCCCGTGGCTCGACCGATGCCGCGTCCAGGTGACGGCCTGCCCGGTGCCCCCTCGGGTCGGCCGGACGGTGGCCCTCCTCGCCCGGCGGATGGGGCTGTCCTATGCCGCGTTCGACCTGCTCATGGTCGGCGACGAGCCGGTCTTCCTGGAGGCCAACGCGGACGGCGACTGGCGGTGGTACGAGCGGCTGGCCGGCGACGACGCGGTGACCGCCGCCGCGGCCCGCATGGTCGCCGGTCTCCATCACCGGTCGCTCGGGCCGCTCCGCGCCGCCGGCCCCTCGCTGCTGGCGATCCTGGGCGCCTGACCGCCCGGCCCGTTCCGTTCAGCGGCGCGGCGCCAGCAGCCGCAGAACTCCCGCCACGACGTCGCCGGCCGCGGCCGCCCGCTGGTCGTCCATCCGGCGCAGCAGCACGGCGAGGTCGTCCAGATCGGCCTCGGTGGCGCGGGCCGGACGCTGCCGCCCCCGGTCGTCGAGCAGCAGCGAAAGCGCCGCGCACGACTGGATCGACAGCTCGGAGAGCAGGTCCATCGCCGCGATGTCGCCGAACTCGTCCAGGAGCGGATCGAGCACTTCGAGGACGCCGATGACGACGCCACGCTCCTCCAGCGGCGCCGCCAGGATCGTGGTCGGCACGTAGCCGGTCTGTTCGGCGAAGTGCCGGTCGAACCGGCTGTCCGTGTCCGCCTCCCGGACGATGATCGTCTCGCCGGTGCTCGCGACCCAACCGGCGATCCCCTTGCCCGGCGGGATGGAGACACCGACCAGCCGATCCTCGCCGGCACCGGACGCCGCCTCGAAGACCAGCTCGTCGCGTTCGCGGTTGAGCAGGAAGACCGAGGCGGCGGCCGCCCGGAAGCTCAGCCTCGCCAGGCGGACGGTCGAGCGCAGGATGGTGTCGTGCGTGCTCGTGCTTTCGTTCACGTCTTCTCCTCGACGAGGTTGTCGGCGATGGAACGCAGCAGGTGACGCAGCTCGCCGGTACGCACGTGCGGATGCCGTTGGCGGACCAGCGCGCACAATCCGGTGACGTGCGGGGTCGCGAAGCTGTTGCCGGAAACCATCCGGGTACCGCCGCCGGACCAGGCGACCCGGACTCCCACGCCGTACGCGAAGAAGTCGACCGGCGGCGTCGGGTTCGCCTCCAGGAACCAGGGATCCGCCGTGCTGTGCGAGCCGACCGAGATCACTGACGGGAATCGCCAGGGGTAGCTCGTGACCGGGCTGTTGTGCGCCGACGAGACGAGGGTCACCCCGCGGTGGTACGCGGCGTCGGCCAGGTCGTGAAGCCACTCCTTGTACGCCGCCTGGCGCGTCGACAGGCTGAGGTTCACCAGGTCGAAACCCTGGTCTATCGCCCACTCCAGGGCGACCAGCAGTGCCTCGCCGTTGCCCCGCAGCGATCGGCCGAGCACGCGGACGCTGGTCAGCTCGCACGCGGGGGCCAGGGTGCGGATGATGCCGGCGCAGGCCGTGCCGTGCCCCGCCAGGTCGCCGGCGTCGTCCGGCTCGACCTGGTACCGGGCGTTCCCTTCACTCGCTTCGACAGCCCAGAGTCCGACCTCGCCGCCGACCATCGGGTGAGTCGGGTCCACGCCGCTGTCGATGACGCAGACCCGCACGCCCGCGCCGGCCGAGCCGCCCCAGGCCCACTCGCGCGACGGAAGCCGCGGGGCGGCGATACGCGCGGCGTTGAAGGAGGCGCCGCTCGACACGTGCGCGAACTTGATCACCTGGCGGGCGGGTACGTTCACCGAGCGCCTCGCTCGGCCTGCGCCGGCCAGCCACCGACGGGAATGCGGTGGCCGGTCCGTAGGAGGTCCTGGGGGTCCCAGGCGCGTTTGAGCGTGACCAGGCGCGCACGGTCCGCCACGCCGTACGCCTGGTGCGTCGCCTCGGCGTCGGGGAGCAGGTTGCGCATCGCCGAGCCGGAGCTGTGCCGGCGCAGGAGGGTGAGGAACGGGTCCGCCACGACATCGATCCCCGCTTCCGTCGGGGCACCGGCGAACTCGGCGACGATCCCGTAGCGCACGTCTCGGGGACCTGCGGGGCTCGGTCGCTCCGGCCGCGTGATCGCGCCGTCCCAGTGGCGCACCTCGAACAGCGAGGGCGGTGCGTCGGCGGCCGTCACGAAGGACGCGATCCCGGTCAGCACGGCGTCGGGCAGTTCCCGGAAGCATTCCACGATGCCGGTGTGCAATTCCGGCGGTCGCGGTGGGGCGACGTTCAGGTACGAGCGCGGGGACATCGGGCGCAGTGTGCTCCAGTGGTGGCGGCCGGCCCGCGCGAAGAAGGACGCGAGCAGCGGCTGGGCGTCGTGCACCGGGCCGGCGTGGAGGACGCGCAACGCGACGAGGAGTGACCCCGGCACGCCGGGCGGGGTCTGCGCCGGGTCGCCGTACCGCCGCAGCACCAGCGCGGTGCTCATTCGATCCGGCAGGCCCGCCGTCCAGTCCCGGTACGCGAGCAGCAGGTCCAGCGGATCGGTCACGGCGAACGCGACGGCACCGCCGTATAGCGCGGGGACCGGATGGAGAGCGAGCTCGATCGAGGTGGCGACCGCCAGGCTGCCGCCGGCACCGCGCAGCCCCCACATGAGCTCCGGCCCCTGGTCGTCGTCGACCGTCACCACCTCACCGCCGGGCATGACGACCTCGGCGCCCAGCAGGCTGTCGGCGGCGTAGCCGAACGCGCGGGTCAGCCAACCGACGCCGCCGCCCAGGGTGAACCCGGCCGCGCCCAGCCACGGTGTGGAGCCGAGCAGCGGCATCAAGCCGTGCGGTTCGGCGGCTGCCATCGCGTCACGAAGAAGCCCACCGCCGCCCACCGACACGCGCCGTCGAGCGGGATCGACACGGGCTCCGGCGAGCCGGACCGTACGCAGCAGGATCGCACCGTCGGTGGTGGCGGTCGCGCCGTGCCCGGTCGCCTGGACGGCCACCGGCAGGTCGTGGTCGCCGGCGAGCGCGAACGCCGCGACGACATCGGCCGGTCCCGTCACGTCCACGATCAGCGCGGGTCGGCTCTCGACCGGGCGCCAGGAACGCCGGGCGGTGTCGTAGCCGTCGTCGCCCGGACGGTGTACCGGACCGTCGAACATCCGGTCGGCGGTCCGGGTGATTGCCAGAGGGCTCGTCATGACGAACCGTGACGGCATGGCGTCGTGTGCGACACGCGCGAACCTCGCTTTCGGCCTGCGGTCCGCTCAGGCTGCCGGAGCGGTACTGCGGCGGTAACCCTCCCGTGGGGGGAGCACGGGGCTGGATCCATCTCGCGGGGCGCGCGTCCCCTGGGCGGGGGACGCACCGCACGGGCCGCCCCGATGACGGTGCCCCCACCGGGCGGGGGTGCCAGACCGTGGCCGTATGACGGGCCTCGACCGCACTGCGGTGACCCTGGGCAACGGCGTACGCGTCGTCTACGCGAGCGACCCGGTGGCGCCGGTCGCCGCCGTGCACGTGCGCGCGGAGGTCGGCTCACGCGACGAGCGAGCGGGCCGTTCGGGCTTCGCGCACCTCTTCGAGCACCTCATGTTCGCCGCGACGACACGCCTGGCGGGCGGCGACCACATCCGCGCGATCGAGACGGCCGGTGGCTTCGCGAACGCGCAGACCCTGGTCGAGTCGACCAGCTATTTCCAGACCATTCCCAGCCCGGCCGCGCCCATGGCGGTCTGGCTGGAGGCGGGACGGTTCGCGCGGCTCCCGGACGGTGTCGACGCCCAGATCCTCGACCAGCAGCGCGAGGTGGTGCGCAACGAGTGGCGCGACGCGGTGCTGAGCACGCCGTACGGCGACGCGCGCAACGCCGTGACGGCCGCGATGTACCCCGCGCCGCACCCGTTCAACCAGACGCCGACCGGCGAGATCGGTGACCTCGACGGGGCCACGGTGGACGACGCGCTCGACTTCTTCGCCGACCACTACGTCCCGGGCCGCCTCGTGGTCGCCGTGGTGGGGCGGTTCGACCGCGCCCTGGTCGAGGACGAGGTCGAGCGGGGCTTCGGCGCGCTGCGAGTCGGCCGGACCGCCGTGGCGAGGCCCCCGGCGGACTGCGTGGCCGTCCCCGACGAGCTGGTCCGCGTGGAGCGGCGTTCGGCGGCACCGCCGAACCTCGTCGTCGCCCACCGACTCCCCCCGGTGGGCCGCGTCGCCTTCGCCGCCGCCGAGCTGACGGTGGCCGTACTGGCGACCGGGCAGGCCAGCCGGCTGCAACGCCGCCTCCGCCGGGATACCGCGCTGGCGGCGAACATCCAGATCAAGGTAATGCCGATGATCGCCGGCGACTCGATGGCGATCGTCCGGCTCCGCCCGGTGGCCGGCATCGACACCGCCCACCTGGAGGCCGCGTACCTCGATCAGCTCGCGGTGCTCGCCGCGGACGGACCGACCGACGAGGAGTTGCGACGCGCCCAGGCGCAGTGCCTCGCCGGCTGGCTCGCCGCCGTGGAGCGCCCACGCGCGCTCGCCGAGGAACTGACCCGGGACTGGATGGCCTGGGGCGAGCCGCGTCCGCCCGGCGAGGGCGTACGGCGTGTCCTCGCCGTGACCGCCGCCGACGTACGTGCCTGCGCCGCGGCGCTGCTGCATCGGCGCCGGGTCACGCTGACCTACCACTCGACGTGAAGCGAGGCACCATGACGACGACCGAACAGCGCCCGGCCCTGGTGTCCGCCGAGGCCTGGCAGCCGCCACCGGTGCGGGTCCGCACGGCGAGAAACGGGATCCCGGTCTACCAGATCCCAATGCCCGGCCGCGAACTCGCCACCGTGCACATCGCCGTCGCGCCCGGTGGCGCGTGCGAGCCAGCCGACCGGGACGGGATCGCCGCCCTGCTGGCGGCGGGCTGCGCGATGGGGCCGGCCAGGCGGCTGGAGGCCACGTTCGTCGACGAGCTGGAGCGGCATGGGGCCACGCTGACCGGCGGCGCCGACCACGACGGGTCCTACCTGACCGCGGTCGTCCCCGGCCATCGCCTGCCGGCGCTCCTCGACCTGCTCGCGCCGGCACTGGCCAGGCCCGCGCTGGACGAGCGGTGGATCCGGTCGGCGGTCGCGCGGCGGGCCGCCGCGAGCCGGACCGAGTCGTTGCACCCCGTGCACCGGCCGGCTGACACGATCCGCCGGCTCAGCTACGCGGCCGGCTCCCCCTACGCGCGGACCGCCCGGGGTGACGCGGCGTCCCTGTCCGATGTGGACCATGAGCTGCTGCGCGACCTGCACGGACGGTGGTACGGGCCGGCGACCACCTCGGTGATCATCGCCGGAGACCTGGACCGCTGGAGGGTCGCCGACCGCGTCGTCGACACGTTCGGCGCCTGGGACCGTCCGGTGCCGCCGGCCGCGCCGCCACCGGCCACGCCCGCGTCCCAGCCCAAGTGGGAGGTCCACGCCGCCGAAGGCGCGCGGCAGGCGGTGCTCGTGCTCGGCGCCGCCGTACACTGCCCCGACCTCTGGCGGCTGGCTGGCCTGGAGGCCGCCGTGCACGCCCTGGCCGGCTGGTCCCCGTCCCGCCTGAATACCGCGCTGCGCGAGGAGATGGCCTGCTCGTACGGTTTCCACAGCGAGTTCGTGGCGCGCCGGACCGCCTCCGGCTACCTGGCCGAGTTCCGCGTGTACGGCGCCGTGGACACCGACCGGCTGCCGGCGGCCACCGCCCGACTCCTCGCCGAATGCACGGACCTGGCCGAGCGAGGTCCGGCGGTCGAGGAATCCCGCGCCTGCATCGCCAACCTCGCCGCCCTCGTGCCGATGCTCGCCCAGAGCGTGCGGGAGGTGGTGGAGCAGACCGCGATTGGACTGCGCCGCGGCTTCGCGCTGGACGAGATCGCCGAGCGGGCGCCGGTGATGGCCGGCCTCCCGCCGGCCGCCGTCCGCGAGGCGGCGCACGCGCTGGCACCGCGGCGGCTGAACCTCGCCCTGATCGGCGACCCGGCCGGCGGCGTGGCGGCGCTGGAGCCGCTGGCCGCCGCGCTCGGCATACCGGTTGTCCGGGCCGGTGGTGAGCCGGCGGTGAGCTGACGGTAAACGCATCTATGCAGACTTCCGTCGACAGCCCCAAGCGGTTCGACGGGAGGTCTCCGATTTGCCTGACCGGACGTTGGACGCCGGGCCGCTCGCCCTGGCCCGGGTAGCGGTCCTGGCCACCGCCACCACCTGGCCGGCGGCGACCGACCTGGCCGCGGCCCTCGCCGCCCGGGGCGTCGGCGGCGCGTCGCCGGTACGGGTCTCCGGCGTGGACGGCCCGCTGCCCAGCGCCGACCTCGTCGTGGCGGTGGGCGACGACGTACCGGGCGACCTGCTCACGGCGAGCCGGGCGCCGGTCCTGCGCGTCTGCTGGGAGGCGGACCACGTCCAGGTGGGCCCCCAACTGCGAAGTGGACACACCGCGTGCGTCGCGTGCGTACGGCGGTCGGTCACCTCGGCCGGGCTCCGCACCGGCACGGCGATCGACGGCACGCTGCACCAGATGGGGTGCGCCCACGCCGCCGACGAGGTGGTACGGGTCCTGCTCGCCGCACCGGACGCGACGCCGCCCCGGATCATGCGCCGCATCGGCCGGGAGGCGGGCGACGACACCATCCTCGTCACGCCGTTCGAGGACTGCCCGGCGTGCCGCTGGCCGGCGGGCGACGACCCGCTGGCGGCCACGTACGAGTGGCAGGTGGAACGGCCGTCGTCCGGGCTCGTCGCCACCGTGCCCGCCATGCGGCGGATCGACCGGACGCGTCCGCCCCGTCCCGCGGACCGGTCCGGGCGCCGCCATCCGATGGCCGCCCCGGCGCCGCTGCCCGGCCCCTCGACCGGGTCCGGTGAGCCCGCGCCGCTCAGCGCCGCGATCCTCGCCTCCCTGCTGCACCACTGCGTCGGCCGCCGGCCGGACGCCCGGCGCTGGGCGCCGACCGGGGGCAACCTGGGGTCCACGGCCGCCGTGTTCGTGACCGGGCCCGGGTCCGGCGTTCCGGCCCGGCCGCTGCGTTTCGACGACACCGGCGGCGGTGTGTTCTCGACCGCGTCAGCGGCGACCCTGGAGCAGGTGACGGCCGAGACGGACCTGGCGGACTGCCGCGCCGACGCCGTGGTCTGCCTGGTCGCCGACGCCGGCCGGCTGGTGGAGAAGTACGGGCGCTTCGCCTACCGGCTGTGCCACCTCGACGCGGGCTGCGCGGCGATGCAGTTGGCTGTGGTCGGGCAGGCGCACGGCGTCACGACCCGGTTCGCCGGCCGGTGGAGCGCCCGCCTGGGACCGATGCTCGACCTGGGCGAGGACGAGACCGTCGCCGCCGTGGTCGCCGTCACCGGAGCGGCCTGATGCCCCTGATACCCGCCGAGGATCCGGCGCGACACGTCTGGCGCATGGCGGCGAGCCGTCCGGGCGGGACGTCCGCGGCGCTCGACGCCCCGGCCCGGCCGCCGCTCGCGGTCTCGTCGCCACAGCTGCACGGCGCGATACCGGTACGGCGCGCGCACCGGCGCTTCACCGACCAGCCGGTACGCCGGGAGTTGCTGGCCGAGGTGCTCTCCGGCGCCCGGGCGGCGTACGGCCACCACTGGCCCCCGGCCCAGCGACCGGTGCTCCGGGTCCTGGTGGCCGCCTACGAGGTCACCGGCCTGCTGCCCGGGCTCCACGACGACGACGGGCACCTGGGCTGTCCCCGGTGGCTGCGCCGGCTGCGCTCCTCCTACGCCAAGGCCCCGGCCCTGGTGCTCGTCTGCGCCGACCTGGCCTCGCGCCGCCCCGGCCACGCGGCGGCGCTGTTTCACGCGGCGGCGCTGGGCCACGCGGTGTGGCTCTCCGCCACGGCGCTCGGCCTGGGCGCCTGCGGCTTCGGCGGAAGCTCGGCCGAGGTCACCGCCTGCGCGGCCGGAGGCACACCCAGCCTCCGCCACGCGTTCACCCTCGCGCTCGGACATCCCGAAAGCGAAACATGCGATCGGCCAGGAGGCGGACCGTGACAGAGATCCGGATCGTGCTGGTAGGCGACAACAACCTGGCCCGCAGCGGCCTCGCCGCCATCCTCGGCCGCCAGGCCGACCTGCGAGTGGTCGGCGAGGCGCGGGGCGGGACCGAGGCGGCGGTCCTGCGCGATCGGCTCCGGCCGAGCCTGTTCGTCATGGACGTCGCGTCGCTGGGTCCGGACACCGTCTCGGTCGTCCAGACCGTCGGCTCGAACACCGTAGGGGGCGTACCTCCCTTCCTGATCCTCACCTCACACGCCGACGAGCACGTCTTCGACCTGCTCAGCATCGGCTCGTGCACCCTGATGTCGCGCCGAATCGGGCCGGCCGAACTGACCGCGTGCATCCGCCTGGTGGCGGCCGGGTACGTCGTCGTCGAGCGCCGATACGCCGGGCGCCTGGCCACCGGCCTGCCCCGGTTCAGCGGGCAGGACGACGTCGAGGGCCACCGCGTGGCGGCCCTGACGCCCCGGGAGCGGGAGGTCTTCGCGCTGCTGGCCCAGGGGCGTTCGAACAGTGAGATCGCCCGCGCGCTGGCGGTCGCCAACTCGACGGTCAAGTCGCACGTGAAGGAGATCTACCAGAAGCTCGGCCTCCGCAGCCGCGTGGAGCTGGCGTTGTTCAGCACCGCCACCACCGAAGGGACATCCGCCGGCTTCGCCCGCGCGGGTGACCAGGACGGGCTCCTCCGCCCGGTGGGCGATGTCCCCGAGGTGTACGAGGGCTTTGATGGACACCTGTAGCCGCGCGGGAGCCGGTCGAGGAGGAACGGTATGACAGACGTTCTCAAGCGCAGCAGGTACGCGCTGCTGAGCGACCGGTCGTTCCGCGCACCGGACGGCGCCAGGTACCGCTTCGGGTTCGCGAGCCGCACGGCGAAGATGTTCCGCCTGCGGGAGGTGGACGCGGAGAGCTTCACCGCGGGGCGTTTCGACGAGATCCATCCCGACCTCGTCCGCGAACTCACCGAGATCGAGGCGCTGGTCTCGACGGGCGAGGACGAACTCGGCGAGGTGACCCGGCGCCGCCGGGAAAGCTCCACCGGCGCCCGGCTCCGCCGCCTCGTCTTCCTGCCGACCTCGTACTGCAACATGGGCTGCGCGTACTGCGGTCAGGAGCACACCAAGACCCCGGTCGTCCAGCGCCGCGTACAGCAGAAGATCGACCGGGCGAAGGCGGCCCTGGCGGATCCCGATACCACCGCGTTGCACGTGGCGTGGTTCGGTGGCGAGCCACTGCTGGGGCTCCGGGTCATGCGCGAGATCAGCGCCGTCGTCGTTCCGGAGGCGCAGCGCCTCGGCAAGCCGTACTCGGCCGACGTGGTGACGAACGGGAGCCTGCTGACGCACCGGGTCCTGCGGGAGCTGTACGACGAGTGCGCGATCCGCTGGATCGAGGTGACGATCGACGGGCCACGCGAGGTGCACGACCAGCGCCGGGCGATGCGCAACGGCAGCGCCACCTTCGACCGGATCGTCGACCTGATCGCCGAGGTCGTCGCCGCCGGCAGCCATCCCGAACTCACCTTCGGCATCCGCACCAACGTGGACAACCAGAACGAGGACCGCATCGCCGAACTCATCGTCGAGCTGGCCCGGCGCGGTCTGGCGAGCCCTCGCGTGATCCTGAAGCCGGCGCCGGTGCACTCATGGGGCAACGACGTCGCTGACCGCGAGCTCAAACGCTGGGAGTACGCCAAGCGGGAACTCGAATGGGCCGCGCTCGCCCAGGGCCTGGGCATGACCTTCCCGGCGACCCTGCCGCTGCGGCCCCGCGCGGCCACCTGCATCGCGACCTCGCGAAGCAGCGAGGTGGTCGACTCCGCCGGGCGCGTCTACACCTGCACCGAGCATCCGCTCGTCCCGGTCGACAGTGTCCGCGGCCAGGTCTCCAGCCTCGACGTCCTGCCGGCGGACCAGCACCGTCCGGAGGGCCTGTTCGACTCCTGGTACGACGAGGTCGAGGCAGGCCAGTGGCCCTGCGCGACCTGCCCGTTCATGCCGGTGTGCGGTGGCGGCTGCCCGAAGCTCTGGAAAGAGGGGGAGCTGCCCTGCCCCAGCTACAAGTTCACCTGGCGGGAGCGGCTCGACAACGCCGCGATCGCACGTGGCCTGGTCGCGGATGGATGAGCTGAGGCTGGCGCCCTTCGCCAGTTGGGCGCCGCTCCCGTCCGGCCTCGTCGTTTCGCTGGGCTCCTGGTACGCGACCGCGACCGGACCGGAGGCCGGCATGCTCCGCGACGACCTGCTGACCAGCCCGGCGGAAGGTGAGGAGGCCGTCCTCAGCCCCGCCGCCGCCGGCAGCCCGCTGGCCCGGCGCCTGGCCGAGCGAGGCATCTTCACCAGCGCGGCCGGCACGCCGTCGTCGCTGCGAGAGCTGGCCCTCGCTCGCCCGGAAGCCGAGCCACCATCAGGTGACCACGACAGCGAGATCCGCGGTATCGGCGTACACGGCGCTGGTCCACTTGCCGACCTGACCGCGCGGCTGCTCAGCGAGGAACTCCACGGCACCGCGGCGCCCGGGTTTCGGCCGGTTCGCCGCACGGAACGGGCCCCGGACTCCGCCGACGCCCTCAGCGTCCTCGTCGTCGACCAGGCACCGGTGGACGCCCGGTCGGCGGAGATCGGCCAGACACTGGCCGACTTCAACCAGCGGGCGCTGCGCGCGGGCACGCCCTGGCTGCTACTCGACGGGCGGGCGGCCACTCCCCTGACGGTGGGACCGCTCGTCGTTCCAGGCCGCACCGGCTGTCTGGAGTGCTGGTGGCTGCGACGGGCCGGATTCACCCGACGGCCGGACGCGTTCCGCGCTCTGCTCGCCGGGCGGCGGGCGGGGCAACTCCACGGATGGGCACGGCACGCCGTGGCGGTGGTCGCGGTCGCCATGGTCGCGACCTGGGCGCGGTCTGGTTGCCGGACCGGCGTCGCGCACGAGATCGCGGCCACACGCGACGGCTACCGCGTGCTCCGCCATCCGTACCTCCCGGTCGCCGGCTGCCCGGCTTGCGGCGGCCGGCAACGCCGTGGCCGGCGTCCAGGCGGGCTGCGCCGGACAGTCGTGTCGGCACTGGCCGGTCCGGTGGTCAAGCTGACCGAGACCGGCTCCGACGAGGTCGGCTGGCAGGCCGCGGCCCGGGGCATGACGATGGACACCACCCACGGGTCGACGCTCACGGTGGGCGGGGACGGCCGCGCCCCGACCCGTCATGCGGCCCGGCGCCGCGCCCTGGCCGAGTTCGTCGAACGGATGACCCTGAGCGAGCCCGCGCCGCTACCTCCCGCCGGCGGCGACCGGACGCTGTGGACCACGGACACCAGGCCGGCCGGCGAGACGCACGACTGCCCGCTGGAAGGGGCCGCGGTCGAGGTACGCGACCTGGCCACCGGCGAGCGCGGTCTCGCCCGTGCCAGCGGCTTCCACCTGCACCCGGTCGGATGCGCGCTGGGGACGGGGCCACGCCGCCCCTCCTCCAGCGGCGCCGCGGCCGGAGACGGGCTGTGGACCGCCATCGAGCGCGGGCTCTTCGAGCTGCTCGAACGGGACGCTCTCATGCTCGCCTGGCGCTGGGACCTGCCGCGTCCACAGTGGCCGTACGGCGACCCGGCACCGGCCGCCGGCCTGCGCGCCCGGTACACCGACCTGAGCTACCTGCACGGCGTGCCGACCATCGTCTGCGTGGTCACCGGACGAGGTGAGGGGCGCGTGGCCAGCGCGGTGGGCTGCGCCACCGACCGGACGCCGGCACGGGCGGCGCGGCGGGCGCTCGGTGAGGCTGTGGCCGTACACGGATGGCTGCGCCACGACGATGTCCCCGACGAGGCCATGACCTTCACCCAGTTCACCGACAACGCCCGCTACTACCTGCACCCGGATCGGTGTCATCTGGTCGACCGCCTGGCGCCGGATGGGCGGGCGGGCCGACCGGCCGATGGCGCCGGCCCGTGCCTCGACGGCGGAAGCCGGCAGGTGGCCGAGTCGGTCGCCGCCCGGCTCCTCGATCAGGGAATCAAGGTGTACGCGGCCGACCTGACCCCGGCCTGGACGCGGGGCACCGGGCTGCGCGTCGCCGTCACCCGCTCCCCCCACCTCTACCCGCTGGAGCTGGGACCGGTCACCGAGCCGGCCGCCGAGATGTTCCGGTGGCGGCTGCCCGACGGCGCCGGACCCGCGTTTCTCCAGCCGGTCCCGCTCGCCTAGCCGCGCACGGCAGATGTCCTCGGGGGCTGTCCCGGGTCAGCGCAGGTGCACCGGCAGCGTCACAAGGCGGTCACCGATGGCCACCGCCAGCCCGTCCGAGCGCAGGCGCGCACTGACCGCGGGGTCGAGCACCGGCAGCAGCTCGGCGTCGGCGCGCGGGGACAGCGCGGCGAACCGTTCGTCGCAGTCCGGGACGACGGTACGCCGGACCGGGCCGTACCGCCGGTCCTCGACCGTCAGGAAGCCGGGCCCCCGGCGCAGCCGCAGGCCGACCCTGCCGGGGCGCCGCCACGTGAAGCGACCGGTCTGGCCGACGTACGGTGCGCTGAGGTGGCGGACCAGTTCGTGCGGGATGCCACGGACCGATCCCCGCCACCGGATCGCCAGCCCGAGACGGGCCGACTCCCGCAGCAACGCCACGAATGCCGCCGCGCCCGCGTCACCGTCCGGCGTCACCTCCACCGGCTCGCCGACGAGCACGCCACGCCTTCCCTCCCGGGCGGCGGCTTCGAGGTCGGCCACGCGGCGGCCCAGATGCGACGGCCATTCGATCCACATCGGACTGGTCAGGGCCGGCGCGGCGCCCGTGCCGAGGATTCCGCTCATCAGTACGCCAATCCCGTGGCCAGCGCGACATGGACGTCGCCGTCCTGGAAGACCAGACCCTGCTCGCGCCATCGCGCCGCCAACTCCGCCAACCGGTCGGGGCTCAGGGAGGTACCGGCCTCCCGCGCGATCCTGGTCAGGGCGGCGAGGCTGTGCCCCTTGAGCAGATGCCGGTACACGGCCGCCTCCTCCGCGTCGAGCAGGTGCTCCGCCGTGTGCCCGGACCGCCGCTGGTCGACCAGGATCAGGCCGTCGCCGGCCAGGTCGAACGCGGCCAGGGCACGCCCGGACGCTCCCGACCACTCGGCGACCGTCTTCGCCAGCCGCTCCACCGGCTCGCCGACCAGCCCGCTGTCGCGGCTCTGGAACAGGTACACGAGGTCGGCCAGCTCCCCGAGCGGCAGATCGTAGACGAGTCGGTACGCCGGCGCGGGCCCCTCGTTGACCATGCCGAGCCCCGGATCGTTGAAGAAGGGGCTGAACCTCGTCAACGCCACGCGCGAGGCGCCCTGCGGCGGCGGCAGGTGCACCAGGTGCGGCATCTGGTCGAAGACGGGCGCGTAGTCGTCCGGTGTCTCGCCCGGGAAACCGTACAGGACATTCCACTGTGGATGAATGCCCACGGTCACGCAGTCGCGCAGGAAGCGGACGTTCTGCCAGCCCCGGACGCCCTTGCGCATCAGTTGCAGCACGTGTGTGCTGAGGCTCTCGATCCCGGGTTGGACGCGCAGGATGCCGGCCCGGGCGAGGGCGGCGAGTTGCTGGTACGAGAGATTCGACTTGACCTCGAAGAAGATGTCGAGGTCCCACTCCAGCGCGGTCAACGACGGCACCAGCTCGTTCAGGTAGCGCTGGTCGAGGATGTTGTCGGCGAACATCACGTCGAGGACGCGGTGCTTGCGGACCGCTCGCTTCAGCTCGTCCAGGATCCTCGTCGCGTCCTTCGCGCGAAACGCCATCAGCGTGTTGTTGAGCCCGCAGAAGGTGCAGTGGTGTTTCTGCCCCCACCAGCAGCCGCGCGCCCCTTCGAGGATGATCTTCGGGCGTACCTCGGCGCCGACCGGGCTCCGGTCCAGGGCGGCGAAGTAGTCGTCGTGCACGGCCTCCGGGATGGCGTCGGCGCCCACCCCACCGGCCTCCATCGGATTGGCCCGGGCCTCGTTCCCGCCGCGCTCGTCCCGCCAGCAGAGCCCGGCGATGTCGCGGTCGGCTACGTCAGTGGCGCCGGCGAGGCGGCGAAGCAGCAGCGGGAAGGTCCGCTCGGCCTCGCCCCGGACCACGTAGTCGATGAAGGTGAAGTTGCGATGCATCGCCGCGCCCTGTACGTCGTCGCAGTTGGCGCCGCCGAAGACGACGGCCGCCTCCGGCCGCCTCCGCTTGATCGCGCGGGCCATCGCGAACGAGGGGATGTTCTGGACGAAGGTCGTGGTGAAGCCGACCACGTCGTATCCGCCGGCGCATATGTCGTCGGCGACCGCCTCGACGAACGGGCCGGCGAGTCGATACATCTCGTCCGCCACAGCCGTGTCGCGGCCGTTCGCGGTCAACTGGCGGTGGTAGGCGGTCTGCGCGGGATCCGGCCGGTCGTACAGGGAACCGGAGAAGACCCACTCGCCGATGGCGGAGAAGTCGTTTTCGGAGATGGCCGAGTACTCACCGCTGCCGATCCGGCCGCCCGTCCGGTCGCGCAGGTACTGCGCCCACTCGATGTTGACGTACCGCACGTCCAGGCCGTCGACGAAATCGAGCCCGCGAACCAACGGAGCCAGTGTGCTCAACGCCAGCGACGGCAGGTGCAGGCCGAGCCACGGCATGCAGACGAGCAGGACCCTGAGCCGGCCGGGCGGTCGCTCGGCCGGGACGTGGTCAGCCCCGACGCGCCTCACGTCGATTCGAAGGGTCACCGTCACCGACTCCGATCCGCGGCGTACGACGCCGCCGGTTTGGACTATCGCCCGCGGCCCCGGACCCGGCGTCCACCACTCGGGGGAAGGCGGTGGCCAACCACCCGGATGGTTGGCGAGGTGATCGGTGCCCGCCTCCGCCGTCTGAGGGTGGACCAGAGGCGATCCACCGCCGGACGGATGGGTTCGAGGCTGGCGGCCGGATCTACTGGTCGCGCCGGCGGCACCACCGCTCCGGCAGTGGAAAGCATCCGCGACGGAGAAGGGAAGGAGGGCGAGCGAGCATGGCCGAAGACGCGAACATCGACGTGACCTCGGACAGCGTCGAGATCAAGGCGAAGGTGCGCCTGCCCAAGGGCTACAGCTCGGCGGTGCCGGAAGACGGCGACGTCGAGGGCCACGAGTTCGAGGAGGAGGACCCGCTCGAGCGGGCGGTGCACGTCAACGTCGGCTGTTGCAGCTGACCGGACCCGCCGCCAAGCCGTGCGGTTGGGCGAGTTGAGCTGCCGGGCGTCGGCCTCCCCATGCCCCCCGAGGGGGTGCCGGCGCCCGGCGCGAGCGCCGTCATAGCAACCACGCCAGCCCCATCGGGCGAAGACACCAGCCGTGGCAACCGGAGGCCGACAAGACGATGCTGACGAGATTTCTGATCAACCGCTCGTACGCGAAGCTCTGGGCGGCGGGCGTCGTTTCCTGGGTCGGCGACCACGTCTTCGACGTGACGGTCATCCTCTGGATCTCGACGGTCCTCGCCGCGGACCAACCGTGGGCCCCGGCGGCCGTCAGCGGTGTCCTGGCGGCCGTCGTCGTCCCGACCATCCTGATCAGCCCGATCGCGGGCGTGTACGTGGACCGCTGGGACAATCGCCGGACGATGCTCGTCAGCGACCTGCTGCGGATGGGGCTCGTCGGCGCCCTGGCCCTGCTGCCCTTCCTGCCCGACGGGACCGTGCCGCTCGGGGTCACGCTGGCCGTCATCTACGCCACCGTGTTCGTCAGCACCGCCATCTCCCGCTTTTTCACCCCCGCGCGCTTCGCGGTCGTGGCCGACGTGGTCGAACCCGAGCATCGGGCGAAGGCGTCCGGGATCGGCCAGGCGTCGATGGCCATCGCCGGCATCGTCGGGCCGCCCCTGGCCGCTCCCCTGCTCTTCGGTGTGGGGGTCGGCTGGGCACTCGTCATCAACGCGGCGTCCTTCTTCGTCTCCTTCCTCTTCCTCTACGGCGTGCGGACCCCCGCGCCCGAAGCTGGCCGGGCGGTCCCGCAGCGGCCGGGCGTGTGGTCGGAGCTGCGGGCCGGCCTCGCCGTGGTCGGCAGCAGCCGCGTCCTGGTCGCGCTCCTCGTCAGCGCCATGGTCGCCAACTTCGGCGCCTACCTGATGAACACGCTCAACGTCTTCTTCGTCACCGACAACCTCGGCGCCTCGGCCGAGTTGTACGGCTTCCTCGGCACCGCCTTCGGCGTGGGCGCGGTCGCCGGCGCGGCGCTCTCCGGGGCGGTCGGGCAGCGCCTGGGCCTCGCCCGGACGTACTGGGTCGGTCTCATCGCGACCGGCGTGCTCATGGCCCTGTACGCGCGGAGCACCACCTTCGCGGCCGGCCTGCTGCTGCTCCTCCTGCTTGCCCTGCCGCTGGCCGCCATGAACACCGTCGTCGCCCCGATCGTCATGCGCTCCGTGCCGCGTGACCTGCTCGGACGGGTCTTCGGCCTGGTGCAGCCGGCTATCCAGCTCATGTCGGTCGTCTCCATCGGAGCCGCCGGCTGGCTCTCCAGCTCGCTGCTGCGCGACCTCGACGCCGACGTGGCCGGTGTGCGTTTCGGGACGTACGACACGATCTTCCTCGGCGCCGGCATCCTGATCGCGATCTGCGGGACGTACGCGTGGCTGGCTCTTCGCGGCAGCGACGCCCCAGCCGAGGTGCGAACGGAGGCGGAGCCGAACCGGGTCGGCGCCTGATCGAAACCGGACCCACTCGGTGACGATGGTGGCCCGCCGGTTTTTGATCGAGGGGCGGCGGTCGCGCCGGCGGTTGGATACTATCGACGCCTGCCAGTGCCAGTTCCGTGCGGAATCGGCCGCTGTCCTACGGGGGGGACAATGGTGGAGATTCGTGTGCTCGGGCCGGTGGAAGTGTGGAGGGACGACCGTCAGGTCCCCCTCGCCCGCAAGCAGCAGCGACTCATCGTGGGCATCCTCGCGTTGCAGCTCAATCGCGTGGTCTCCACCGAGGCGCTCGTCGAGCACCTGTGGGGAGCGCGCCCTCCGGAGCGGGCCCGCGCCGTGCTGCAGAGCAGGATCTCCGAGTTGAGGAGCAAGCTCGGCGCGCGGGAGGAGTCCTCGGGCGAGGTCGCCCTCCGCGGCCGGGGCGACGGCTACCTCCTGACCGCGCCGGCCGCCCGGGTCGACGCCGAGCTGTTCCGGCAGATCGTGGCCGACGGGGCGCGTAGGCCCGACCAGGCCGTGCGCCAGTCACTGCGGCGCGCGCTGTCCCTCTGGCGCGGCGCGGTCCTGGGCAACGAGTTGGAGACCCCGACGGCGCTGTCGCTCATCCACCGGCTGGAGGCCGAACGGCTCGCCGCGTACGAAGCGCTCTTCGACGTCGAGCTCCGGCTCGGGCTGCACCGACGGATCGCGGACGACGTCCTCCACCTCGCCGCCCGCCATCCCACCCGGGAGCGCCTGGTCGAGCAGGCGATGACCGCACTGCGCTCGGTCGGGCGCTCCTCCGACGCGCTGGAGCTGTACGAGCGGTGCCGGCGTACCCTCGCCGACGCCCTCGGCACCAGGCCGGCCTCTGCCTTGCGCGAGCTTCACCTGCTGATTCTGCGGGACGAGCGAGAGGTCTCCGGCCCGCTGACGGCCATCGAGCCCAACGCGCTTCCGGTCGCGCCCGCACCGCAGTACGTCCCGCAGAACCTTCCACCGGACATCGCCGACTTCACGGGGCGCGAGACGGCGATGGCCGCCCTGGCCGACTGGCTGCTCGGCGGGCGCGGCAACGCGGCTCCCGTCGTCGTGGTCACCGGCCCCGCCGGCGTCGGCAAGACGGCCCTGTCCGTCCACGCGGCGCACGCCTTCAGCCACGAGTTCCCCGACGGGCAGCTCTTCGTCAACCTGCACGGCTTCGACACCGAGCAGCCCGTGGAGCCGATGGACGTGCTCGGGCGCTTCCTGCGCCTGCTCGGCATCACCGGTTCGGCCGTACCGACGACGCTGGAGGAACGCGTCGACCTCTACCGGTCGCTGCTCTGGCGCCGGCGTGTGGTCATCGTGCTCGACAACGCGGCCGGCGGCGAGCAGGTCATGCCGCTGATACCCGCCGGTCCCGGCTGCGCCGTGATCGTCACCGGGCGCCACCCCATCGGCGCGGTCATCGGCGCCGGCATCATCCGCCTCAACGTGATGGAGGCCGCCGAGGCCGCACAGTTGCTGCGTGCCACGGCGGGCGCGGCAAGGCTCAGCGGCGAGGCGGGCTCGGCGGCCGAGCTCGTCCGCCGCTGCGGCGGGCTGCCGCTGGCCATCCGGATCGCGGCCGCGCTGCTCGCGGCCAAGCCACATTGGACCGTCGCCAAGCTCGTCGACCGCCTCGACGACGAGCAGACCCGGCTCGACCGCTTCGCATACGGCAACCTCGACGTCCGCGCGAGCATCGGTCTGAGCTACCGCGGGCTCAGCCGTAACGCACAACGCCTGATCAACCACTTCGGCGACCTGGACGTGCCCGACATCCCGGTCTGGCTCGGCGCCGCCCTGCTGGACACCGACCTCGACACGGCGGAAGAGGCGTTCGAGGAGCTTGTCGACGCCCAGCTCCTCGACCACGCCACCGATGGGATCACCGGCCCTCGCTTCGCGATGCACAACCTGGTCCGGCTCGTCGCCCGCGAGCACTGCCACGCGATCGAAGCCCCGCACGCGCGGCGGGAGGCCCGAGCGCGGGCCCGGGCAGCGTACCTCCGCCTCGCCGAGATGGCGCTCCGGGCCGTTCACGGCCCCGACCTGCTGAGAGTGCGGAGCAAGGCGGCACGGTGGCCGGTCGCCGACGAGATCGAGCGGGCGGTCCGCCGCGATCCCCTGGGCTGGTTCGAACGCGAGCGGATCAACCTCGAACAGATGGTCCAGCTCGCCGCAACCGAGGGCGGCTCCGCCGAGTGCTGGGACCTCGCCTGTACGCTGTCGCCGCTCTACCCGATGCGCCACTACGCCGATGGCTGGGAACGCATGCTCGCCAAGGCGCTGGAGCGCACGCTCCAGGCCGGCGACATCCGCGGCCAGGCCGCCGTCCTGTGCCGGACCGCCGAGCTGTACGGATACCGGAACGAGTACGACCGCAGCCTGAAGTACCTGCTACGAGCGGCAGCGCTGTTCGAACGTGCCGGCGACCGGTACGGGCGTGCCACCGCGACGACGCTGGCCGGGAGCGCCGCCAGGATGTTGGGGCGACTCGGCGACGCCGTCCGGCGGTGCGCGAGCGCACTTCCCGACCTGGTCGAAGGGGGCGACTTCGGCGGCGCCGCGTACACGCTGCGAAACATGGCCCAGATCGCCATGCAAAATGGCGAGCTCGACGAGGCCGACGCCCTGTTCGAGCGGGCCCTGACCTACTGCCGTCAGATCCCGGAGGCCAGGAGGAGCATCGCCCAGGTGCTCTTCTGGCAGGGAATGCTCCGCCTCGACCAGCGCCGGTACCAGGAGGCCGAGGCGGCCTTCGCCGAGGTGTACGCGATGACCATCGAACTCGGCGACCTCCCCGGCCAGGCGCAGGCGGTCCGCGGCCTGGGCCTGCTGCGTCAGCGCGAGGGACGCTACGACGAGGCCCGGCACCTCCTGCACCGGGCACTGGAAATGGCTCGGCAACCACACGAGTCGATCATCGAGATATCGATCCAGCGCGAGGTCGCGCTGCTGGAGACCGCCTCCGCCGGGCCGGCGTGATCCGCCAGCCGGTGCTCGGCGGAAAACGCGACCCAGCCCCGGTGCGGCGTGGTCGTGGTCAGGGAAGCCGGTCGCGTTGGGCGGTCCACCGCGCCAGCTCGGCGGCGAGGACCGGGTCGGTCAACCGGTCGCCGAGCGGGGCGCAGGCGGAGACCAGGTTCTTGGCTCGCCGCAGGGCGAGGATCTGGGGCCTGGGCAGTGTCCTCCAGTCATGCGCCTGCTTCAGCGCCACGTCGAACGGAAGCTCGATGTGTGCGAGACACGCCTTGACGATCTCGTCGGCGTCGAAGAGGCCCCGCCCTCGTTCGCCCAGGAAGGCCGCGAGGTTGGCGACTCGGATGGCCCCGTCGAGCGGGCTCGTCACCGCCAGGTCGACCGCCTCGTCCGTCACCGCCTTCACGACCGACGCGTAGGCGCGTCTGGCCTGGTCGTCCTCGGCGCGGTACACCTCGTGCAGCGCGCGCGTGGCCAGGCCCTCCCACCAGAAGGCGCGACCGTTTCCCGGGCCCGGTTGGTTTTCCCGCAACCATCGCCGGATCTCGCTCTGGCTCTTCTCACCGAGGCCCCTCAGGCCTTCGGCGTCAGCGCTCCGCATAGTGGATGCTCCCGGGCGGGAAGTCGATTCCGGCGTCGTGGAAGACCTGGACCGCGAAGTCGAGGCTGGCGTCGGACGGCATGAAGTGTCCACTGTGGTTGGTTATCTCCACGCCGATGTACAGGCCGCCACCACCTGCTATCTCCGCCTCGCCCGCGGCCAGCACATTGGCACCCCTCGTCAGTGCGGGATGCGAGATCTCCTCCGCCTGAACGACCTTCGGCATGACGACGATCAACCCGTCCATGGTGATGGCCCACTTCACCCTACCCTCGTTGATCGCCTGGTCGAAGCCGGGCTGTCCCGGGCTCACCGGGCGGACTCCGAGGCTGTCGGCGAGGTCGAGCTCCGCGTCCAGCCGCTCCGGAAACTGGTTCGGGAACGGCCGGCATTCGTAGTTGTTGTGTACCAGGACCGGCGCGCCACCGGCCCGCACGTAGAACGTGTGGACGTCGGCGAGGCTGAGGTCGTACATCACCTTCGAGCCGGCGAAGGAGCGGACCGCTCCGACGGTGGCCGGTACACGCGCCGGCGTACGCAGCCGCGTACCTGGCGCGAGGTCGGACGCGTCGACCCACGCGCCGCCCGTCTCCGACCAGAACGGATGGCCGTCGGTGGTGCGCACCGTTCCTGTCGTGCCGTCGCCGTGTACGACCCGCACGTCGGTGAGCTCGACGTCCCGGTGCCGCAGCACACGCGTCACCGACTCGCCGGTGGTACGCCCGGTACGGGGATCGTTCGCGAGCACGCGGTCGCCCACCTCGATGCGGCTGATCGGGCGGTAGGTGCCGTCGGCCAGCAGGACCGGCGTGGCCGGGTCGAAGCTGTGCCGCAGGCAGGCGGTGAGCCCCAGCATGCGTATCCGGCCGAAGTTGGCCACCTGGAGTACGCCCTCCGCGCGGTTGGCGTTCCGGGCGGTCACGTAGAGCGCCCGGAGGCTCCGGAAGCCGACCGAGAGCACCCTCCCCAGGCCGGCGAGGAGCAGCGACTCGAGCGCTGCCCGGCCGAGGTTGAGCAGCGTCTCCGCCAGGGACTGGTCGCCGTTGACGAACCTGTAGAGGTTCAGCCCGACATCGCCGATGGTGATCAGACTGCCGACCGCCATCGCGCACACCACGGTGGCGACGCAGCCGGCCGCGACGACGACCGCGAGCGGGACGAAGGTGGCGGCCATCGCGTTGAGCGTCTGGACCAGGAGGGTCATCCTCAGCGTCCCGGCGAACGCCGGGTCCAGGACGCTGTGGAGGCAGTTCTGGTATCCCTGGCTGCCCTCCTGGAACACCTCACAGTAGGAGGAGTTGACGTACGCCCGGGTCGCCAGCTCGGCGGGGTCGGCGATCACGTTCGCGACGCAGTTGTCGAACCACTCACCGTCGGAGGCGCCCAGCAGCTCCTCCAGGTCGGTGGCCGGCTTCGAGGTGTACATGTCGTTGCAGGCGAGCAGCTCGGCGTTTCGGGCGAACTCGTACTCCTCGTATGCCTGCTCGGCGGCGGCGGCCGCGGCCTCGGCGTCCTGGCCGGCGGCGACCGCCGAGTCGTAGGCGCGCTGGGCGGCGGCGTTGGCTTCGGCGGCGGCCTGGGCGGCGACCTGCTGCGACGAGACGGCCCAGGCCGCCGAACGGACGGCGCTACGGGCGGAGGCGGTGGCCCGGGTCGCGGCTTTCCTGGCCGTGTCGACCGCGGCGGCGGCCTTCTGCGCCGACTGGGCGGCCTGGTTCGCGTACCCCTGCGCCCGGCTCGCGTACCCGGCCGCTTTCTGGGCCGACGCGGCCGCCTGGTTCGCGTACGCCGCGGCCTGTTCCGCGTCACCGCGCGCCTGCGCCGCGACGGCGTTCGCCTCCAGCGCGTTCTGCACCGCGGTCTCGGCGACCTGATTGATCTTCTCCAGCAGTCCACCGACCACGGCCAGGTGAACGGCGCTCTCGTAGTCGCGCTCCGCGGCCGCGTACCGGCCGGTCTCGAGGAACTCGTGCAGCGCCGTCGGTGGGCCGTCCAGCGCGACCTGGGCGGCGGCCTCGACCTCCGGACCGCTGTCCGGGTCGGCCAGGACCTGGTTGACCTGCAAGCGCTGGCCTACCGCGGCGGCGGTGTACTGGCCGGTGTCGAGGAAGTCGCGCAGGGCTCGCAGGTTTTCGGCGTCCAGCGCCTCCTGCGCCTTCTGGACCAGATACATGTTGCCGGCCGTACGCGCGGCGGCCTGGATCTGGTTCACCTTCACGCGGTCGGCCGTGTACCGGCCGGGGTAGTTCTGCGTGCGCAGGAACTGCCGCACGTCCGCGTCGCCGCCGGCGAGCGCCGCCCGCGCCGCGTCCCGCAGCGCGGTGTTGTCGGCGGTGGCCAGGTTCATCACCGCGTGGCGGTCGTCCTGGGCCGCGGCCGAGTCCAGCCCGGTGCGTACGAACGACAGCACCTGCTCGTCACTGCCACCGAGCGCGGAGAGGGCGGCCTGCCGGGTCCAGGTGCCGTGGGCGTCGGCCAGCGCGAGGGCCACGCGACGTCCGGCCGCCACCGCCGCCGCACGGGGCGTGGCCGGGTTCCGCGCCTCGGCGATCAACCCGTTGGTCTCCGCGTCCCGCCTGGCGGCCTGCTCGACATCCCAGTCGGCGACCCGTTGCTGCGCCTCGTACGCGGTGTTCGCGTCCTGGGCCGCCTCCAGGCCCTGGTCGCGAGCGACCGCCAGTCGCTCGGCGTCGGCCTGGCGGGCCGCCTCGAACACGCCGATCGCCTGGTTCGCCGCGTCGACAGCGGCCTGCGCGGCGACGGTGGCCGCCGCGGCGTTCTCGGCGGCCCGGCGGGCGGCCTCGGCCGCCTCCCCCGCGTGTTCGGCCGCCTCGATCGCCGCCCGCGCCGCGGCCTCGGCGTTGTCCGCCGCGCGGACGGCGGCGTCCCGTGCGGCGAACGCGGCGTTCCGCGCCACCTGCATGTACCGTTGCGCCGCCTGTGCCGCCCGCACCGCCCGTTCGGCGTTGGCGCGCGCCCGCTGTGCGGCCGCCACCGCCTCCGCGGCGTTCGCACCGGCCGCGTTCGCGTGTCGGACCGCTTCGTCGTTGGCCGCCGCCGCGAGGTTCGCGTTGTTCGCCGCCGACATGGCCGCGTCGACGGCGGCCATACCCGCCTCGATCGCCTGGCCCGCCTGATCCGCTTTGGACGCGAAGTCTCGCGCCCCGCGCGCGATCGCGTTCGCTTCCTCCGCCGCGGCCCGGGCGGCGGCGGCCTTGGCCTGGTCTGTCGCCGCCGCGGCGGCCGCCTTGCGTGCCTTCGCCGCCGCCTGACCCGCCAGGGACGCGGCCGCCGCTGCCCGCGCCGCCGCCGTCGCGGCTGCCCGGGCCGCCCGCGAGGCCGCGGACGCCGCCTGCACCGCCACCTTGGCCGACTGCGCCGCCTTCTCGGCGGCGACCGCGGCCCGTTTCGCGTGCGCCGCCGCCTGCTCGGTGTTCTGGCGCGCCGCCTCGGTGGCAGCCGCCGCCGCGGCGGCGGCCCGGCGCGCCGCCTCGGCCGCCTCCTTGGCCCGGGCCGCCTCCTCCTTGGCCTGCCGGGTCTCCTCGGCCGCGATCTTCCCGGCCGCCTCGGCCTGCGCCAACAGGTCGGTCAGGGTCGCGACCTCGTCGTCCCGCGCCGAGGCGACCGCCCACTCGTACTCCAGGAACTGCTCCAGGGCTTCCGGCGTGCCGGCGTCCAGCGCCTTCTGCCCCGCGGCCCGCACCTGCGGTCCACCGGTGGCCATCGCCTGGTTGACCCGCAACCGCTGGTCGGTCACCCACTGCGTCTGCCAACCGGAGTCCAGGAACGTCCGCAACAGGGCCGGGTCCTCGGAGTCCAGCGCCCGCTGTGCCACCTCCCGCACCTGCGGGCCGCCGGACGCCATCAACTGGTTCACCGACACACGGGCGTCGATGTCCGACGCCTCCTGCCATCCGCTGCCGAGGAAGGTGGAGATGGCGTCACCGTCGCCGGCTTCGGCCGCGTCCAGCGCCTGCTTCGCCGCCGCCCGGACCGCCGGCCCGCCCTCGGTGATCACTCCCACGAGCACGTCGCGCTCGTCCAGCCGCTGGGCCTCCCGCAAACCACTTTCCAGGAAGGCGCGTACCTGGTCGTCGGAGCCGACCAGCGCCGCCGCCGCCGCGGCCCGCACCTGCGCGCCACCCGCCCGCCAGGCGGAGACCACCAACCCCCGGTCGGCGGCGGTCGGCTCGCCCTCCGCGGCCCTCGCGGCACCCGCGTGCAGAAACTCGGCCAACAGCGTCAGGACGGTCAGCGCGGCGACCACGGTGGTGCGCCGGCCAGCCCGGAATCGAAGCGATCCGCCCATCGAAGGTCACTCCTCCTCGGAGGCTTGCGGAGGTTCGAAAGAGAGACGTCGGTGCCGGTTCAGCCGGTCACGGTCAGGCGCAGCAGCATCGTGGGCGAGGCGTGCGCGTCGCCCCCCAGACCCACCTGCGTGCTGCCGTCGGGGACCAGGTCGACCGTGATCTGCTCGCCGTCGTCGTCCCGCAGGTCCGCCGTCACCTCATGCCCGGTGCCGGTACGCAGGCCGTCACCACGGATCTCGAACACGCCCGGCACCTCGAGGTCGAGGAACCCGTACGGTGCCCGCACCTTGAAGCAGACCCGCCCGATCCCGTCGACCCCGATCTCCTCCTCGGTGGTGTAGACCTTCAGCAGGCCGATGTCTCCCTGCGGCGGCGTGGCGCAGTCGGCCAGCAGGATGTGCCCGTCGCCGGAGATCAGCTTGACGTTCTGCTCCGCCAGGATCTGCTCGGCGTTCGGGTACCGGTACCCCTCCACCACCGATGTGCCGAGCCCGTCCAGAGCGCGCGGTTCACCGGGGACCGCGGCGCCGGTGCCGCCCTCCCCCACGGTGACCCGCGCTCCGAGGGCGGGGGTTTCGGTGCCGGGGGTTTCGGTGCCGGGGTACAGCCACAACTTGCCCGCCTGGTCGAAGACCAGCACGTCGTTGTACGCGTCGCGGTTGAACTCGCCGACGGTGAACGTCCGCATCGTGGCCCAACCGCTGCTGCCGATCTGGACGCGGCTGCCGAGCCCGGTGGTGCCGAGGCCGGGATACAGCCACAGCTTGCCCGCGGCGTCGACGGCCAGCACGTCGTCCCGAGCGTCCTCGTCGAACTCACCGGCCGCGAGGTGCACCATCGCCGCCCAGCCCGAGCGACCGATCCGGAACGCCGGGTTGAGCTTCCCGTCGCTCCGGCCCGGATAGACCCACAGCTCCCCGGCGGCGTTGACCACCAGTACGTCGTCGTAGGCGTCCCCGTTGAAGTTGCCGATCTCCAGGTGGACCATCGTGGCCCAACCGCTGGAACCTATCTGGATGCGGCTGCCGAGCCAGGCGGCGCCCTGTCCCGGATAGACCCACAGCCTGCCATCGCGGTCGGCCGCCACCACGTCGTCATGGCTGTCGCCGGTGAACTCCCCCACGGCGATGCGGACCATGGAGGCCCAGCCGGTGCCGATCTGCACGCGGGGGCCGAACCACGCGGGCATCTCGAGCCCCGGATAGAGCCACAGGCGCCCTTCGGAGTCCATGCCGACCAGATCCGTGTGCCCGTCGCCGGTGAGGTCACCCCGCTCCGACCGCACCAGTCCGGTCGGCTGGGCAGCCACCTTCTCGTCTATCCACGCGCCGAGGTCGTGGACCCGCACCGCGGTCGCGCCGTTGCCCGTCCCGGTCTCGGTGAGGCATCCAGCCTGCGACGAGGTACTGACGAGTCCATAGAGGACGGGAGTGCCGCCGCCGAACACGGGCGCGCCCGCGTCGCCCTCGCAGAGGCTGGCGAACGGCGAGCCACTTCCGGCGATGTCATAGCTGTGCTGGCGGGCGGCCTGGACGGTGAAGGCGCCGCTGTGCAGGCGATCCGGGACCCACTCGGTGGCGGTCCGGCCGTACCCGGCGACCCGGACCTGCGCCCCCACCGCCGCCGGGCTGGCCGCGAGCGAAGCCGGGGTGACCGCCGTGACCGGGCTCGCCAGGCGGACGAGCGCCACGTCGCGATCGGGATGCGAGATGACGTCGGTGGCCCGGACGGCGTCGACGGACGGGACCGAGGCCGAGGAGCGTGGCTGCTGTCCCAGGAGGTCGGAACGGCCGACGGTGACCGTGGTCGGCCATGGCGGTGGCCCCCACCGGGTCGGCCGGCCGTCCTGGGCGAAGCACGAGGCCGCGGTCAGGACCCATCGCCGCTCCGGCATCGACGCGGTGCCGACGAGAGTGCCCGAGCACGCTCGAACGTCACCGATCCGCAGATGAGCGGCGAAACCGTAGGCGCCCGCCGCGACCGGCTCCCCGTTGGCGATGCCGTACGCGGGGGTCCCGGCCAGCAGTACGGCCACCACCAGACCGGCGCCCACCGCCACACGGTGACGTCGCTTGACCACAAAACGCATATGTGACTTCCCTAAATCGCACGGTGATCCCGTTCACCTTGCGGCAGGCCGTTTGGCTCTTCCTTGCACGCGAATTGAATGCGCAGGTCCTGACCGGATTTCCGGGTACGGCGCCGAGGTGCCGCACCGCCGGACGCGGCTACGCGGACGGGCCGCGGCCGTGCTGCCATCCGGTACGCCTGGCGTGCCTGTACTCTCCGCATAAATCGCCGACCGCGGGGGTGGGGGCCGGGCAGGAGTGATGTGGTTCCAGGTACTGGGGCCCGTGGGGGCGCACAGCGAGCGAGGGCCGGTCAGGTTTGGTCACGCTCGGCAACGGACGGTGCTGGCGGCGTTGTTGGTCGACCTGGGCGTCGGGGTCTCGATCGACGAGCTCGTGGACCGCGTGTGGGGCGAGGCCCCGCCGCAGCGCGCCCGGTTGACGTTGCACACCTACCTGTCCCGGCTGCGTGGTGTGCTCGCCGACGCGGACGGCCCGGCGCTGGTACGGCGATCTCGCGGCTACACGTTGGATGCCGACCCGGCCGCGGTCGACCTGCACCGGTTCCGTGTGATCGCGGGCGAGGCGAGGTCGCTCGGCGACGATGACCGCGCGACCGCCCTGTGGCGCGACGCGTTGGCGTTGTGGCGGGGCACCCCGTTCGCGGACCTCGACAGCGACTGGCTGCGCCAGGTGGCGGCGGCGCTGGAGGCGGAGCGGTTCGAGACCGTGTTGGACCGCAACGACGCGCTGCTGCGCCGCGGCGAGTACGCACCCCTGCTGCCGGAGTTGTCGGCCGCCGCCGCGGAGCATCCGTTGGACGAGCGGGTCGCCGGGCAACTGATGCTCGCGATGTACGGCTGTGGCCGGCAGGCGGAGGCGTTGGCCCACTACCGGGCGCTGCACGATCGCCTGGTCGACGAGGTCGGCTGCGATCCGGGGCCCGTGCTGCGCCTGCTGCACCAACGGATCCTGCGGCAGGATCCCGAACTCGCCCCGACGGTCGCCGTGAGGGCCGACCAGCACGGCGACCCGCCCGCCGCGGCGGACCGCACCGGGACTGGCGCCGCGGCGAACCCGGCCGCGCAACTACCGGCCGACGTCGTGGGGTTCACCGGGCGGACCGCGTCGTTGCACCAGCTCGACGCGTTGCTCGGCCCGGCCGACGACCCTCCGTCCACGGTGCTGATAACCGCGATCGGCGGCTACGCCGGGGTCGGAAAGACCGCGCTGGCGGTGCATTGGGCGCACCGGGTGAGGGATCGGTTTCCCGACGGACAGGTGTATCTGAACCTGCGTGGCTTCGACCCAGGCGGCCAGGTGGTGAGCCCGGCGGAGGCGCTGCGGACGCTGCTGGAGCTGTTGCGGGTGCCGCCGGACCGGATCCCGACCAGTACGCAGGCCCAGGCCGGGCTGTACCGCGACCGGGTGGCCGGCCGGCGGATGCTGGTGGTCCTCGACAATGCCCGCGACGCCGCCCAGGTACGGCCGCTCCTGCCCGGCTCGGCCGGCAGCATGGTGGTGGTGACCAGCCGCGATCAGCTCGCTGGCCTGGTCGCCGCCGACGGCGCTCGCCCGGTGCGGCTGGACGTGCTCGACGAGGCCGAGTCGCGACAGTTGCTGGTCGGTCGGCTTGGCGCCGAGAGGGTGACGGCCGAACCGGAGGCCGTGGACCGGATCGTCCAGGCTTGTGCCGGGCTGCCGTTGGCGTTGGCGATGGTCGCGGCCCGCGCCGCTACGAATCCCGGCTTCCGGTTGGCGGCGTTCGCCGGCGAGCTGGCCGACATGCAGGGCCGGCTGGACGCGTTGGCCAGCCACGACGTGGCCACCGACGTACGGGCGGTGTTCTCCTGGTCGTACGAGGCGTTGACCCCGCCGGCGGCGAGGCTGTTCCGGCAGCTCGGCCTGCACCCCGGCCCCGACCTCGGCACGGCCGCCGCCGCCAGCCTCGCCGGCCTGCCGGTGCCGGCCGTGCGCCGTACGCTGGCCGAGCTCACCGCGGCGCACCTGCTCACCGAGCACGCGCCCGGCCGGTACGCCTTCCACGACCTGTTGCGCGCCTACGCCGCCGAGTTGGGGCGCGCCACCGACACCGAGCCCGAGCGGCGTGCCGCGCGGCATCGGATGCTCGACCACTACCTGCACTCCGTGCACGCCGCGGACCGGTGGCTGCCCGACATCCGGGACAAGGTCACGCCGCCGCCGGCGCAGGATGGTGTGGCCACGGCGACCTTCGCCGGCAACACCGAGGCGCGGGCATGGCTGACCACCGAGCTGCCCGTGCTGCTGGCGGTCGTCGACCAGCACCGCGACGGCGACTTCGACCACCACATCCAGCAGTTGTGCTGGCTGCTGGTCACCTTCCTGGGCTGGCTCGGGCGCTGGCCGGACCTGGTCACCGTGCAGCGAGCGGCGCTGGAGGCCACTCGCCGCCGCGGCGATGTCCTCGGGCAGGCGGACATCCACCGCAACCTCGCGCACGCCTCGTTTCAGATGGGCCTTCGTGACGAGGCCGACGCGCACCTCGAACAGGCCCTCCGCCTCTACCGGGAGGCCGGTGAGAACACCAGCCACATCCGCGCGCAGCTCTACCGGGCCTGGCTGGCGGGACAGGAGGGCCTTTACGCCGACGCCCTGCGGATCGCCCAGCTGTCGCTCGAAGCGGCCACCGAGGCCGGCCACCGGGTCCTGCAGGCGGTGGCCCGCACCGCCGTCGGTTGGTACCACACCGTGCTGGGCGACCATGAGCAGGCCATCGTCGACTGTGAACAGGCACTGGTCGAGCTGGCCGAGGTCAACGAACTGTCCAACATGGCCGACGTGTGGGACAGCCTCGGCCACGCACACCTCAAACTCGGACGGTACCGGGAGGCCATCGACTACTATCAGCGGGCCGTCGAGCGGTGCCGCGAGTTCGGCAACCGCCACATGGAAGCCCTGAAGCTGATCCACCTCGGCGAGGCGCACCAGGCCGCCGGTGACGACGAGGCCACGCGAACAAGCTGGCGGCAGGCGCTGGCGATCCTCGACGAGGTCGGCCACCGGGACGCCGACGACCTACGTTCGCGGTTGGGGTCTCTCCGGTTGGGATCTCTCCGGTTGGGGTCTCTCCATGAGGGCATGGCCGGCCCGCGGCGCCACTGACTCCGTGGTCGGGCCGGCCGGCGTCAGATGGAGTAGCCGCCGTCGACGTTGACGGTCTGGCCGGTGATGTACGCGGCGCGGTCCGACATGAGGAACTCGATCGTCTCCGCGATCTCGTCGCTCGTGCCCGCCCGCCGGAGGGGGATCCGCTCATGGGCTCGGGCGAGGTACTCGTCGGTGTAGTAGCCGCTCCTTCGCAGGTAGTCGAACATCCCGTCGCTGAGGTGCCCGACGCCGACCATGTTGCAGCGGATTCCGTAGCGCCCCTCCTCCAGGGCCACCGAGCGCACCAACTGCTCCAGCGCCGCCTTCGGCATCGTCGACAGCACGTCGCGGACGGTGCCGCGCGTGACCGCGGGCGTTCCGACCACCACGATCGGCCCACCGCCGGCGGCCCGCAGGGGGTGGAGAGCCGCCGCGACCAGGTGGAAGCCGGCCACCGCGTCGGTGGTCATCTGCTCGGCGACCATCGCCGGGGTGATCGTGCTGACGTACTCCATCGGGATGGCCGGGCCGGCGGCGTACACCACGCCCGCGAGGCCGCGCCCGGCGACGTCGGCCACCACCGCGCCGACCCGCTCCGCGTCCGCGAGGTCGACCTGGAACACCTCGGCTTCGACACCGGCGGCACGCACGGCGTCGGCGACCTCCGCGGCCTTCGCGTGGTTCGACCGGTACAGCACCGCGACGTGCCATCCGGCCGCGGCGAGTCGCCGGCTCGTGGCCGCCCCGACGCCACCGGAGGCGCCGGCGACGACCGCCCATCGCCCGGCGGGCGCGCTCATGACGGCATCACCGCCGGGGCACTGGCCCGCTCCCCCGCCAAGGTCGGGAGGGCCGCGTCGAGGTCGTCGGCGGTGGGTACGCCGTCGAACCGCACGGGCTCCGTCTCATGCAGCACGAAACGGCTGTACGCGCCGTTGGCGATGCCGAAGACCGCGCCCGTCTCGGCGGCCCCCGCGAGGCAGGTCACCATCCGCGCCACGTAGGCCGGGTCGAAGTCGGCCACGGCGTCGCGGAGCTGGTCGTTGGCGAGCGCCGACAGCCGGGTCGTCGCGATCGGCGCGATCACGTTCACCCGTACTCCGTCGCGGCGCCCCTCGTGCGCCAGAGTGCGGGCCAGGCCGACGATGCCGGCCTTGGCGGCCGCGTAGTTCGACTGGCCGAACTGTCCCAGCAGGCCCGCGTGCGACGTGGTGAACACCAGAGCCCCCGCGTTTGTCCGCAACTCGCGCCAGAACGCCCGCGCGACGTAGAAGCCTCCGGCCAGATGGACGTCGAGCACGGTGGTCCACTCCTCGTCCGACATCTTGCCGATCGTCCGGTCGCGCAGGAAGCCGGCGTTGTTGACCACGATGTCGACCCGTCCGAAGGCGTCGAGTGCCGTGCGGAGGATCCCGGCCGCTCCGCCGGGCGTCGCCACCGAGTCGCGGTTGGCCACGGCACGGCGCCCGAGCGCCCGCACCGCGCGGACCACCTCGTCGAGCGGTGAGGTCTCGCCGGCAGGGTCGCCGGACGGCGAGAGGTTGACATCGTTGACGACGACGTCGGCGCCGTGCGCCGCCAGGTCGAGCGCGTGGGCACGTCCCAGTCCGCGCCCGGCCCCGGTGACGACCGCGACCTTGCCTTCGAGCCGGGTCATGCGCGGACGCTCTCGCGCCGACCCATGAGGCCGTCCGGCTTGACGACCAGCACCAGCAGCAGGAGCCCGCCGACGATGGCGCCGCGGAACGGGCCGAAGCCGAGCTGTGTGATGAACACTTCGAGGATCGAGATGAGGATCGCGGCGACGGCGGTACCGACGACGTTGCCGTAGCCGCCGAGGATCGACACGATGAATCCGATCAGGAGGAACGGCAGGCCCATCGTGAAGGTCACCGTCGAGGTGTGGATGCCGATGAGCATGCCGCCCAGACCCGCGAGCCCGCCCGCCAGCGCGAACGCGCTCAGTGAGACGAGCCCGACCGGCACGCCGAGGTCGCGCGTCACCTGTGGGGCGAATCCGACGGCCCTGATCGAGATGCCCATCCGGGTACGGCTCAGGAAGATGGCGACCAGCACCACGGCGACGGCCGCGCTGATCGCGATGAGCCCTCCGGTGACCGTGAAGCGCAGGCCGAACAGCGCGTGCCCGCCGTTCAACGCGTCGCTGGACGGCGCGACGTTCGCTCCCCCGGTCAGGATGCGGGCGATCCCCTCGAGCACGAAGAGCGCGCCGAGACCGCTGAGCACGCCGGCCAACTGCCCTTCCATGCCGTGGCTGCTGCGCCGGCGCAGTGGGGCGTACGCCACCAGCTCCACGGCCATCGCGAGCACGACACCGGTGCTGATCGCCACGGCGAAGCCGACCGCGAGGTTGGTGGCGTCGGCGGCGAACGACCCGAGGATCGCGGCCATCGTGAACACGCCCGCGTGAGCGACGTTGAGCACGCGCAGGTTACCCATGAGCAGGGCGAAGCCGACCCCGAACAGAGTGTAGACGCCCGCCTGAGCCATCGCGTTGACGATCTGTTGGACGAAGACCATGCCGAATCACTCCTTGGGGCCGAAAGCCCGTACGGCGTTCATGCGTAGACGACTTCCTGGAGGTGCTCGGCCAGCCGCGGCTCGTCCGGGGCCCAGGGACCGACGATGCGTCCGTCCCGCAACCCGGCGACCCGCGTGCAGAGCCGGGCGAGTCCCGGGCTGAGCTTCTCGTCGCTGATGAGCGCGATACGGTCATCGGCCGCCAGCAGCCCCAGCGCCTCGTGGACCGCCGCGACGGTCAGCGGATCGAGCCCGAGCGAGGGCTCGTCCACCAGCAGCACGCGCGGGTCGGACACGAGCGCCAGTGCGATGCCGAGCTTGCGCTGCTCGCCGCCGGACAGCAGCCCGGCGCGGACGTTCCACCGGCCACGCAGCTCCGGGAAGATGTCCAGGACGTCGGCCTCGTCGCCGGACCTGCGCGGCGCCCATCCCTTCGCCATCCGTACGTTCTCGGCGACCGTCAGCTCGGCGATCGACGCGTGGCGCTCCGGGACCAGCGAGATCCCGTGCCTCCTCGCGCGGTACGGGGACGCGTCCCGCCCACCGACGCGGTGGCCGTTCACCATGATCGTCCCGCGGTGCCCGATCGAGCCGGCGATGGCGCGCAGCAGTGACGTGCGGCCGCTTCCGTTCCGGCCGATCAGCGCCATGAACGTGCCCGTCTCGAGGACCAGGTCGACGTCGCGCACGACGTCGCTGCCTCCTCCGTAGCTGACCGAAAGGCCACGCAGTTCGAGCGTCATGAGGCCGTCTCCTCCGCTGGGTTGCCGAGGTAGGACCGGCGTGCGACCTCGGAGTTCCGTACCTCGTCCCGCGTCCCGTCCAGCAGCAGCTCGCCCTGGACCATCAGGCAGGCCCGCGTCACGACCGACAGCACGAACGGGGCGTTGTGGTCGACGAGGACGATCGAGCGCAGCGGCGAGCGCATCCGGTGCAGCGCCGTTTCGAACAGCTCGATCTCGTGCTCGCCGAGGCCGGCGAGCGGCTCGTCGAGCAGGACCAGCTTCGGGTCGGACACGAGGACCCGTGCGACCTCCACCAGGCGCTGCACCCCGGCGGGCAGATCGCGTGCCATGACCTGCGCCCACCGCGTCAGCCCGTACTCGTCGAGGACCGCCCGTACCCGGCCGAGGTCCCGCGCCCGGCCGGGTCGCGGCATCGCGACGTTGTCGAAGACCGACAGCGTCGGCACCAGCCGGATCCGCTGGAAGGTGCGGCCGACGCCGCGACGCGCCCGCTCCCAGGCGGGTACCCCGGTCACGTCGCCGCCGTCGAACGTGACCGAGCCGTGGTCGATGTCGATCGCGCCGGCGACCGCGTCGATCAGGGTCGACTTCCCGGCCCCGTTGGGGCCCAGCAGGCCGACGACCTCGCCGGGGTCCACCGCGAGCGAGACGCCGGACAGCGCACGGACCCCGCCGTAGGACTTGGACACCTCATGAATCCGCAACATGCTCGCTCCGTTTGTCGACGGCGGACGGCGCCGGTGCGGTGGTCTCCGGCACTGGGGGCACCTTCACCCGCGGGCCGGCGACGCGTCGCCACGCGGTGCCGACGAGCGAGGTGATTCCGCGCGGTGCGAGGAGGGCGAACGCGATCACGATCAGGCCGGCCACGATGTCGCGGTACGCGGCGACCTCGCGGGTCAGCTCCCCGACCAGGTACATCACCACGGTGCCGACCAACGGTCCCACCGGGTTGCCGAATCCGCCGACCACGGCGGACGCGATCACGTCCAACTGGTTGTGGAGGCCGATGACGTTCGGGTCGATGAAGCCGTACCAGACGGCGAACCACGACCCTCCCGCGGCCGTCAGCGCCCCCGAGATGGTCAGCACGAGAAGCCGGACCCGCGCCGGCCGGATCCCGAGCGACTCGGCCGCGAACGGCTCGCGTCCGACGATGTCGAGCACGTGCCCCCACCGCCGGCGCTCGACCAGCACCATGGCGGCGGTGATGACGACGATCATCGTCGTGGGGATCCAGGCGTCGACCACAACCGGGATGCCGGCCAGGCCGACGGCTCCCCCGGTGAAGTCGGTCATGCCCGTCGCCAGGCTGGCGAGGACCATCAGCAGCACGATCGTGCCGATGGCGAGGAAGTGCTCGTTGAGACGCCGCAGGACGTAGCCCATGACGAAGGCGAGCAGCGCACCGAGCGCCGCGGCGGCGAGCGTGGCGGGCAACCAGTGCACCCCGGCCCTGATCATCAGGATCGGACCCGCGTAGGCGCCGAACAGGCCGAAGGCCAGGTTGCCGAGCGCGAACACACCGGCCCGCAGGCAGATGGACAGACCGACGGCCCACAGCATCTGCGCCGCGATCAGTCCGCTTGCGATGTTCCAGTCCATCGGTCCTCCTCCTCAGACGGCCGGTGGGGGGTCATCGGCCCCACCGGCCGCGCTCAGGTCGCGCATGGACGCACTCACTGCCAGGGCTTCGGGCCGTCGGTCGTGATCTCCAGCGGGATGCCGGTCCACTCGGCGTCCCGGTCCTTCATCGTGATCGTCTCGGGGAGTCCGTCCCAGGTCGTGACCGTCGCCATCGCTTCCCGGACCGCCTCCCGATCGGTGGAGTCCGCCTCCTTGATCGCGAGCAGCGTGAACCACGTCGCGTGGAAGCCGTCGCCGGCGAACTGGTCCGGCTGCTTGCCGTACTTCGCCTCGTACGCCGCGACGAAGCGCTTGCTGAGCTCGGTGTCCGACAGCTCGGGGCGGTACGTGCCGACCGTGAAGGAGTTCGCGGCCGCGGCGCCGGCGCCCTTCAGGTAGTCCGGGGAGACGATGGTCTGCTGCGCGAGGATCGGCACGTCGATGCCGAGCTTGCGGGCCTGGGAGGTGATCTGTGCGGGAGCCTGCCCGGTGGCCAGGCTCACGAGCAGGTCGAGGTCGTCGCCGCGGCTGACCTTGGTGAGGAACGGCGCGAAGTCGGTGGTGCTCGCGCCGTCGAAGCCCTCGAGCCGGACGTCGCTGATACCCGCTTCGTTGAACGCCTTCTGCGCGATCTTGCCGGTGTCGGCCAGGGTCGGGTTCGCCTGGTCGAACACCACGCCGACGTGCTGCGGCTTGAAGCGCTCGATCGCGAGGTCGAGGCTCTGGCCGAAGATGATCGCGTTGCTCATGGTGGTGCGGAACGCCCACTCGTTGTCGGCGAGGAGGCCGGGAGTCGCCGCGGTGGCCACGACGAACGGCAGCTTGAACCGCTCCGTCAGCGGGAGCGCGAGCGAGACGCCCGACGACTGCGTGCCGCCGGCGAACGCGACGACCTCCTTGTCCCGCGCCAGCTTCTGGAACACCTCGGGCACCTGGTTCGGCTCGGAGCCGGTGTCCTCGAGCTTCAGCGTGGGGGTGCTGTCGCCGAGCATCTTGTCCTCGACGGCCAGGTCGATGGCGATCTGCGCGCCCTCGGCGTTCGCCTTGCCGTAGGCCGAGGCCGCTCCGGTCACGTCGTAGCCCGCGCCGATGGTGACCTTCGAGGGCAGGCCGTCACCGGACTCCGTGCTTCCCGACCCACAGGCGTTCAGGAGCAGCGCCGCGGCGGCCGCGAACGCGACCGCCAAACCTCCGCGAGGCAGGCTGGAACGATTGGTGCCCATAGTGATCTGTGCCTTTCATTCGTTTGACACGTCTCCGGAGCGGGGGCCGCGGCGGAGGACGTCGGGGGGTTAACGACCGCTGCCCGACTGCCAGTCGAGGCGTTGCCAGTTGGCTTTGAGCGCCTTGCGATCAAGCTTT
Organism: Phytohabitans kaempferiae; assembly: GCF_042433955.1. Lineage (NCBI taxonomy): Bacteria > Bacillati > Actinomycetota > Actinomycetes > Micromonosporales > Micromonosporaceae > Phytohabitans > Phytohabitans kaempferiae. The sequence goes on along the minus strand of NZ_JBHLUH010000039.1, from coordinate 113,761 downwards.
CCCATCGTGGTGTAGGGCAGCTCGTCGACGATCGCGATCCGCTTCGGCACCTGGTATCCGGCGAGCTTCTCGCGTGCGCGCGTGACGATGTCGGCGAACTCCGGCGCCGCACCGTCGGGCACGATGACGGCACAGACCGCCTCGCCCCACGTCGGGTCGGGGCAGCCGAGCACCACCACCTCCCGCACGCGCGGGATCCCGCGCAGGACCTCCTCGACATCGATCGGATAGACGTTCTGCCCACCGGTGACGATCGTGTCCTTGATGCGGCCCGTGACGTACACGTAGCCGTCGTGGTCCTGGTATCCGATGTCGCCGGTCGCGCTGCCGGTCGGCGGGAACGGCAGGACGTCGCCGCCGTCGAGGTAGCCGACGCCGACGGCCACGCCGCCGATGACGATCTCTCCCTGGGTCTCCGGTGGCACGGGCTCGCCGGTCGCCGGATCGCGGATCTCGACCCAGTAGGACCCGATCGCACGCCCGGCGCTGCGCCGGTGCATCGCCCGTTCGGGCTGCGTGATGTACAGCCCGCCGGCGGTCTCCGATGTGCCGGCCGCCTCGTGGACGTCGATGCCGAGCCGGTCGGTCAGGTCGTCCAGCAGGTCCGCCGGCAGCTCGGCTCCCGAGCTCATGAGGAAGCGGACGGACGCGAGCTGCGCGCGGGTCGCCGCCTCCGCCAGCCGGCGACTGACGACCGGCACCATGAACATCGTCGTGATGCCGCGCGACGCGACGATGTCGACGAGCGCCGGGCCCGCGGTCTCCGGCGTGATGAAGCAGGCCGCCGCTCCGTAGAGGTACGGCAGCAGCGACAGGTTGAGCGAGCCCGCCATGCACAGCGGCGTGCTGATGAGGCCGTGGTCGCGGCTGCACAGCGCCCCGGCGACGGCGTAGGTGCCGCCTCGGACCGCGAGGTTGCGGTAGGACATCAACGTGCCCTTCGGCTTGCCCGTGGTCCCGGAGGTGAACGAGATCAGCGCGTGGTCGTCCGGGGCGGCCACGACGGGCTCGGCGGACGGGCGGGTCGTGCGAAGGGCGGCGAGGTCCGGCGCCACGTCGATCCCGGTCACGGTGCCGAGGGAGGTGGCGAGGTCGCGCAGCGACGGGGGCGCCGCGATGACGGTCGCCTCCGCCGTCGCCAGTTGCTCGACGACGGCGCTGACGTCGATCCGCGGGTTGACGACGACCGCGACGGCGCCGCCGCGCCAGACCGCGAGCAGGGCGAGGATGCTGTCGACCGAGTTGTCGAGGAGCAGGCCGACCCGGGCCCCGGGACGAACTCCCGCGCGGCGAAGTCCCGTGTCGATCGCGGCGATCTCCTCGACGGCCGCCGACCACGAGACGGCCCGCGCCGCGTCGTCGTAGGCAAGTCGCTCGGGAAACAGCCGAGCGTTGAGCTCGAGTCGCTCCACCACGGCCGGAAACATCGTGGTCGCTCCTTCACTGTGTCTCGCGTCACGCCCGCTTCGGGGTAACCATAGGGCGCACCCCCCGACCATGTCTACCTTTATATTCATATTCATGGAATGTGGTCCTCTGGGCCGCCCCGGGGACCACCGAACCGCCGCCCCGAAGACCGCCGGACCCGCCGTCCTGGCAGGTCACCGACGACGACGGCGACCGGTGCGCCGGCGCTGTCACCGGCATGACGGGCGTCGGGCCGCGCGGGACCGCTGCCGACGGCGCGCCATCGCTCGGCCTCGCTCGGCCTCGTCCGGACCTTCCGATACGGCGGATGAGAACGTGGGGTTCGTCCAGGAGCACCGGCTGCCGGCCGTTGCCACGGCGCACGGCAGCGCCGCCCGCCCAGGTCTCAGCCGGCCTCGCGCGTCACCTGGTCCCTGGCAGGTCGGCTACGGCCGTCACGGCGTGGAGCCGGCGCCCACCCCCGCGCCACGCGGCGGCACCCCGCGCCTCGACAGCGGAGAACGGAGTCTCCGACGGTCACCGCCCGATCGTGCGGATCCGCTCAGTCGTCGAGCTGGATCGCCTGCGCGGGGCACAGGTCGGCAGCCGCCTCCGCCTCCGTACGCAGGTCTCCGGAGACCTCCCGCTGATATCGGAGGTCGGCGGGACCGACGAGCTGGAAGATCGAGCCGGCCGCGATCTCACACTGGCCGTGGAAGTCGCACAGATTCTCGTCAACGGTAATTCTCATGACACCTACCGAGTGCTTGTTGGATTTCGGATGCTGTCGCCACGAGCGCTGGATCCGCGTCAGCCCTCGACGACCCCGCGCACGGCGAAGTCGGCGCAGACCCGAGCGATGTCGCCCTCTGGAAACCGGGATGGCCGGTACCAGCGGTACGTCCAGATGATGGTTGAGAAGACGCACATGGCGTACTTCCGCGCGTCCGCGGCGTCGGTCCGCAGAGACTTCACCAGGTCGACGACGATGTCCTCCTGGGCGCGCTGGTCGGCGTAGATCTCGCGACGGCGCTCCTCGTCGACCCGCGCGAGGTCGTCGTAGTAGACCGAGATCCGCGCGAGGTTGTCGACGTTGTACTGCACGGACCGCTCGACGAACCGGTGCAGGCGCGCCTTGGGGTCGGCGTCCATCGCCACGACCTCGTCGACGATCGCGGCGAGCTCGGCGTGCGTCTCGTCGATCAGCCGGCGGAGCAACTCGTCTTTGGACTTGATGTAGTAGTACAGGCTTCCCTTGAGCATGCCCAGCTCGTCAGCCACCTGCTGCACGGAGGCACCGGCGAACCCCTCCGCGTAGAAGACCTTCGCGGCTGCGTCAAGCACCTCGCGGTCGCGCTTCCGCGGCGGCGTACGACCCTCGTTGTCACGACTCATAGCAGGAATCCACCATCCACGGCGATGACCGTACCGGTGACGTAGGCCGAAGCGGCCGACGCCAGGAACACCGCGGCGCCCTCGATGTCGGCGGGCTGCCCCACGCGCCCCAGCGGAATCCGGCGCGCGAGACGCTCCCCCGCTCCGGCGTCGAGGTACCCGGCGTTCATCCCCGAGCGGACGTAGCCCGGGACGATGCCGTTGACTCGGATGCCGTGCGGAGCGAGCTCGACGGCCGCGACGCGCGTCAGCTGCTCGAGCCCGGCCTTCGAGGCGGCGTAGGCGGCGAGCCCCTTGACGGCTCGGTGCGCCGCGATCGACGAGACGTTCACGATGCTCCCACCGCGCCCGGCCTCCACCATGCGCGACGCCACGCCGGAGGTCAGCAGGTAGGGGCCGGTGAGGTTCGCGCCGATCGTGCGGTGCCACTCGTCGACGTCACGGGCGAGGATCAGCGACTCGCTGCTCACGCCCGCGTTGTTGACCAGGACGTCGACGCGGTCCACCACGCCGGCGATCCGCTCCAGTCCCGCGGCGACCGACTCGGCCGACGACACGTCGACCGCGAACCGGTGCACCCGGCCCCCGTGGTCGTCGGCGAGCCGCGCGAGGTCGACCGAGTCCGGCGCGGACCGCGACACCGCGACGACGGTTGCCGCGCGCTCCGCGAACGCCCGGCACAGCCCCAGACCGATGCCCGAGGAGGCGCCGCTCACCAGGATGGTGCGGCCTTCGAGGGAGAAAAGGTGGTCAGAAGTCACGTTCGCCTCATCCGGAATCGGGGGATCGTCGCCCCGTCGGCCCGGTCCTCCCACTCGACCTGCACCGCCGAGCCGACCGCCACCTCCGACACCGGGCAGCCGACGACGTTGGAGATGATGCGGCAACCGTCGGCGCCGTCGAGCGCGATGACGGCTGGGACGTACGGGATGCTGGCGTCCATCTCCGGCACGATCGAGCGGGACACGACCGTGTAGGCGAACACCTCCCCGGTGCCGGGCAGCTCGGGCCACTCGGCCTGCTGGGACCGGCACGCGGGGCAGTACGGCCCGGGCGGAAACCGCGTCTGGCCGCACGCGGCGCACCGGCAGACCACCAGTCGGTGGTCGCGCGCCGCCGCCCAGAAGGGCTCGGTCCACATGTCGGTCTCGAGGGTGAACAGGTCGGCCGGAGGCGCCTTCGCGATGTCGTCGTTCATCCGGTCACCTTCCGAGGATCAGCGCGCTGTTTGGCAGGGACGACGGTCCACCGGTGACGAGCACGTTCCGCACGTCGGGCACCTGGTTGACCGCGGTCCCCCGCACCTGGTGGACCGCCTCCAGCACGTGGGTCATCCCCCAGATGTAGCCGCCGGACAGTTGGCCGCCGTCGGTGTTGGTCGGGATGCTCCCGCCGTCGAACCGGATCGCGCCGCTCTCGACGAAAGGCCCCCCTTCGCCGCGCTCGCAGAAGCCGAAGTCCTCCAGCTGCATGATCACTTGCGACGTGAAGTGGTCGTAGATCTGCGCGACGTCGATGTCACCGGGCGTGAGGTCGGCCGCCTCGTACAGCCGGCGCGCGATGGGCACATTGCCGGACGACACGAACTCGTCGTCGGGCATGTTCATCCAGTACAGGGAACGCCCCCAGGTGCGGGACCCGCCGTGCACGCTCGACACGATCCGCGCCGGGACGTGGCGCAGGTCCCTCGCCCGTTCCGCCGACGTGACCACGACGGCGATGGCCCCGTCGTTCTCCAGGCAGAAGTCGTACAGGCAGTGCGGGTCGGCGAGCATCGGCGCCGCGAAGTAGTCCTCCGTCGTCAGCGGCTTGCGTTGGGACGCGAGCGGATGGTTGACCGCGTTCGCGCGGTGGGAGATCGCGACCTCGGCGAAATGCTCACGCGTGGTCCCGAAACGGTGCATGTGCCGGCGGGCCAGGAGCGCGAACATGTGGCCCGGGCCGACGAGACCGGCCGAGTGGTAGAAGGCCGTCTCGGGGTTCGCCTCGCGGGCCAACGCGTACGTGCCGTAGCGCTGCTTCGCCTGCTGGAGCCCGCCGACGCACACCACGACGTCGGCCTGTCCCGCGACGATCGCCGTGGCCGCGAGGCCCAGCGCGCCGGCCGATCCGCCACCTGACCCGGTCAGTGACGCGGAGAAGCGGACCTCGGGGATGCCGAGGATCTCGGTCAGCATCGGTGTGTCGAACCCGCCGGCGTAGTAGGCGAACCCGTTGACGTCGGCGATGTCGAGGCCCGCGTCGGCGACCGCCGCGATGATGGCCTCGCCGAGCAGATCCTCCATCGTCCGCGGCGCCGAGGTCCCGCGCTTGTAGATCCTGGTGTGGCCGACGCCGACCACGGCCGTGCGGTTCTTGATGCTCATGCCCGTCCTCGCTTCGCCGCGGGCGGGCATGAGGCTCCACACACGCTGAGTTTGATGATTCGCTCGCCGCGCTCGCTCATGCGGACCCCTCGGTGGCGTCGACGACGACGGGCAGCGCGGTCAGGCCCCGGACGAGGAGCTCGTCGCGCCAGACGAGCCCTTCGGTCCGGACCGTCCAGCGCGGCAACCGGTCGACCAGCGCCAGCAGCACGACCCGCAGCTCCATCCGGGCCAGCGGTGCGCCCAGGCAGAAGTGGATCCCGCGGCCGAACGCCAGGTGCGGGCTCGCCGGCCGGTCGGCCCGCACCTCGCCGGCCGAGTCGAACACCGCCTCGTCCCGGTTTGCCGACGCGAGCAGGAGGATCAGTCGGTCACCGGCGGCGATCCGGACCCCGCCCAGCTCCAGGTCGGCCTTCGCGACCCGGGTCACCATGGGCGCCGGAGTGTCGAACCGCAGGACATCCTCGATCACGGCCGGTGCGATGCCCGGGTCGGCCCGGACGGCATCGACCACGTCGGGTCGGCTGGACAGGGTGAGCACCATGTTGCCGAGCGCGTTCGCCGTCGTGTCGAGGCCGGCGAACAGGATGAGGACGAGCGTCGCGATGATCTCGTCGTAGGTGAGCCCGTCCTCGGTGCCCGCGGCCCCGACGAGGCGACGCAGAAGCGTGCTGTCGTCGTCGCTCGTCCGGTACTCGGCCATGAGGTCGCTGAAGTACGAGCGCATCTGCTTGAGGTCGGCCAGCGTGTCGTCGTACCGCTGGTCGTCACTGCCGCCCATCACGAACCGCGAGATCCCGTGACCCCAGCGGGACATGGCGTCCGCGTCCTCGATGGGCACGCCGAAGAGCTGGCAGACCAGCCGTGCCGGCAGGCCGAGGGCGAACGCCTCGATGAAGTCGAACTCGGTCCGCCCGTCCAGGTCGGCGAACATCTCCTCGACGATCCGCCGCACGTCGCTCTCGAACTGCCGCAGCTGCTTGGGCATGAACACCTGCTGGAGCGCCCGGCGGATCCGCGTGTGGTTCGGCGGGTCGTTGAAGACGACCCAGTGCTGGAGGACATCGTTGATGCGGTCGAGCTTGGCCCGGGTGTCGCCGGCCAGGGTCGCGATGAACGGATCCATCTTCTCGACCGACAGGTCGGCGTGGCCGAGCGCGTCGCGCACCGTCGGATGGTGGGCGACGAGCCACGACTTGTGCCGAGGGCTCCACACCGGGCCGGCCTGGCTCCGCAGCTCGGCGAAAAACGGGTACAGGTCACGATCGACCGGATCGTGGTGCATCGAGAACGTACCGATGTCGCTGATCGCACTGTGGGTCATGTCAACACCTCAAGCCGTCGTCACGGCCAGGCCGCCGTCGAGTAGCAGTTCGAGCCCGTTCAGGTAGGAGCCTCCGGGCGATGCGAGGAACACCGCGACCGAGGCGCAGTCGTCACCGGTGCCCAGCCGCCCGGCCGGGATGCGCCGCTCGTACTCGGCGTACACCTCGTCGAGCGGCCGCGTCCCCTTCGCGATGCCGGCTCGCGCGAGCGGGGTGTCCATCATGCCGAGGAGCAAAGAGTTGGCCCGCACGCCAAACCGTCCGTACGCGGCGGCGATGTGGCGGGTCAGGGCGTTCACCGCGGCCTTGCTCATGTCGTACACCGGCGACGCGATGCCGAGCTGCCGGAGGCTGGAGATCGACGACACGTTCGTGACGACTCCCCCGCCGCGCTCGCGCATGCCCGGCAGGACGGCCTGGGCCAGCAGGTAGCACGAGCGCGCGTTGACGCTCATCACGCGGTCGTACTCGTCGACCGGCGTCCGGGCCAGGCCGCCGTACTGCGTAACACCGACGTTGTTGTGAAGCACGTCGATCCGGCCGAACGCGTCGAGCGCGACGCCGACCGCATGGTCCACGTCAGACGGCCGCGACACGTCGGCGGCGACCTTCACGTGGTCGACCCCGATCCCGGCCACCTCGCGGGCGCACTCGTCGAGTACGGCGCTGTCGATGTCGACCAGCGCGAGACGCGCACCGGCCCGGGCGAAGGCGTGCGCTGTCGCCCGGCCGTTGCCCACGACGTCTCCCGAGGCGCCGACGCCGACGAGCATCACCGTCGTCCCGGCGAGGTCCGGTCCTCCGCGCGCTGGCATCCATCCCCCTTCAAACGATCGTTTGGTTGAATTGGACGGTACAGTGCGCAATGTCGCGAGCACAAGGACGCGGGCGCGATGACAGGTGAGGAGGCGCCGATGAGCGTCGAGGGCAAGGTCGTCCTGGTGACGGGGGCGGGATCGGGCATCGGCGCCGAGACCGCGCGCCTGCTGGCGTCGCGGGGCGCCACGGTCGTCGTGACCGACCGCGATGAACGGCTCGCCTCCACGACGACGGCGTCCATCGCCGATGCCGGCGGCACCGCCACCACCGTGGCGATGGACGTGACCGACGCGTCCGCGGTCGACGCCGCGGTCCGAACGGCGGTGGAGGCGTACGGCCGGCTGGACGCCGCGGTGAACAACGCCGCCATGCCCCCGGACGACCGACCGCTGACCGAACTCGACCTCGACCAGTTCGAGCGGATCTCCGCTGTCAACCTGCGTGGCGTCGCGACCTGCCTGAAGTACGAGCTGCGCCAGATGTACGCGCAGGGCCACGGGTCGATCGTCAACGTGGGATCCGTGCGGTCGTTCCGGCCGCGCGCGCACAACGCGGCCTACGTCGCCACCAAGCACGGCGTGATCGGGCTGACGACGGTGGCCGCGCTCGAGTCGGCGGGGACCGGGGTACGGGTCAACGCCGTGTGTCCGGGCGCGGTGGAGACACCGATGCTCGCCGGGTTCCTGGCGTCCCGCGGTCGCACAGTCGAGGACTTCACCGAGGAGATGAGCCTGGTCGGCCGGCTCGGTCGGCCGCGGGACATCGCCGAGGGAGTCGCCTGGCTGTGCTCCGACGCCTCGTCCTTCGTGACCGGCGCGAGCCTGCCGATCGACGGCGGGTACCTGTCGCACTGACCACCGCAGCACCGGCGACCACCTGGATTCGCTGGTCCGACAGCGGCTGACCTGTCCACTTATGTGAAGTGGACTGTTGTGTGGCTCCGGCACAGGCGATGGGATTGCCACACGCCGTACGCCTCGTTGGCGGCGCTCGCCAGACACCAGTGGAGGACGCCGATGGGTCAGCTCTTACGCAGAACGTCCGATAAGTACTGTTTTGCCACTCCTGTCCACTCGCTCCCCGGTGCTCCATGCGCGTCATGAGCCGGCCAGCGCCTTCTCCGGCCGGCCTCGGTGAGGTCGGATTCCTCGGCCTGGGCGTGATGGGGCAGCCGATGGCCGTCAACCTCGCACGAGCCGGGATTCCGCTCGTCGCCTGGAACCGCACGCCGTCGCGGTGCGAGCCGGCCCGGGCCGCGGGAGCACGAATCGCTCCGGATCCCGGCGCGGTATTCGAGCGGTGCGAGATCATCCTGACGATGCTCGCCGACGAGCAGGCGATCGACGCGGTGTTGGGCCGGAACGACCTGGCACGGCTCAGCGGTCGGACCGTCGTGCAGATGGGAACCGTCGCCCCGGACTACTCGCTCGCGCTGTCAGCCGCGATCCAGGCGGCTGGCGGCTCCTATGTGGAGGCTCCGGTCTCCGGGTCACGCGGCCCGGCCGAGGCCGGTGAGCTGGTCGCCATGCTCGCCGGCCCGGCCACGAGCCTCGACCGCGTGCGACCGTTGCTGCGCCACTGCTGTTCGGCGACCTTCGATTGCGGACCGGTCCCGTCCGCATTGGTCACGAAGCTGGCGGTCAACCTGTTCCTCATCACGATGGTCACCGGCCTGGCGGAGTCGTTCCACTTCGCCGAGGAGCACGGCGTCGACCCCGCGCTGCTCATGCGGATCCTCGACGCCGGCCCGATGGCCTCGACCGTGTCCCGCGCCAAGGCCCGCAAACTTGTCGAGAAGGACTTCGACGTGCAGGCGTCGATCGCGAACGTGCTGGAGAACAACCGGCTGATCGCAGAGGCCGCCCACACTCGCGGCGTCCCTGCGCCGCTTCTGGACGTCTGCCACGCCCTGTACGGCGAGACGCTCTCCCTCGGCCACGGCGCCTTGGACATGGCCGCGGTCGTGCACGCCTTCGGGGCACGCGCCGCGGTCGCGACCGGTCAACGCCACGCGTCGGCGAAAGGAAGTCGATGAGCCAGGACCCGCCGCGACCGGAGCTGCCGGTCGTCATCGTGACCGGTGGAAGCCGCGGTATCGGGCGCGCCATCGTCGAACGCCTCACCCGGGACGGCTACGCGGTGGTCTTCACGCATTCGGATTCCACTGCGGAGGCGGAGAGGGTCGAAGCCGAGTGCCGGGCCGCCGGTGGGCAGGCCCACGCACTCCGCCTCGACATCACCGCCGACCACGCTCCTCGGGAGTTGTTCGACCGCGCCGAAGCCCGGGGCACCGTCGTGGCGCTCGTCAACAACGCGGGCGTCACCGGGCGGTTGGCTCCCATCACGGCGCTCTCCGACGAGGACCTGGTTCGCGTGGTACAGGTGAACCTGATCGCCCCGACACGACTGTGCCGCGAGGCGGCGCGGCGTTGGCAGGACGGTCCCGAACCGCGGCGTCGCGACATCGTCAACATCTCCTCGGTGGCCGGCCGCACCGGGTCGCCGGGAGAGTACGTCGCCTATGCCGCGACCAAAGCGGCTCTCAACACGCTCACGGTGGGGCTCGCCAAGGAGCTGGCCGCGACGGGCACGCATGTCAACGCGGTCGCCCCCGGCACCGCCAACACCACCATCCACGCTCGCGCCGGAGAGCCCGACCGCGCCCGCCGAGTGGCCGCGGTGATCCCCATGGGACGCCCCGGCGAGCCCGCGGAGATCGCATCGGCGGTGTCGTGGCTGCTCTCGCCCGATGCCTCCTACGTCAACGGCGCCGTCCTCGACGTCACGGGAGGGCTATGAGACTCGCTGGTTTCGGTTTCCCAGGAGCCGCCAGCACTCGGCGAGCGCGGTCACGCCCACGGCGAGGTCGGCGGGAACCGCGCTGAAAGGGAGGCGGACGAAACGCTCGTGCGAACCGTCGATCGTGAACCTGGGGCCAGCGGAGAGCGCGATGCCCCGCGACTGGCAGACGAGCGCGAAGGCGGAGCTGACCGGCTGGCCCAGCCCGATCCACAGCGACAGCCCACCATCGGGGTACGGCACCTCCCACTCCGGAAGGTGATGGTGCAGGAGCTTGCGCAGGACGTCACGGTGCTCACGCAGCTGCGCGGTCCGGCGGGGAAGAAGTGCCGGAAGGGCCGCCACGACCTGCTGGCCGACCAACTGCTCGAGTTGCGGCGTCCCGAGGTCGCCGGCCGGGCGTGCCTGGGCGAGGCGATCGACGATCGCGCGATCGGCGCGTATCCAGCCGAGGCGCAGCCCGCCCCACACCGACTTGCTGAGCGAACCGACGGTGACCACGCCGCCCGTCGTACCCCCAGCGTGCCGCGCGAATGGGCCATCGTGCCATGGACGGTCGATGTCGAGGTCAGCGGTGGTCTCGTCGATCATCAGGACGGTCCCCGCCCGCTGAGCGGCGACGACGACCCGCTCTCGGTCCGCGGGCCGCATTGAGGCGCCCGTCGGGTTGTGGAAGTCCGGGATGAGGTAGGCCATCGCGGGACGGAGGCGGCCCAGGGCCTCGACCAGATGATCGATGTCCCATCCGCCGGTGTCCACCGGAGTGACGCTCAGTCGCGCTCCGGCCTGGCGCAGGGCCTCGTAGGCGTGCGGATAGGTGGGCGACTCGATCAGGACCCGGTCGGCACGCCGGAGCAGGGTGCGGGCCGTCAACGCGATGGCGTGTTGGCCCCCCATCGTCACCAGGATCTGATCCGGAGACGTGGGCAGACCGCGATCGCGGTACCGATCCGCGATCGCCTCGCGCAACGCCACGTTGCCCAGCAGGTCGAAGCCCGGCCCGTCCAGGGCTGACGTCGCCCGCGCTCCCACCCGACCGAGCACCTCGGCGAGCCCGTCGATGGGCGGCGGCACCGCACGGGCGAAATCGACCGTGCGCGGCAGTGCGGCCCGACCGGACAGGTGCGGAAGGATTGCGCTGCTGCCCGACCCCCGGACGCTCTCCACATGCCCGGAATCCCGCAGCGCCTGGTAGGCCGCCACGATCGTGGCCCGGCTCCGGCCGAGCTGCTGGGCGAGATTTCTCTCGGATGGCAGCCGCGTCCCCGTGGGAACACGCCCGTCGATGACCAGGAGGCGTATCCGCTCGGCCAATGCCACGTAGGTCGGTGCCTCGTTCTCCCAGTCGCCGAGGAGCCCCACCATCGCTCGCGCCGACAAGCGGGGGCCGAGGGCCAGCGGTGGGCTGCTCATGCGTTCAGTATCGGACGCCGGCGTCATCCGATGTGATCCGACCTGTCCTGGTCCGCCGCGGCGTCTGCCGCTGGTCCTGGAAGGTGGGAGGTCGCTCCTCCCGCCGGCATGAGTGGTCGATGTCCAGACGCCCGGAGGTCAGGGCCTGGCCACCCGCTCCATCCGGGTCCAACTCGCCCAGCCGCGCTCGCGCATCAGGTCCAGAAGCCGCCGCGCCCGCGGATCGGCCTCGATGGCGAGGGCGTCCATGAGGTGAAACGGTAGGTCGTCGTGCGCCACGCCGCCGAAGTTGATGTCGCCGGAGGTGCGTGCCTGCTCGGCCAGGCCGGCGGCCATGATGTCGGCGATTTCCTCCAGACGCGGGTCGTCGTCCGCGTCGCTTTCGATGACTTCGGACAGGAGCCGGTAGAGCCGAACGTACTGCGGGTCGCCGAGCTGCGCGAGCTTCCAGGGCATGACCTCGCGGGTGCGATCGGGCCAGCGTGCCGCGAACAGGATCCAGCCGTCCCGCTCACCTTCCACGATCCGCTTCGATACCCCGATCTCCCGAAGCCGGTCGAGATAGGAGACCACCTCCGGCGGGAGCGCCAGGCTGTCCCCGGCGACGAGCCGCGCGATCTGCTTTCGGCTGGTCTCCAGCCGTTCGACCTCGTCGCGCAGTTGGCTGTCGATCCTTTCGATCGCTTCGGCGAAGGCCGACGCGTCGGCTTCGAGCATGTGACCGATCTGAGACAGCGGCACGCCGGCGTTGGCGAGGGTACGAATCCTGATGAGGGACACGACCGCCGCCGCGCCGTACCGCCGGTAGCCCGAAGCGTCCCGCTCCGCCTCGGGCAGCAGTCCGATCTGGTGATAGTGCCGCACCGCCCGCACCGTGACGCCGGCGTACGCCGCCAGTTGACCGATCGTCAGCATGCTCTGATCCTGCCCTCGAAACTCCCCGGACCGGCCGGCGCCGGCTCAGGAGATCCTGCGACGGTACGAGATGCTGGCGAAGAGGTAGGCGACGATGAGGATGCCGACGCACCAGGCGAGGGCGATCCAGATGTCGGTGCCGACCGGCTGACGCGTGAACAGGTCGCGGATCGTGTTGACGATCGAGGTGACCGGTTGGTGCTCGGCGAAGGCCCGCACCGGGCCGGGCATGGTGTCCGTGGGCACGAAGGCCGAGCTGACGAACGGCAGGAAGATGAGCGGGTAGGAGTACCCGGTGGCGCCGTCCACGGACTTCGCGGAAAGGCCGGGGATGACGGCGATCCAGGTCAGCGCGAGGGTGAACAGGACCAGGATGCCGGCGACCGCGAGCCAGGACAGCACTCCCGCCCCCGAGCGGAAGCCCATGAGCAGGGCGACGAGCACGACGAGTACGAGCGAGATCAGATTGGCGACCAGCGAGGTCAGCACGTGCGCCCAGAGCACGGACGACCGGGCGATCGGCATGGACTGGAATCGCTCGAAGATGCCGCTCCTCATGTCCAGGAAGAGCCGCAGTGTGGTGTAGGCGATGCCCGAAGCGATCGTGACGAGCAGGATGCCGGGCAGCAGGTAGTTCACATACGAATGCGGCCCTGCGTTGATCGCGCCGCCGAACACGTAGACGAACAGCAGCATCATGGCGATCGGCGTGATCGCGGTCGTGATGATGGTGTCCAGGCTGCGCGTGACGTGCCGCAGGGAACGTCCCAGCAGGACGGCGGTGTCGCCCAGGAAATGCGTGCCCATCGGTGTTCCCTACTGTTGGTTCGACGTGGTCTCGCGGGCTTGGCTGCCCGCGTCGGTGTCGCCGCCCTCGCCGACGACCGCGAAGAAGACGTCTTCGAGGGAGGGCTGCTTCTCGACGTATTCCACCTTGGCGGGCGGCAGCAGCTGCTTGAGCTCGGCCAGAGTGCCGTCGACGATGATCCGACCCTGGTGGAGGATCGCGATCCGGTCGGCGAGCTGTTCGGCCTCCTCCAGGTACTGCGTGGTGAGCAGCACGGTCGTGCCGCCCTCGGCGAGCTGCCTGACGGCCTGCCACACCTCGATGCGCGCCTGCGGGTCCAGTCCGGCCGTCGGCTCGTCCAGGAAGATGACCGCCGGATTCCCGACGAGGCTCATCGCGATGTCCAGACGGCGGCGCATGCCACCGGAGTACGTCGCCACCCTCCGGCCGCCCGCCTCGGTCAGCGAGAAGCGCCTCAGCAGGTCATCCGCGATCGCGCCCGGGTCCTTGAGGTGCCTCAGCCTGGCGACCAGGACGAGGTTCTCCCGCCCGCTGAGGATCTCGTCCACCGCCGCGAACTGCCCGGTGAGACTGATGGACTCGCGTACGCCGGCGGCCTGCGTCGCGACGTCGAAGCCGTTGACCCGGGCAGTCCCCCGGTCGGCCTTGAGCAGCGTGGAGAGGATCTTCACCACGGTGGTCTTGCCCGCGCCGTTCGAGCCGAGCAGCGCGAAGATGCTGCCCCGCGCCACCTCGAAGTCCACGCCGCGCAGCACACGCAGCTCCTTGTACGACTTCTCCAGGCCCCGCAGGTGGATCGCCGGCCCCTGGACCGGACTGGTGGTTGGAGGGATGGTCATGGCGGCCAGCATGGAGGGTTGACGCAGCGTCAGGGTCAAGCCCGCGGGGCGGACTTCTGGGCCGGGATGGTGCCGGGGCGTCAGTCCGGGGCTCGGCGCCGCTCGACGTCGAGGGCGATCGACTCGATCCGGGCCAGGTCGACCGCCAGGCCGAGGCCAGGTCCGGGCGCCGGGGAGACGTACCCCTCCCGCGCGACGATCGGCGGATCGACGACGTCGCGGGCGAAGTACTTGTCGGAGCCGGAGAGGTCGGGCGGGTAGTCGAAGGCGGGATCGCACGCGAAGGCGATGTTGGCCGCGCGGCCCACGCCGAACTCGTGCATGCCGCCGCACCAGACGCCGACGTCGTTGCCGGCACACCGCCGGGCGAGGGCCAGGGCGGGCGTCAGGCCACCGACGCGGGAGACCTTGATGTTGACCACCTGTGCCGCGTCCAGCGCCAGCATGGTCTCCAGGTCGGCGATGTCCTCTATGGACTCGTCAAGGCACAGCGGTGTGCCGATCCGCTGCCCCAGGCGGGCGTGGGACACGAAGTCCCGGCCCGGGTACGGCTGCTCGACCATGGCCAGCCCCAAGTCGTCGAGCTGGCGCATCACCTCGTCGGACTCGGCTCCCGGCCGGTAGGCGCCGTTCGCGTCGACGTGCAGCAGGAGGTCGGGGTACGCGCCGCGTACCGCCCGGACCGGCTCGACGTCCCAACCGGGCCTGATCTTGAGCTTCACCCGGTGGTATCCCTCGTCGAGATAGCCGCCCACGCGCTCGACCAGCCGCTGGTTGGACTCCTCGATGCCGACCGAGACGCCGACCGGGATCGCCCTCGGCGACGTCCCGAGGGCCACCGTGAGCGGTACGCCGTCGCGCCTGGCCGACAGGTCCCACGCCGCGCAGTCGAACCCCGCCTTCGCCGCCAGGTGCCCGGCGATCCCTGACCACCGCGCGTTCAGCTCGCCGGGATGCCGCCACTCCTGGCCGAGCACCGCGGGGACGAGGAACTCCGTGGCGACGGCCCACGCGGTCGAGACGTACTCCGCGGAGAACCACGGTCCGTTGCCGCACGCGATCTCGCCCCAGCCGTCGAGGCCCGACTCGTCGTGGAGGCGGACGAGGATGTGCTCGATCGCGTCCTTGCGGTGGGAGCTCGTCTCGAAGGTCGACCTCAGCGGCAGCCTGACCCGATAGAGATCTATGCCGATGACCTTCACCCGTGCGCCTCCGGCGTCATTCCAGGTACGTGTCGAGCGCCTGGTGCAGGCGCTCCCGTTCGGCGAGCCTACGCCGCGCGCCCTTCGCGCTCGCCGTGGTAAGCGTCGTGAGCAGGTGGATGACCGCGGCGACGGCGGTCGGCGAGTCGGCGTAGGAGGCGCTCACGGTGGGTACGACGACGACCTCGTGCGCGATCCGGGCGATCGGCGCGTCCGGGGCGTCGGTGATCCCGATGACGACCCCGCCCTGTGCCGCGAACTCCTCCGCGACGGTCACCGTGCGGCGCTGGTACCGGCGGAAGGAGAAGGCGACGAGCACGTCGCTGGGGCGCACGTCGAGGAGCACGTCGAGGGAGCGGACGGTGACCTCGTCGACCAGCAGCACCTGGCCGAGGCCGGCGGAGAGGTCCCAGGCGAGCAGCGTGGCGTGGGCGAGGCTCTTGCCCGCGCCGACGATGAAGCGGCGCCGGGCGCTGACGATGCCGCTCGCGGCCCGCACGAGCGAGTCGTCCTCGCCCAGGTGGTCGAAGGTCCGCTGGAGGTTCCTCAGCTCGGCGTCGAGCACGCGGGCCCGCAGGTTCGCGGCGGACATGTTCATCTGCAGCCGTGCCGCGTAGCGGTCTCTTGGGCTGACCAGGCTGCGGTTGTCCGACTCGGTGCTCTGGATCTGCGTCTCGTCGAGGGTCACTGTCGATCCTTCGGTCATGGCGGCCGCGGCAGGGAGACGATAGCGTCAGCGCCTCCGTGGCGGGGTCTTGACTACGTCGCGGGGACGAACTGTGCCAGGAGCGGCATCACCTCGGCGAGGTTGAGTTTCCCCGCGACCGGGATCGGGGCCAGCGCGATCTCGTCCAGGCCGGCGGCCGCGTACGCGAGGAGGCGCTCCCGGCACGACGCGACGGTGCCGTAGGCGACGAAGCTCCCGACCACCTCCGGCCCCAGCCGAGGCCGCAGCTCGTCGACCGGGCGCCCCATCAGCGGCTCGATCTCCTCCCAGATCCCGCTTCGGGCGAGGGTGGGCGTCACCCGGCCGGACGCGAGCCGGGCGGCGACGAGTTCCCGCGCGTTGCCGAAGGCGACCTCCTCGTCGTCGTGGAGGCTGGTGTAGACGAACGCCGCGATCGGCAGGTCGACGCCGCGCTTGGCGAGCGCGGGCGCGATCTCCTCGCGTACCCAGGAGACGTACCCGGGCGAGGAGAGCGCCGAGAGGATGAGCCCGTCGGACTCCCGCGCGGCCATCCGCAGCATCTGGGGGGACTCGGCGGCTACCCAGATGCGCGAGGGCTCCGCCGCCGGATAGTGCAGCCGTACGCCGTCGAGGTTGTCGAGCTCGTCCCGCCAGCGCGTGTCCGCGCCGGAGAGCAGCGAGCGCAGGAGCCGGAGGCGGTCGGTCAGCGACCTGATGGCCTTCTCCGGCCGGCGGCCCAGGGCGTCGAGGGCCCGCAGGCTGCCCAGCCCGACGCCGGCCTCGAACCTGCCCGGGAACATCGCTTCGAGGGTGGCGACCTCCATGGCGAAGGTGGCGGGGCTCCGCACGTACGGTGACGCGATACCGAGGCCGACCTTGATGCCGCCGGTCGCCGCGAGCACGGCTCCGGCGGTGGAGAAGGCGCCCTTGCGGAAGTAGTCCTCGGTGATCCAGAGCTTGGAGTAGCGGGACTCTTCGGCGAACCGGGCGACCGCGAGGGTCTGGTCGGGCGGGACCGCGCTGCTCAGCATCAGCGACATCCGGGGGGCGCGCTTCTCCGTCATCGTCCGCGCGCTCCTCAGGCCGGCCGGTCGAGGGTGAAGGTGTACGTGATCGGCTCGCCGTACGGGTTGCCGCCGAGGCCCCGGTCGGTCAACGTGTCGTCGAAGGCCGGGCGCGGCTCCTCGAAGGGCTGGAGCGGTCCGGACTGGAAATGCCACATCTTCCACTCCGGCACGCCCGCGCCGTTGTCACGGTGGTAGATCTCGGTCGCCTTGCTGCCGAACGTCTGGTCGACGTCGGGATTCTCCCAGTGCCGTTCGGTCTGGACGGGGGCGACGCGCCGGTAGGTCAGCTCGCTGATGACCCAGGCGGTGTCGGCACGCGCCTCGATGCGCAGGACGGCCACGGTCTGCGTCAGGCGGGGCGGGATGTCGGTGTCGATGAAGTGCTGCCAGAGCTTGGTCACCTCGTCGATGCCGAAGTACGTGAAGCTGTTGCGGTTGAACATCGAGAAGGCGTTGCCCGAGGGGAAGCACTCGCGCATGGCCGGGATGTCGAGCCCGACGTTCGCCTTCCACCACTGCTTGTGCAGAGCCAGAACCTGCCGCTTGTCGTACTCGGTGGTGTCCATTCCCATGGGGTTGCCTTGACCTTTCGGTTCGTTTCCTGTGTCTGTCACTGCTGTCTCTCCTCAGATCCCGGCCGGGCGGCGGTCGGGCCAGTGGTACTGCCGCTCCAGCCGCCGGCCGATCCTCAGGAGCGATGCCTCGGAGAACGGGCCGCCGACGAGTTGGACGCCGAGCGGGGCGCCGCGCGAGTCGGTGTGGGTCGGCAGCGAGATCGCCGGCAGCCCGGCTACGTTGACCCATCCGGTGAACGCCCCGACCGCCTTGAGGGTTGGTTGCCCCTGGTCAGGGTTGTTGTGGTCGTGGGTGACCACGCCGTGTGGTGGGGTGCGGACCGCGCTCGTCGGCGTCAGCAGTACGGCGAAGTCCTCGATCCAGGGGCGCACCAGGTCGCGGGTCAGCCGCTTCAGCTCGGCCACGGCGCGCACGTACTCACGTACCGACATCTCCTCGATGTGGCGCAGGCGCCCGCGTACGCCCGGCTGCATCGGCTGGCTGAGGTCGTAGTCGAGCAGGTGGCTGCCGGCGGGGCCGACGAAGCGGCGGTAGAGGTCGATCGCCGGGCTCCGCGCGATCGTCGGCGCCACCTCGACGATCTCGTGCCCGTCCCGGGCGAGCCGGTCCGCGACCTCGCGGGTCGCCGCCACGCACTCCTCGTCCACCTCGATGTCGCCGGGCGCCCGCAGGAGCAGGGCGATCCGCAGCGGCGGCGGGTCGTCGCGGAGTGCCCGCAGGTACTCCGGCGGCGGGGTCGCGGTCACCGTCCAGGCGTACGGGTCGGGAGCGGCGACGACGTCCAGGATCGCGGCGGTGTCGGCGACGGTCCGGGTCAGCACGCCGTCGACGGACGAGCCCTCCCAGTTTGGTATCCGCTGCGGGAGCAGCCCACGGCTGGGTTTGAGGCCGACCAGGCCGCACGCGGACGCGGGGAGGCGGATCGAGCCGGCGCCGTCCGTGGCGGTCGCGGCCGGCACCATGCCCGCGGCGATCGCCGCCGCCGACCCGCCGCTCGACCCGGCCGGGCTCACCTCCGGATGCCACGGGTTGCGCGTGACGCCGTGCTTGATGCTCTCGGTCGTCGGCGTCGCGGCCAGCTCGGAGGAGGCGGACCGGCCGATCGGCGTGAAGCCGGCGGCGAGCAGCCGCTCGACGAAGATGTCGCCGCGCGCCTGCGGCGCGTCCGAGACGGCCAGCGACGACTTCGTGTTCGGCTGTCCCGCGACGTTCTGGACGTCCTTGACCGCGATCGGCACGCCGAAGAACGGCGGCAGGTCGCTTCGGTCCGCCAGCTCCCTGGTCGCGCGCTCGGCGCGGTCGAGGAACGCCTCGTCCAGCCAGACGATCGCGTTGAGCCGGTCGTTGAGCCGGTCCACACGGTCGCGGTAGAACCGCGCCACCTCCAGCGGCGTCACCTCCCGCTCCCGGATGCGGCGGGCGACCTCGGTCGCCGGGGCGAACGGGTCCAGCGGCTCAGCCACGGTCGTCTCCTGTCGCGGGGTTGTCGAGCAGTTCGGCGAGGAGCCCGGCGACGAGGGCGACGCGGTCGACGAGGCGGTCGGAGCTGACCCGCTCCTCGCGGGTGTGCGCGCCACCACCGACCGCGCCGAGCCCGTCCAGCGTGGGGATGCCCAGCGCGGCGGTGAGGTTGCCGTCTGACCCGCCACCGACCGAGACCTGGTCGAGCTCGGGCAGGTCGAGCGTGCGGTTCACCTGCCGCGCGGTCTCGTAGAGTGCCGCGGACGTCTGCTCCGTCATCGGAGGGCGGTTCGGCCCGCCGACGAGTTCGAGGCCGCATCCGATCGGTGACGGCTCCGCCACCAGCCGCCGCAGGGCGTCGTCGACGCGCCGCTGTTCGTCGGGGTGGGCGGCCCGCACGTCGAGGGAGATCTCGGCGAGGTCGGGGACGGTGTTCCTGGATGTGCCCGCCGTCACGAGGGTCGGTGTCACGGTGGTGCCTCGGGCCGGGTCGGACAGCCGAGCCGCGGCGAGGGTCAGGCGGGAGGCGTCCAGCGCCGAGTTCACGCCTCGTTCCGGCTCCAGGCCGGCATGGGATGCCTTGCCGTGCACGCGGAGCACGTAGTGCGCGGTGCCCTTGCGGGCGGTCTTCAGCGCGCCGTCCGCTCCGGCGCCCTCGAAGACGAGGGCGGCCCGGCAGCCTTTCGCCTCCGACTCGATCAGCGCCCGCGAACCGCCGGACCCGAGCTCCTCGTCGGCGGTGGCGAGCAGGCAGATCCCGTCGAGTGCCTGTTCGCCGGCCACCTCCCGGAGTACCGCCAGCGCGTGCACCGCGATGACGATCCCCGCCTTCATGTCGAAGCTGCCGGGGCCGCGGACCAGGCCGTCCTCGTGGGAGAAGGGGAAGTCCACGAGGGTGCCCACGGGCCAGACCGTGTCGAAGTGGGTCAGCATGAGGACGCGGTTGGCCGAGTCACCCCACCGCCACCGCAGGTGCGGCAGCGCCTCGCCACGCCACTCGGCCTCGCGACCCACGCGCGTGCGGACGAGGCCGTCCAGGTGGTCGGCGCACTCGTGGAGCGCGGCCGGGACCGCCGACGGGGACTCGCACTCGACCAGCACCTTCAGGTCGTCGAGTAGCTGCGGCAGGCGGCGCGCCGCGGCCGACAGAAGACGTGCCGGCCGGGGCCGGGACAGTGTGGGCACGTGTCAGTCCTTCTTCACACAGGCCAGCAGCCGACCACCGGTGACCTCGACGAGACGGGGATCGACGGCCGCGCACTCCGGGCCGGCGAGCGGGCACCGCCCTTGGAAGGCGCATCCCGTGGGGATGGCCGAAGGGCTGGGCGTCTCGCCCCGCATCGGGGTGATCTCCCACGGTTGGTTCGGCGTCACGCGCGGTTCGGATTCGAGCAGGCCTTCGGTGTACGGATGCATCGGGTTGCGGAAGATCTCGGCGGTGGTGCCCACCTCGACGATGCGCCCCAGGTACATCACGGCGACGCGGTGCGCGATCCGGCGCACGCTGGCCAGGTCGTGGGAGATGAAGACGTAGGTCATCTTCCGTTCGTCCTGCAGGCGCCGCAGCAGCGACAGCACTCGCGACCGCACCGACTGGTCCAGGCTCGCGGTGGGCTCGTCGAGCACGACGAGCTGGGGACGGGTGATCAGGGCACGGGCGATGGCCACCCGTTGCGCCTGCCCACCGGAGAGGTCGCGCGGTCGCCGGCTCATGTACTCCTCACCGAGCCCGACCTCGGCGAGCGCGGGGACCACACGGTCGCGGGCGGCACCGCGCCGCATGCCGTGCATCCGAACCAGCGGCTCGGCGACGATGCGCTCGACCGACCACATCTGGTCCAGCGACTGGTCGGAGTGCTGGAACACCATCTGCACGAGGTGGCGCAGCTTCGGGTCGCGGGCGATGGCGCCGACGTCATGCCCGGCCACGCGCACGCGGCCGGAGGTGGACGCCTCGAGCCCGGCGATGGCTCGGGCGGTCGACGACTTCCCGCAGCCGGACTCGCCGACCAGGGCGATCGTCTCCCCCGGCTCGGCGGCGAAGCTGACGCCGCGTACGGCGGGGACGCGTCGCCGGCCGTTCGCGTAGGTGATGACGAGGTCGTCGACCTGAAGCAACGGGCTCACGAGACACCTCGGTGGTGGCAGTTGACGGTCCGCGTCTCGCTCCGGCGTGCGAGCGGGACCTCGCGGTGGCACACGTCCGTGCTGAACGGGCACCGCTTCGCGAAGCGGCAGCCGGCGAGCGAGAAGTCCACCGACGCCTCCGTCACCTGGTCGCCGATGTCGTCGGCGCTCGGGACGTGGTCTTCGAGGCTTTCCAGGAGGAAGCGCGTGTAGGGGTGCACGGGATCGCGGAAGATGTCCCGCGTCGGCCCCACCTCCATCACCTGGCCGCCGTAGAGGATGATCACCTGGTCGCACATGCTGCTCACGACGGCGAGGTCGTGGGTCACCATGAGGACCGCCCGGTCGCCGTCGGCCATCAGTTCCTTGAGCAGCAACAGGATCTGCGCCTGGATGGTGACGTCGAGGCCGGTCGTGGGTTCGTCGGCGATCAGCACAGGTGCCCGCACGGAGAGCGCCATCGCGATGACGACCCGCTGGCACATCCCTCCGGAGAGCTGGTGCGGGTAGGCGCGCTCGACCCGCAGCGGATCGGATATGCCCACCTTGCGCAACAGCTCCCGGGACTCGTCCCGCGCCTGGACCTTTCCCATCCGGCGGCGTTCCCGCAGCACGCGTACCATCTGCTTGCCGACCCGCATGGTCGGGTTCAGCGCGGCCCGAGGGTTCTGTGACACGAGCGCGATCCGGTCCCGCGCGGCGGCGTCGTAGGAGTGTGACGCGCCGCGGAAGACCGACCGGCCGGCCACCTCCGCCTCCCCGGCGCAGACCTCGATGCCGTTGGGCAGCAGTCCCATGAGGGCCAGCGAGAACATCGACTTTCCGGAGCCGGACTCGCCTACCAGGCCGACGATGGAACCGCGCTCGATGGAGACGGTGACGTCGCGCAGCAGCGTCTGCCCGGTCCGGGCGATGCGGAGGTCGAGGTCGTTGACCGCGAGAAGGCTCATGAGTTCTTCCATTTCGAGAGCCCGTCGCCGATCAGCTGGAAGGCCAGCACGGCGATGAGCATGAACAGGCCGGGGAAGAACGCGGGCCACCACTTGCCGGTGAGGATCTCGCTGTAGCCCTCCGAGATCATCGTGCCCCACTCGGCGGTGGGCGGCTGGACACCGACGCCGAGGAACGACAGGGCCGCGATGTCCAGGATCGCCCATCCGGCGGTGACGGTGGTCTGGATGAGCGGCGCCCCGATCGTGTTGGGCATGATGTGCCCGAAGATGATGCCGCCGTTCCCGCTGCCGGCCAACTTGCTGGCGGGGATGTAGTCGAGTTCCCGTTCGGACAGTGCCCGGGCGCGGGCGAGCCGGACGAAGTGGGGCATCGATCCGATCGTGACGCCGATCGCCATGAACACCAGGCTGTTGCCGGTGAAGGCGACGACCATGAGAGCGAGTACGAAGCCCGGGAAGGCCAGCAGCGCGTCGGTGAGGCGCATGACCACCTCGTCGACGATGCCGCCGAGGTAGCCGGCGACGGCGCCCAGCAGCGAGCCGAGCAGCATCGCGGCGACGGCGACTCCGATGCCGAGCACGAGGTCGAGGCGGATCGCGGCGACCGTACGGGCGAGCAGGTCGCGGCCGTACCGGTCGGTGCCGAACAGGTGGTCCGGACCCGGTGGCAGCAGCGACTGACCGGCCGCCGTCGCGTTCGGGTCGGGCAGCAGCAGCGGGCCGACCAGGCCGATCAGCACGAGTACGGCCAGCAGGAGCAGCCCGAGCCGCAGTCCGAGGTCGCCGTGGCCGCGCAGCCAGGCCAGCCGGCGGCGCGGTCGCGCGGAGACGGGCACCGTGGCGGTCGTCATCCTGCCCTCCGGAGGTCGATGCGCGGGTCCGAGACGACGTAGAGGAGGTCGACGACGAGGTTGATGAGCACGTAGCTGACGCCGACGACGATCACGAAGCCCTGCACGACGTCCAGGTCGCTCTGCGAGATCGCGGTGCTCAGGTACCGCCCGATCCCGGGCCACGAGAAGATCTGCTCGACGATGATGTTGCCGGCGATGAGGTGTCCGGCGACGAAGCCCATCGAGGTGACGATCGTCGGCAGCGCGTTGCGGAAGCCCTCCTGAAACAGGATGTGCCGGCGCTTGAGGTTCAGGCCGCGCGCGGCCCGAGCGTGGCTGGAGCTGAGGGCGTCGATCATCGCGGTACGGGTGATCCGGGCGAGCGCGATGGAGCTGAGCGTCCCCAGCAGGAGGGCCGGCAGCGCGAGCTGGGCCAGCGCCGACGCGGCCAGTGCGCCGTCGCCGGCGATGAGCGCGTCGATCGTCAGGAAGCCGGTGTGGCGGGGCGGCGCGCTCGTGCCGAGCGGCAGCCGTCCCACCGGACTCGGGAAGAGGCCCAGGGAGTAGACGAGGACGAAGATGGCCATGAGGGCGAGCCAGAAGCTGGGCATCGAGCCCCCCACCGCGGTGAAGCCGCGCGCCGCCGCGTCCGGCCACCGCCCCGCCTTGGCGGCGGCGACCGTGCCGACGGTGACGCCGACCAGCACGGCGACGACGAACGCCAGCAGGCTCAGCTCCAACGTGGCGGGAAGGAACGTCAGCAGGTCCGAGGAGACGGGGTTGCCCGTCCGCACCGACGTGCCCAGATCCCCGTGCAGCAGGCCGCCGATGTAGTTGAGGAACTGCTCGTACAGCGGAAGGTCCAGACCGTGCTCGGCGCGGATCCTCGCGATCAGCTCCGGCGTGGCGTCGTTGCCGGCACGGATGACCGCGGGATCGCCGGGCAGCACCCGGGATGCGAAGAACACGAGCACCGCCATGAGCGTGATGGTGATCGCGCTCGACAGCAGGCGTCGCAGGAGATACCTGGTCAAGAGGTTGCGCTCCACGGCAGGCCCGGTCGCCGGGCCGGCCACTGTCGGCCGGCCCGGCGAAACCGGGACATCATTTACGGGACAGGTACTTCAGACGGAGCAACTGGTCGTCGGCGAGCGTGATGCCGTCCACATCGGACCGTGTCACGACGGACAGGTTCCTGGTGAACAGGCCGACGAACGACGCCTCGTCGATCACGATCTGCTGCGCCTGGGCCGACAGCTCGTCGCGCTTGGCGCGGTCGCCCTCGGCGATGCCGTCGAGGACGAGCTTGTCGAACGCCGCGTTGGCGAAGCCGGTCCGGTTGGTCGCCCGGTCCGTCAGCAGCAGGGCACGCATCTGGAAGAACGGATCCTGCACCCACGAGGCCCAGTTCGCGACGAAGAAGCCGAGCTCCTGAGCCTTGCTCCGGGTCTCGAAGTCGGCGTCGGCCAGCTGCTTGATCTGGGCCTTGATGCCGGCCTGGGCGAGCGCCGACTGGATGTGCACGGCCGAGTCGACCGAGATCGGGTCGGCGGAGGAGATCGAGAGGTCGACGGTCAGGTCACGCACCCCCGCCTGAGCGAGAAGCTGCTTGGCCCGCTCGGCGTTCGTCTCGTACTGCGTGGCCTTCTCCGACGGCGCGGTGCTGGTCGTCATGTTGTGCGGGACCACGCCGTACGCCGGGTTCGCCTGGCCGAGCAGGACCTCCTGCATCAGCAGCTCGTACGGCACGGCGGCGGCCACCGCCTGGCGGACCAGCTTGTTGTCGAAGGGCGCCACCTTGGGGTTCATGCCCAGGTAGTAGAGCGTGCTGCTGGGCATGCTGTGCACGGTCAGCGCGGCCTCCGAGGAAGCCTCCTTCACCAGCCGGGGCGACAGGTCGAGCGCCACGTCGATGTCGCCGTTCTTCAGCGCGAGGTAGCGCTGGTCCTCGTCGGCCATGTTGAGGATGGTGAGCTGTTCCGGGTAGACGTCGCCCGCGTGCACGTACTTGGGGTTCTTGACGAGCTTGACGCTCTCGCCGGCGGTCCACGAGTCCAGCGTGAACGGGCCGGACGGGGTCGCGTTCTTGACGAAGAACTCGGTGGCGGCGCCGTTCGCGCCCGCGTTCGCCTTGCCCTTCTCCGCGCTCAGGATGCCGAAGGTGCTCAGGGCGAGGAACGCGTTGACGGCCGGCGCCGGTGAGTCGAGCGTGACCCGCACGGTCGACGGGTCGACCGCGACGATCTGCTTCTCGGCGTCGCTGATGTGCATGAACACGGTGCTGGAGCCGCTGACGTAGGAGGCATCCGAGAGCGTCCGCTTCATCGTGTAGACGACGTCGTCGGCGGTGAGCGGCGAGCCGTCGGCGAAGGTCAGCCCGCCGGCGAGCTTGAAGGTGAGCACCTTGCCGTCCTCGGCGGTCTCGTAGCTCTCGACGATGCCGTTGACGTACTCGTCCGCGCCGTCGAGATAGCCGTCCGCCACCGGGACCATCTTCTGTTCGATCAGGTTGGCGTACAGGTTCGCCACGACCATCTGGGCGGTCATCGTCTTGGTCTGGACGGGGTCGAGCCCGTCCACCTCGCCGGCGCCGACGATGAAACTGTGCGACCGGCCACCGGAGTCGCCTTGCGACCCGCCCTGGCAGCCGCTGAGCGCGACGACGCCGGTGAGCGCGGCCGCCACGAGCGGCGCGATGTGCTTTCGTCTCATGTGCTGGGGGTCTCCATCTGTCCGTTCCGACCAAACTGGGCGGTCGTTAAGGGTGAGGCGTCCGGGTGGGCCGCCAGGAGCGCGCGGAGTCCGCCCGGGGGAAGCCGGAGCCGGCCGGCGCGTTCGAGCGCGCCGGCGAGTTGTTCGTACGGCGGGTGCAGCGCGATGGCCCGCGCGAAACAGGCGGCCGCGAGCGCGTCGCGGCCGACTCGCGCCGCCACGACACCCCGCCAGAAGGTGGGTTCGGGGTCGTCGCCGAAGGCGTGCTGTGCCTCGGCCAGGTCGTCGAGGATCCCCGGTGCGTTGGTGCCGTCGATCGGAGCCGCCCCGGTGCCGACGATCCGGCCGGCGGTGAGGACACCGGCGGTGAGCCTGGCGTGCGCCGCCGAGAGCGCCGCCAGGCGGGTCAGCTCCTCGATCGGGGACGGATGGTGGTCGACGCGCAGGTCCAGCCGAGTGCCCGGCTGGGGCCAGCGGGTCGGCTCCGGACCCACGACCTTGAGCGCGGCGGACATCATGCCGCGCAGGTCGCCGCCGGCCGTCTGCGCGGCGGAGAGGGCGGCGAGCAGGCGCTGTTCGATCGGGCCGGGGGTGTCCCGGTACGCGTCGACCATGTCCTGCCAGTGCGGGCCGGAGAGCGTGTTGCCCGCCGCGGCCACGCCGTCACCGATCCGGTGACCGGCGTGCGGGATGCATCCGGAGCCGGTGTGCGCGGCCGCCTCGCCGCGCGGGTCGACGACCATGACCTGCCGCAGTTCGCGGTTTTCGTCGTCGGCCATCAGCCGCCGCAGGACGTGGGCGGGGCCGGCACCGGACGTCGAGAGCGCGCCGAGGGCGAGCGGTCCGTGGCCGGCATCCCCGAACGCCTGCGACGCGACCGCGCCGATCCCGGGCAGGACGGTGAGGCAGCGGCGACCGACGGCGAAGAAGTGCGACTGCACGGCCGCGCCGATCTCACCGGTCGCCGGGTCGACGGCCACGATCGAGAACGTCACCGCACCTCCTCCAACTTACGTCCCGCAACATACCCGAAACAGAGCCCTCTGCTGGCCTTGCTGGCGTAGGTGCTGGAACTTATGGAACGCAAGTTAGCGGAGGAGGCACAGCGCGAGCAAGAGGCCGTGTCCGGAACGTGATCCACCACCGGCGCGGATCCGCCGGCCGGCCGTGCGACAGCCC
Organism: Phytohabitans kaempferiae; assembly: GCF_042433955.1. Lineage (NCBI taxonomy): Bacteria > Bacillati > Actinomycetota > Actinomycetes > Micromonosporales > Micromonosporaceae > Phytohabitans > Phytohabitans kaempferiae. Next base: position 86,877 of record NZ_JBHLUH010000039.1, on the reverse strand, counting down.
AGCGATCCGCCACGAGCACCGGGCTCGTGCGGCGCATATCCTTCAGCCGTGGGACTGCGGTTCGAGACGCGCGCGTCCGACTCCCCCTGGGTCGACACCGTGTGGACCTGCACCAGTGAGCGGGTCGCGGAGATGACCTCCGTCGCGGCGGTGTGCTGGGGGCTCCTGTTCTGGGAGCGGGACGGCAGGGCGTACGCGGGCATTTCCGGCCCCGAGACCAGGACCGGCACCGCGCCGGTGCCGGAGGGCGCGGCATTCGTCGGCATCGAGTTCGCGGTGGGCACGTCGCTGCGGGCCGTGCCCACGCCAGCGCTGGTCGACGGGGGCGCCGAGCTTCCCGACGCCACGCGCGGGACGTTTCAGCTCGACGGCGCCCGCTGGGAGACGCCCGGCCCCGACGACGCCGAGGCCCTGGTCGACCGGCTCGTCCGCGCCGGAGCCGTGGTCCGTGACCCGCTCGTCACCGAGGTCCGCCGAGGCTACCGTCCAGCGGTCCGTGCGTGCACGAACTCCCGGTGACCTGGTGACCGGTCAGCCGGCCGACTCGGCGGCCCTGTCGAACTCGTGGCGTGCCCGCTCGATGTCGGGCATGTGCTCGACGGTCCAGGCCATCAACCGGCACACGGTGTCCAGCAGGCTCACGCCCAGCGGGGTGAGCTGGTAGTCGACGCGCGGCGGCATCACCGGATGGACCGTGCGGCGCACCAGGCCGTCGCGCTCCAGGCCGCGCAGGGTCGCGGTCAGCATACGCTGGCTGACCCCGTCGAGGCGCCGCTTCAGCTCGGTGAATCGCAGCGGCCCCCAGGCCAGCTCGTGAACCACCGACAGCGACCACTTCTCGGCGATGCGGTCGAGCATGTCCCGGGCCCGGCAGGTCACGTCACTGTGGGCGGCGGGATCGGCCAGCGCGACGGGCAGGCGGTCGACGACCAGCGCTTCCGGCATGGTTCCCTCCAAGGTACCGGGGCAGTTAAAAGTGCCTTCTAGCAAGCCTCACACATCTCTACGCATGATGTATCCAGCTCGTTGTGGAACATCATTCTAAGGGTGGTGAAATGACAACCGGATCCTCCACCGTTGGTATCGACTTCGGTGCGCCGGCACATACCGAGCGTCTCGACCGGGCGGTCGCGGCGTTGCGTGAACGAGGCTATGAGGTGCACGTCGTCGACGATCCGGCCGGCGCCCGTGCCGTCGCCGGTGAGCTGTTGCCAACGGACCAGGGCATCTTCACCGCATCGAGTGAGACGCTCCGGTTGACCGGCATCGCCGCCGACATCGAGGAGGGCGACAAGTACCAGTCGGTCCGCAAGCAGGCCGCCGAGTTCGAGGGCGACTTCGTCAAGCAGCTCAAGCTCGGCGCCGCGCCCGACGTCACCATCGGCAGCGTCCACGCGGTCACCGAGGACGGCCAGCTTGTCGCCGCCTCGGCCACCGGCAGCCAGCTCGCCTCGTACGCGGCCGGAGCGATGCGGACCATCCTCGTGGTCGGCTCGCAGAAGATCGTCCCCGACCTCGACGCCGCCCTGCGGCGGGTCCGGGAGCACTGCCTCCCCCTGGAGTCCCAGCGCGTCCAGGAAGCGGCCGGGCAGGGCTCGTTCATCGGCAAGATTCTGATCTTCGAGCGCGAGGCCATCCCCAACCGCACCGCGATCATCCTCATCCGCGAGCCCATCGGATTCTGACCCCACATCGGGGTGCGCACCGGACGGCGGGTCTGGCACAGGTCACATTCCTGGCACCTTCCGCAAAGCAGGTCACGCCAGGCCCGCCGTCCGGCTCCGTCACACGTCAACCGCCCGAGCCGCCCACGGTGGCTCGGGCGGTTGGCGACAGGGCCACTCCGGGTCAGCCCTTCAGGCCCGTGTGGGCCAGGCCCTCGATGAACTGGCGCTGGGCGATCACGAAGACGATCAGCACCGGGATGGCGGTCAGTGACGCCGCCGACAGCTGGACGTTCCACATCGGACCGCCGTAGACGTCGACAAACTGGGTCAGCGCCTGCGGCAGGGTGAACTTCTCCGGAGTGGAGAGGAAGACGATCGGCTCCAGGTAGAGGTTCCAGCTGTGCAGGAACGTGAAGATGGAGACCGCGCCCAGCGCGGGCCGAGACAGCGGCAGCCCGACCCGCCAGAAGGTCGCGAAGCGGCCCAGCCCGTCCAGGCGCGCCGCCTCCTCCAGCTCGACCGGGAGCGCCAGGAAGAACTGCCGCATGATGAAGGTGGCCAGCACGCTCGGCGCGCCCAGGATCGGCACCAGGATCAGCGGCCAGTGCGTGTCCACGAGCCCGGCGGAGTTGAACATGCGGAAGAGCGGGACGATCGTGACCTCGCTCGGGATCAGCAGGCCGAGCAGCACGACGAGGAAGAGGACGTTCTGCCCGCGAAAGCGGATGCGGGCGAAGGCGTAGCCGGCCAGTGACGACACCGCGAGCGTACCGACGGTGACGACGAGCGCGATGTACGCCGAGTTGAGGTACTGCTGGGCGAAGGGCTGAGTGGTGAAGGCGTCGCGGTAGCCGGCGAAGCTCACCGACGCCGGGACGAGGCTGGGCGGAAACGCGAAGATGTCCGAGACCGGCTTGACCGACGACGTGACCATCCACCAGGTCGGGAAGACGAACGGGATGGCCAGCACGCAGAGTGTGCCGTAGAGGAGCACCTTGGCGCGCGGCGAGAGCTTACTGCTCATGGAAGACCCACCTCTTGCGCATCTGCCACTGCACGACGGTCAGCACCAGGACGATGAGGAAAAGGAGTACGGAGATGGTGGCGCCGTACCCGAAGTGGTGGAACTGGAACGCCTGCTGGTAGAGGTAGTAGACGAGCACGGTGGTGGAGGAGCCGGGGCCGCCCTGGGTGAGCACGGCGATCTGGGCGAAGACCTGGAGCGAGCCGACCACCGTGATGATCGAGGTGAGCAGGATCGTCGGGCTGATCAGGGGTACCGTGATCCGCCGAAACTGGGTCCACCGGCTGGCGCCCTCGACCCGCGCCGCCTCGTAGAGCTCGCCCGGCACGCCCTGGAGCGCGGCCAGGAAGAGCACCATGTTGAGGCCGACGTTCTTGACGACCTGCACGACGATCACCGAGAGCATCGCGGTGAGGTCGCCGCGCAGCCAGTTCGGGCCGTCGACGCCGATCGTGTCCAGCAGGCCGTTGATGCCGCCGTTGTCCTGCAGGAGAAAGCCCCACACGATGGTCCAGGCGACCAACGAGACGACGACCGGCGAGAAGAACAGGACCCGGAAGAACGCGGTGCCGCGCAGCCGCTGGTTGAGCAGCACCGCGAGGAAGAGCGCCAGGCTCAGGTTGAACGCGACCAGCCCGACCGAGAAGAGCGCGGTCGCCCGCAGCACGCCGGGCAGGTTGGGGTCCTCGGCCATGGCGCGGTAGTTGTCCGCGCCGACGAAGTCGAACGTGTCGGCGAGCACGTTCCACTCGTGCAGCGAGTACCAGATCACCAGGCCGAGTGGGATCAGTACGAAGAGCACGCTGCCGACGAGCTGCGGCGCGATGAACAGGTAGCCGGCCAGGTTGTCGCGCCGGCGTGTGGTCCACCAGCGACGCGTGCCGCCCGGGGCGGGCCGGCTCGAGGTCCGGCCCGCCTGGCGGTCGTCGGTCAGCAGCGCCATCTACTTGGCCAGCAGCGGGTTGATCGCGGTGCACACGCCGCCGAGTACGGCCGCCACGTCCGCGCCCGGCTTCCACAGCGGGTCGAGCGCCGAGCGGACCGCCTGCGACAGCTCCGCCTGCCCGGTGTGGTTGGGCTTCACGACCCCGCTGGAGATGCCGTCGATCACGACCGCCTCCAGCTGCTCCGGCTTGAGCAGCGGGTTGGTCTTGGCGAGCGTGTCGGTGGTGAGCAGCGACGTACGCGGCGGCGGGAAGAACTGCGCGAGCTTGGCCGAGTTGGTGGGGTTGGTGAAGAACGCGAGGAAGTCGGCGGCCGCCTCGGCGTTCTTGCCCTTCTTGAGCACGCCCAGCCCGCCCTGGCCGATCACCGCGTAGCTGCCCTTGGGGCCGGTCGGCAGCGTCACCAGGTCCCAGCCGAACTTGCCGTCCTGGAGCAGCGACGCGCGGGAGATCTGCGTGATCGTCATACCCGCCTCGCCGGCGAAGAAGTCGGCGGTCGTACCCGGGCCGGGAAACGCCTTGTCGGTGAAGGTCGCCCTGTGCAGGAACGTCATGGCCTCGATCATCTCCGGCTTGTCGAAGCCGCAGGTCCTCCCGTCGGCGCTCCACGCCTCGGCGCCCCAGCCCGTCCAGACCGTGGACAGGTTGTCCCAGCCCTTGTAGTCGAAGTCGCGTACCACCAGGCCCGCCTTGCCGGTCTTCGCGTTGACCGAGGCGGCCAGCTTCGCCGCGTTCTCCCAGGTCCACTGGTTTGCCGCGACGAGTTCGGCGGGCGTCTTCTGCCCGGCGGCCTTGACCAGGTCGGTGTTGACGAAGATGCCGAAGGGCGAGGTGGAGAACGGGTAGCCGTACAGCTTGCCGTCGGCCTGCCAGAGCTTGGTGGCGGCCGGGGCCAGCTCGTCGAAGTCGTACCCGTCGACGCCCTTGAGCGTGTCGTCGAGCGGCAGCAGCGCGCCCGAGGAGACGAAGTCAGGTGCCGCGTTCTCCAGTACCCAGGCCAGGTCCGGCGGGTTGCCGCCGGCGATCTGCGTGGTGAGCGTGGTCGTGTAGCTCTCGAACGGGATCGCGTCGAAGGTGATCGCGGTGACGTTCGGGTGCGCCTTCTTGTACTCGTCGGCGATCTCGTTGAAGAGCTTGACGTGTGCCTCGTTCGCCGACCAGGTGGTCATCCGCAGCGTGATCGGGCCGTCGCCGGACCCGCCGCCCTCGCCGGAGCCGCAGGCGGTGAGGCCGAGCAGCGCCGCCACCGCGACCGCGACCGTTGTCCGCGCTCGCGTTATCCGTGCTCTCATTTGGGATCCCTCTCAGTAGCCCGAGACGTCGGGCCAGCGCAGCTCGACGCCCTCGGCGGTGAGGCGGTTCTGGAAGTCGGCCAGCAGGCCGGGGGTATCGCGCACGGCGGACGGAGTGCTCCGGCGGGCCAGGCAGAAGTCGGCGAGAACGCCGGCGACCTCGCCGACGTTCCACTCGACGGGGTGCAGTCGATAGGAACCGTTGGTGATGTGGGTGGTGCCGATGTTCTTCCCGCCCGCGATCAGGTTGGTGACCCGCCGTGGGAGCAGGGCGCCCAACGGGATCTCGAACGGGCACGACGCGACGTCGATGTAGTTGTCGCCGCCGGTCGAGGGGTGCAGGTCGATGCGGTACATGCCGACACCCACACTGTCCGGATAGGACGCCGCGCCCTTGTCTCCGCGTACGGCCAGCGACAGATCCTGCTCGACGACCGTGTACTGGGCACGGATGCGGCGGGACTCGCGGATGTACGGCGCCTGCGCGAGCCCGTCGGAGCTGCCGGTGACGTCGCCGCGCAGCCGCAGTCCGGGGAAGCCGGTGCCGCCGTCCGGGCGGGGCGCCTCGGTCTGTAGCCAGTAGAGCATCGAGCGGGACAGCTCGCGGGCCGCGGCGATGCCGGCCGAGGGGTCCGGCACGTCGATGACCGGCGCCTCGAGGTAGTCGATCTGCGGCCAGTTGACCAGGCAGATGTCGCTGTCGTAGAAGCCGTCCCGGAAGTTGCGCCGGGCGGCGATCCGCCGGAACGTCCACAGGTTGCCGTCGCCCGGGCTGAGCCGCTGGTCAGCCACGACGAGGCCCGGGTCGTCGTCGGGGTTGGGGGTGAAGGACCGCTCGGTGATCTCGAGCGTGCGCGGGTGCGGAGCGCGGAACGACAGCAGCCGGTCGCCCCAGAACGGCGGCTGGTACGCCCGCCAGAAGTCGTACCGCGCCGGCTTGTCGATCGTGTGGTCGCCGTCGACGTGGTCGACCGCGAAGCAGACCGAGACCGCCTGCATGTTGGCCGGCTGGGCCTCGTCGGGGGCGCTCGGCTCGCCGGTGTCCGCGCGCGACTCGAAGCCGGTCACGTACTCGGTGCCGGTCAGCGGGAGCAGCTCGCCGGTCTCGGTGGCGTCCACGATGTACGGCGCGGTGACGGTCACCTCGCGCCCCTCGTACGCGACCGTCACCGAGGTCACCCGGTCGCCGTCGACGCCGGCCGACACCGCGCGGGCCGGTTGCAGGACGACAAGACGACCATTTCCGCGGTACGGCGCGAGCATGCTCTCGATCACCGCGACCGCGACCCGTGGCTCGTGGCAGAGGCGGCTCACGTGGCCGGCGCCCGGGTTGAGGTGGCGGTCGGCGCGGGCCCGGTCGGTCAGCGGGTAGAAGCGGCGGTAGTGCTCGCGGATGCCGTCGCGCAGCGCCCGGTAGGAGGCGGTCACGCCGAACTGCTCGACCCAGCTGTGCTCGTCGGGCGGCACGGCCTGGCTGGTGAGCTGGCCGCCGAGCCAGTCGTACTCCTCGGTGAGCACGACCCGCCGGCCGGCGCGCAGTGCGCCCAGCGCGGCGGCGACGCCACCGAGTCCCCCGCCGACGACCAGCAGGTCGCAATCCAGCTCTGCCAAGACTCTTCCCTTCATCGCGGTGGCGCCAGCGTCGTGCCCTCGGTCCGCTCGCGGTCGAGGAGGATCCGCGTGCTGTCCTGCTGGGTCGCGCGCCCGCTATGCGATCCGGTCACGCTGCGTACCAATCCATTTCCGGCTAATGCGCATCAGTTTTCGTTGGCGTGAACTTTAGCCACGGACACCGCCCGCTCGTCAAGACCTTCGACCGAGGAAGATCCTGCCGAGATGCTTCTGTTAATTCGCATTAGGGTCTTGACGAGGCGTGCCGGTCGGGGTTTGACTTCTCGACCAACCAGAGGCGTCCATGTCCGGGCGCCAGATCACCGAGGGTTACCGGAGGACCGCCATGGCCCGTACCCCTGAGATCAACCGCCGCACTCTGTTGCGCGGCGCCGCCGCGGTCGCCGGCGGCACCGTCGCCGGTCTGAGCACCGCCTCCCCCGCACTGGCCGGACCAGCCGGCTTCCCCACCTACCGGTACGTGCGCGACGCCTTCGCCGGTCCGCTGCGGTACAACCCGACCGGCGAATTCATCTTCCCCTGCGTCCGCGGCGTCTACGACAAGATCAGCAACCGTCTCGGCCGCTACTACCTCTACTACGGCCCGCACGACGCGCCCGGCGGCATCTGCCTCGCCTACGCCGACCGGCTGGAGGGGCCGTACACCGAGTACGCCGACAACCCCGTCGTCGACCGTCACCTGCCCGGCGCCACGGTCAGCCACGTCGCCTCACCGCACGTGGTGTGGGACGCCCCGACCCGCCAGTTCTACCTCTACTTCCACGGCGAGAACTTCACGACCCGCGTGGCCAGGTCGACCGACGGGATCCGCTTCACCGACGAGACCCCGATCCTCTCCACCCGCCTGGTGCCCAACACGACGGAGACCTCGTACGCGCGGGTCTTCGAGCACTCGGTCGCAGGCAAGGGCAACCGCTACGTGATGGTCTTCATGGCCGTACACACGATCGGCCCGGGGACCCGCAAGATCTTCTGGGGCTGGTCTCCGAACGGCTGGAGCGGCTGGCAGTTTTCACCAACGCCGCTGGTCTCGCCCACGCCCGACGGCTGCACCGACATCTCCGCCGCCCACCTGCTCAAGCGGAACGGGACGACCTACCTCGCGTACCACGGGAACACCGGCAACATGTACCTGACCGAGGTGGGCAACAACTTCGACCGCGAGGTGCACCTGGGCGTCTTCCACCGCCCGATCGCCTCCGACAACGGGCGGACCGCCTCGCCCGCGTTCGGCACGGACGGCGGCGTGCAGTACATGCTCTACGAGGCGGGCCCGCGACTGGACGCCCGGATCCGCGTAGCCCGCGCCGTGTGACGCTCCGGGCGCTCCCCCACTGGAGGAGACCGGCCCGCGACGGCCCCGTCGAGGTCGACCAGTCGCCGACTCCGGAGGTATGACTATCGGTTGTTCGCCGGACACGGCATGGATTCAACTGCCCCTACCGTGAGCGCGGGCACACTCGCCCCGCGCTCACCGGAGGTCCGGCCTTGAGACAGGCATCCCGACAACAGCGATCCAACCTGCGGTCTCTCGCGGCGGCCACGCTCGGTGGGCGCCGCCCCGGCCAGCCTTTGACGGCGCTCTCGGCCCGGCCCTCGCGGTGGCGGTGGCGGTGTGGCAGTTGCGTTCCGGGCTGATTCCGTAGCGGCGATCGATGGATTGGGAGGCCCCGGATGGTGGTCAAGTTCGGCCTGCTGGGGCCGCTGCTGTTGCGTGTCGGTGAGCAGGTCGAGGTGACGGCGGCGAAGCAGCGGACGGTGCTGGCGTTGCTGATCGCACGGCGAAACATACCGATCCCGCTGGAACGCATCGTCGACGAGGTGTGGCCCGAGCAGTCGCCGGAGTCTGCGGTGCAGAACGCGCGCACCTACATCTCGGCCCTTCGCATCTGCCTGGGGACGGAACGCGACCGGCTCACCACACGGCAGGGCTCGTACCGGCTCACGGTGGGCGACGACGAGGTCGACACGGCGTTGTTCGAGTCCCAGACCGCCGCGGCCCGCTCGGCGCTGCGTGCCGGTGAGCTGTCACTGGCCGTGGACCGGTACGAGGCCGCGCTCAGCCTCTGGCGCGGCGACGCGCTCCAGGACGTGGCGACCGGCCGCGCCCTGTCGGCGTACGGCACGACGCTGACCGAACTCGGCGTCAAGACGCGTGAGGAGTTTCTGCGCGCGCAGCTGTTGGCGGGCGAGTTCAGCAGGGCGGTTGGCGGGCTGCGCCGGCTGGTGGGCGACTACCCGCTGCGGGAGTCGGCCTGGCACGGCCTGATCACCGCGCTGCACCGAAGCGGTGACCGCGCCGCCGCGCTGGAGGCGTTTCAGCAGGCGCGCAAGTGCCTGGCGGAAGGGCTTGGCCTGGACCCGGGCCCGGAGCTGACGACCCTGCACAACGAGATTCTCAAGGGCTCGCCAACTGGCACACCACGCCGGACCCCACCGCGCCAGCTTCCCCGGCCGCTGTCCGTTCTCGTCGGCCGAAACGGTGTGCTGGAGGCGATCCGGCGGACACTGACAAAGCCCTCCTCCGCATCGAGAATCGTCGTGGTGCACGGCATCGGCGGCGTGGGCAAGTCAAGCGTGGCGATCGCCGCCGCGCACGCCCTGACCCGCGACTTCCCTGACGGCCAGCTCTACGTCAACCTGCAGGGCGCGTCGGTCGGCTCCACGCCGCTGGAACCGGTCGAGGTGCTCGGCCGCTTCATGCGCGCGTTGGGGGCCTCCGAGCAGCAGATCAGCCCGGACGCGGGCGAGGCGGCCGCGTCGTTCCGGTCCCAGACAGCCGCACGCCGGATCCTGATCGTGCTCGACGACGCCCGTTCCGCGGCGCAGGTGCTGCCGCTGCTGCCGGCCGGGCCGGGCTGCGGCGTACTGATCACGAGCAGGAAGCGGCTGGACACCCTCGACGGCGTCGAACACCTGCACCTCGACACGATCGACCTGGACGCGGCTGTCGATCTGCTGGCCGTGCTGAGTTCGAGGACGCGCGTGGACCGCGATCCCGAGGCGGCGCGGGACATCGCTCGGCTGTGTGGACGGCTGCCGCTGGCCGTTCGCATCATGGGGACCCGCCTCGCGCGGCATCCCGCCACCGGCCTGCGCCAGGTGGCGGATGCGCTGGCCCGCGCACAGTCGCGTCTGGACGAGTTCGGATTCGAGGACCTGAGCGTCGTGTCGACCTTCGACGTCGGCTATGGCGCGCTGCCCAAGGGCGCGGCTGGCACGCAGGCGCGCCGGCTGTTCTGGCGGCTGGGCCGGCTCGACTTCGCGGAGATCACCTCCGGTGACGCGGCGGCTCTGCTGGACGTCGACGAGCTCGCCGCGCAGCGGGCGCTGGACCTGCTGGCCGACCATGGCCTGGTCGAGCCCGTCGGGCCGAGGTTTCGCGTCCACGACCTGCTGCGGCTCTACGCGGCCCGGCTCGCGCAGTCCCGCGACACCGCCGCCGAACTCGACGCGGCCGTCGTGCGGGTCACGCAGCGGTACGTGCGGGTCGTCCGGGGCAGCGTGCTCCACCTGCCGATGGATGGCGACCCCGCGAGCGAGCCGGCGACCGGCGACGAGACGCCGGGCCCGCGCACCGAGGCCGAGGCGTGCGAGTGGATGGCCACGCACCTGCCGGTGATCAGTGCGCTGGTGCGCCGGCTGGTGGCCAGTCCCGCGACCTCTCCCGTGGCCTGGGATCTGCTGCGAGCCTTGAACCGCCGGCTGTGCACGGGCTATCCCGCGGCGTGCGTGCAGCTTTACGGGGAGCTCGTCGCCCACGCCGACCCTGGCGAGCACCAGTTGGCCGCGACCATGTGCACCCTGTCCAGTGCCAATCTCTTCCTGCGCCGCGACAGCGACGCTGTGGAGTGGTCCCGGCGGGCGGCGGCGCTTCTCCCCCGGATCGACGATCCCGCACTGCGCGCGCGCATCCTGTGCGTACAGGCCACCGCACTCGTCCAGGTCGGTGCGGCCGAGCCCGCCCTGGACCGGTTCTTCGAGGCCACGTTGCTCTACCTTGGTCTGGGCCGGCTCCGGCCGGTGAGCATCTGCCTGGGCAATGCCTCCCTGGCCACCTTGATTCTGGGCCGGTACGCCGAGACCCTCGCCATCCTGCGCCACAGCCTCGCCCTGTCGCGCCGTCACGGCGGCGATTCGCAGAACCTGAGCTGCATCCTGGACAGCCTGGCGATGGTGTATCTCAGGCTCGACCGTCCGGAGGCCGCGCTGCGTTACGCCACCGCGTCGGTGCGGCGCTGCGAGGCAGCCCGCTACATCTTCCAGCACTCGGTTTCCCTCCAGCGGCGAAGCCTCGCGCTGCGGGCACTTGGCCGCACGAGCGAGGCGATCGCCGACGCGGAGGCCGCCGTGGCGCTGTGCCTCGACGGCAGCGAGCAGATGCGCCTGGACGCGCTGCGCAATCTCGGGGTCGTGCTGTGGCTGTCGGGCGACGCTCGGGCCGTCGCCGTGCTGGCCGAGGCCGACGCCCTGGCCGAGCGCGTCGCCGCTCCATAGCGGCGATGCCGGCCGCCGTCGCCGCGTGCCTGTCACCACACCCCCATCACCAGGCGCCCGTTGACCTGGTCGAGATCGAAGGTGCCTGAGTCGTACCAGCCCGCGTTGCCGGTGTAGGACCAGCCGCTGAGCCAGACGTGGTATCGGAAGTCCGGCCCGTAGTCGTACGCGACGATGACGTCGTCGCGGCCGTCGTCGTTGGCGTCGCCCACGGCCATCCGGTTGCCGACCATGGCCAGGTTGTAGCCGCTGGTGACCTCCCAGTCCGGCGTGGCGAGCACGAACTGGCTGCCGCTGGTGGCCCACCGGAACAGGCGCGCGTGGCTGTCGCCGTAGTGGTAGAACATCGCGGGCTCGTCGTCGCCGTCGCTGTCGAAGTCGCCGACGACCATCCGGTCACCGACGTTGCCCAGGTGGAAGGTGCCGGACTGGTACCAGCCGCTCGGTCCACTGTAGGCGGTCGCGCCCATCCATACGTGGTACCGGAAGTAGCCGTCGTAGTCGTAGGCGGTGATGATGTCGTCGCGGCCGTCCCGGTCGACGTCGCCGGCGGCCACCCGACCGGCTACCCGCGTGGTGTTGTAGCCGGTCGGGGTGCTCCAGTCACCGGAGGCGGTCTTGGTGAACGCCCGCCCGTCCGAGAGGAAGCGATGTATGCGCGCCCCGGCCGTACCTCCCAATGCCTCGAACAACGCGATGTCCGTGCACCCGTTGCCGTCGAAGTCCCCGGCGACCATCCGGGCACCGACCGCTGCCGGCGCCACCGCCACCGTGCTCCAGGATCGCGGCCCGGAGAGTGTGGCTTTGCCGTCCCAGACGTCGAGGCGCAGTGCGCCGCCGGTGTCGTATCCAGCGGCGATGTCGTCGACGCCGTCGCAGGTGAAGTCGCCGGACACCATCCGGTCGCCCACATTGGACAGGTCGTATCCGGTGGCCTGCTCCCATCCGGTGCCGAGCTGGAACGCGGCCTCGGTCGACTTCCAGCGGAACATACGGGCGTTGCCGCCGCCGCCGTAGAGCATGGCCGGGCCCGTGGGCCGGCCGTACCACTGCGACATGATCAGATGCGACTTACCGTCAACCGTCCGGGTGGCGAACTTGCGGCCGGTGTTCGCGGCGGCGAAGAAGCCGCCTGTCCAGCCAGCCGGAGCGGCGTTGGCCAGCGTGCTCGGGTTCAGCTTGAGGAACCGGCCCACGGCGGTGCCGTACAAGTGGCCGTCCAGCGGGTCGAAGACGAGGTTGACCGCGCGCGGATTGAAGTTGCGGACACCGGACCAGCTGTACGACACCAGGGTGGTGCTGCTGAGCAGTTGCCGCGTGCTGACGTTGTAACGGAACGCCCGGCCGGCGGTGACCCCGACGATGACGTTCGGGTCGGTGCCGAACGCGAGCCCGTTCACGCCCCGCTCACCGGCGAGCGGGACGGTCTGCCACAGCTTCGCGCCGGTGGTCACGTCGAGGGCGAAGAGTGTGCCGTCGCTTGGTGTCGCTTCGGTGCAGCAGTTCATCGAGCCGCCGTACAGGATGCCGTTTTGGTATGCCAGGGCGCCTATCTCCCCCGCACCCGCCACGCCGTTGAACACGCGGTGCGAACCGTCTGCCGGGTCGTACAGGGTGACCGCGCCGGCACCGTCGGTCTTGGAGTTCTTCGGGCTGGTGCCTATCGCCACGTACCGGCCCGCGGAGATGACCGTCCACGGCCGCTCCTGCCCGTACGTGCGCAGGTCGAACAGCTTGCGCGGGTTGCCCGGCCCGAACGGCAGTGCCGGGTCGAACTCGTACAGCGCGCCGTTGGGGTACACGCCGAGATACAACTTCCTGCCGTGGGTAACCATGCCCTCGACCTGATGCGGGAACGCGTACTCGTGCCAGCGCTCGGCGTCCGGGTCGTAGCCGGCGAACCCGCCCGCGAAGTACCCGCCCAGGTATGCCCAGCCGTTCGGTCCGATCGCGACAGACCGCAACGGGGTCAGCGTCGGGGTGAAACCGACCGCGTCCCAGGTGACCGTGGTACCTACGCGTGTCACCAGGTCGTAGCGGGCGATCGCGCCGTTGGCCTGCCCGGTGACGACCATCTCGCGCCCGGTGGCTGGATCGACCGCGCGCAGCATGCCCTTGGCGGCGCCGAGGTCGAACCCGGTGCGCGTCACCGCCCCGGTGTCCGGGTCGTAGCCGACGAGCTCGCCGGACATGACCATGTAGACCAGCCCGTCGGGGCCCTCCTGGGACACGGTGGCACCGGCGTAGCCCGGCAGCTCCCGCACCCATTGCCGGGTCACGAGGTTGTAGAGCCACGCCTTCTCCGTGGACGTGCCGCCGGCGAAGTACACGTAGAGGTAGTCTCCGGCATCGTCGAGCTGGTACGTGTACATGTCGCTCGGCACGCCCGGCGGAAGCGGTATCGGGTAGTCGTCGCCGGTCGCCGGATCGTGGCGGTAGAACCCGGTCCGCGGCCCGAGTCCCACGTAGACCTGGCCGCGCGCGTACTCCACCGACCGCACGTACTCGTACGGCATGCCGTATCCGCCGTGGTTGGTCCAGCCGGTACCCGGTCGCCAGCTGGCCAGCAGGCCCGGCGTCTTGGTCGCGGCGAAGCCCTGCGAGGTGCCGATCCAGAGGTTGCCCTGGTCGTCGGTGTCGCCCTCCCACAGGAAGCTGGTGTCCGCGTGCGGCGCGCCGAGGTCGGTGAACGCTCGCGGGCTGGTGTACTTCAACCGGTACGCGTGCCCCTGGCCGTAGGTCATGGCGTAGACGTAGGCACCGTCCGGGCTCACCGCGACACCCCAGGCGCCGCCCGCCGTGGCCATCCGGTACGAGCTGAGCATGCGCCCGGTGAACGGGTCCACCTCGGCGAGGTAGGCGGGGTCGTTCTCGGTCGTCGTGCCGCTGACCACCACCCAGGTCCGGTAGGACCCGTCAGTCATCCGCGCCGTCTCCCCGCCGGCGGTGGTCACGCCCTTCACCGGCGGACGCCCGAGGTCGATCGACTTCGGGTACGGGCCGGCGGCCCGCGCAGGTCCGGCCGGGGTGGTGCCCCCGACGGCCGCGGTCACGGCGATCAGGGCTGTTGCCAGCAGCGCCGTGCCGAGGCGCCGGCCGATGTGAGCACGCATGTCTACAGACCTCAGCGGGTATCGACGCGGATGTTGGCGGAGCTGACACTGTCCCAGTACGCGTTGATGTCGGGTAGTGAGCTGAACCAGGAGGTGCCGCCGCTGACGTGGCAGCCATTGTTGGAACGGGAATGGATGCCGTATGCCCAGCGCTGGCCGGTGCTGCTGCGCATGAACCAGCCGCCGCCGCTGTCACCGGGACACGCGTCGAAGCCGGTGACCCGGACCATCCCACGCACGCTCGCGTCGTTGACCTCGGCGATGATCCCGCAGGACTGGCTCGCCGTGCTGTGCCAGGCCGACAGGCAGACGGTCTCCCCCACCTGGATCGTCGCCTCGGACGAGAGCGCGTAGTCGACGCTCAGGGGCGCCTCGCGGTCCTGCGTGTTGTAGAGCCAACCCCAGGTCGATCCCTTCCAGTAGCTGCTGTCGATCCGGATGCGGCCGACGTCCACGCTGCCGGTGTCGCGGACCTGCCGCATCGGGCCGATCGGCCGCTCACCGTGGCCCCACTGGGTATTGACGGCGCCGCAGTGCCCTGCCGTCACCGCCCAGTGGCTGCCGTCGGCCGCGCTCGCGGTGAACCCCAGCGAGCAGCTCGCGCTGGCATAGCTGCCCCGCCAGAGGATGATGCCGCCGCGTATCGGCCGGCCGCAGTTGCGACGGTCGTGGCAGGCGTCTTCGACCGCCTCGACCCCACCGCGTTCCAGCACCTCGATGGCGCCCGCGCCGGCCGCGCGGGAGGCGAGGGCCGCTCGTGCCTGGCCGACCTGGGCAGCCGGCAACGCCACCACCACCCGATTCGCCTGGACGTCGATGCCGCTGTGGTCGGCGGCGGTGGCGCCGAGCACAGGGTGAGCGCCGTCGTTGGCGAGCGTGAACTCCTGACGCAGTTGCCGGTAGCTGAAGCTCACCAGGTGCGCCCGCACGGGCACGCCCGCGGCCGTGGCGATGGTGGTGAAGGTGCTCGCCGCGGCGGTGGTGGTGGCTTGCACGTGCTGGATCCCGGTGGCGCCGTCGTACCACGACCCGCCGAAGGTGCCGGGGAAGTCGCGGCTGAGCCCTTCCAGCAGCCGGACCCGGTCGGCCTGGCCGTCGATCCGCCGGGCCGCCTCGGCCGCCCCGACGCCGGGGTACGCCTGGCGGAACGCGTCGACCGCGGCTTGGAACTCCGCCGGGTACGGCGTGGCCCGCGCGGGTGCGGGAACGGCCGCCACGAGTGTCGCGCCGAGGCTCGCGGCCAAAGCGGCCTTCACCAGTTGTCTCACCACAGATCTCCCAGATCGCCGATCCGATAGCCGTACCTGGCGGTGACGTCGGCACTCAGCCAGCTCGTGTTCGCACCTGCCTCCTCCACCCAGGTCGACAGGCCCCTCCTGATCGTGAATGGACCGAGGGTGAGCCCCACCGATACTCCGCGGCCATCGAGGGTGTCGTCTATCGCGCTACTGGATGCGCGCCTCGTGTCCCAAGGAGGACCTTCATAGACCCAACCCGCGACGGCGCTCGCGCCCGCGCCGTTGAGAGGCGCCACACTTCGGCCGCCGCCCAACCCGGCGGTGGTGGCCGCGAACGCCGAGCCAGTGCGGGCCACCGTGAACTTCGTTCCCGCGGTGGCCCCATTCGCCGAATAGCTGAAGCCGAGCGTCAGGTAGTCGGGAGCCGGCGCGTCACAGAAGTTCTGCCGATTGCAGATGGCATCGACAGTCGCCCGTGTCCATCGCCCGCTCAGATCGCGTTCGGCCCTACGACAGGTGCCAGAGTCGGTGACCGTGCCCAGGCACACGCCAAACATGCGTGAGTTGTTGGCGATCCGGTGTATCACGATCAGCAAGGCGTCGCGGACCGTCTCGGCGTGCCGGGGTGGCGAGTAGCCCGCGCGAGCGCGCTTCTTGACGAACGCTCTGGGAGTCTTCTTCACCTTCTTGGGCACTTTGTAGGCGTGCCGCTTCTTCTTGACGTAGCCTCGCTTCTTGGCGACCGGCTTCTTGGCGGGCTTCTTGCCGAGCTTCTTGGCCGTCTTCTTGGCCTTGCTGAGGCCGCCGCCGTCCATCTTGTACCGCAGCCCATCCGGGTCGGTGAAGGTCATCGGGTTGTTGGCCGCGTAGGCGTACGCGTTGAGCTGTTGCGGATCGCCGTGGTCGACCACCGGGTCGGCACTGACGAACCGCCCGTGGACCGGGTCGTACTCGCGCGCACCCAGATGGGTGTACCCGGTGGCGTCCTCGGCCCCGCCGACGAAGCCGCGCTCCGAGGGCCAGTTCACGGCGGGACCGCGGTCCTCACCGAAGGGCAGGGAGCGCCGTTGCTGGACGGCCATCGTGGCGTTGTCGATGGCGATGTGCGCGGTGCCGTGCGGGTCGGCGGCGAGGGTGTCGACGGACGTACCCTCGCGTACCGCGATCACCACGCCACCGTGGGAGTAGTGCCGGGTGCCCTTTACCACGCCGGTGGACCTGGTGAACTCCAGCTCGGTGTCGCCAAGGTACAGCGTGACGGTGGTGGGGTCGCGGCGCAGGAGCCGGTCGCCGTCGGCCGTGTACACGTGGCTACTGGTCCCGGCCGGGGTGGTGACGGAGTCCAGCTCGCCGCGCGGGGTCCAGGTGAGGGTCTGCGCCCCCGCCGCGCCGGTACGCCCGCTCAGGTTGCCCACCGCGTCGTAGCCGTAGTTTGTCGTCGTGCTCGTACCGTCCGGTTTGGACACCGTGACCGAGGTGGCCGCGTGTGGCCTGGGCTGCCCCGTGGCCGGATACGCGTACTGGTGGCGGGTCTGCCCGGCCGCGGCGTGGCTGGTCTGGGTCAAGCGGTTGCCGGCGGCGTCGTACGTGTACGCGAGCCAGTACGGTGCCGGCCCGCCGAGCCCGGCCACCGTTGGCGCACCGGTGCAGGCCGCGGTCGGGGTCCACGCCTCGACGAGGCGACGCGCGTGGTCGTACCGGAAGCATTGCCGGTCGACGGGCTTACCCGGCGCCGCGTCCGTGATGGAGGTCGGGTTGCCCGCCGCGTCATACGCGTACGCGATCCGGGAGTCGGCGTCGTTGACCGTCTCCCGGTCCACCTGGGCGGTGGCGAGCCGGCGCGTGCCGACCTCGTACGTCAGGGTCTGCCAGTTGGTCTTGCCCACTGTGTTGCCCAGCGCCAGTTGCAGCACCTCGCCGAAGGGCGAGTACACGGTGTTGCTGACATACGCGCCGACACCGCCCAACCGCTGTGGCAACCCCGCGGCGTTGTAGGTGTAGGACAGGGTCTCGGCCGGGAGGCCGCCCACCGCGGGATGCGCGACGGTCTTGAGGCTCCCGTCGGGGTTGTAGGTGTAGGTGGTCGTGTACGTGCCGGCGAGCGCGCCCTCGGACACGGGGACGGTCACCCTCGTACCCGTCGGCCGGTAGCCGTTGTCGTATCCGGTGACCTCGGTGACGTAGGCGCTCGACGCGGAGTAGCTCGTGCTGGTCGAGAGCTGTCCCTTGGCGCGCGTGTCGTAGACCCACTGCGCGAGAAGCGGTCCGGTGGCGGAACCGTCGCGGATGGTGGTGTGCCGGCCCAGCGAGTCGTATGTGGACACGAGCGTGCCGCGTGCGTCGGTGGCCGTGACCGGCTGCCCCGCCGCGTCGTAGGTGGTGGTACTCACGCCACGGTCGGGGTCGTCGGCGCGGATCGTGCGGCCGCGCAGGTCGTACTGGTAGCGCCAGGTGTTGCCGGCCGGGTCGGTGACTGTTTCCAGGTCACCTCGTGGCGTGTACGTGTAGCGGGTCGTGTCGGCGGTGCCGGTAGGTGCGGCGCCGTGATGTTGCAGCAGTTGGATGGTCCGTCCGTGGGCGTCGGACACCGTCGTCGTCGCCGTGGCGCCCGCGGGCGGGTCGACGTGTACGCGGTCGCCACCGTAGGCGTACGTGGTGCGCCACTTCTCCACGCCGTTGACCCGGAACACGTCGGCGACGGTGCGGCCGGCGCCGTCGTACAGCGTGCGCGCCTGGGTAGGCAGCGCGGCGTCGTCCACGAGGTACAGGGACGTGGTCGGTGCGGAGCTGTTGTAGTAGGGCCCGTTCTGGTCCACGATCCGGCCTTGCGAGTCGTACACCGTGTCGGTGAGCACGCGGCCGCCGGCCGCACCGGGTTCCTGCACCTGCCGGGGCCGCATCAAGCTGTCGTACAGGTGGATCGAGCTGCGGTAGGCGCCGCTGGGCAGGAGCGTCTTGGTGGTCACGGCGACCGGCCCGTCCTGGCGCAGCAGATAGCTGTACTCCTCGCTCGGCGTGGCACCACTCGCCTTCGACCGGTCTGGTAGCCAGACTTTCAGCGGCCGGCCCAGCGGGTCGTACTCGATGTCAGTACGCTTGCCGTTGGCGTCGACGACGGACGCGGCCTCTCCCGTGGCGGTAACGAGCGTGGTCGTCGTGGCGTGCCCGGCCGCGTTCGTCGCCACCGTCGAGGTTGTCAGGCCACCTGATGCCGGTGTGTACGCGGTGGTGGCGCGCCGGCCGAGCGCGTCGACCGACTCGGTCTGGCGACCGTGGACGTCGTACGTGGCGCGCTCGGTCGCCACGTAGACCGGGCCGGACGCCGGCCACGAGTCAAGCTCCTCCACACGCGTCAGGTCGCCCTTGGTGGGGGCGGCACCGAGCGTTGTCGAGCCGTCGTAGTACGTGCGCTCGTCGGACAGGACGTTTGCCGGACGCGACGGGGTGGCACCGCAGCCGACCGACACCGTCTCGGCGCGTGCCTCGGTCTCGACTATCCACGCGGTCACATTGCGGGCGTAGGTGAACCGGGTGCAGCGGTCATCCGCCGCCGTGGAGACGTCGCCCTGGTCGTCCACGGTGGACGGCTCGCCGTACGAGTCGTACGTGGTGACCGTGCGCGTGCGGTGCGCCCCGCCCGAGGCCAGCGGCCTGCGCGTGATCTCGGTCGCCACGTCGCTGAGCCACGCGTTCTTGCCGCCGTTGGTGGCGGTCGGCGCACTGATCCACGGCCGCGACACGGTCGCCTCGACCTCGGCACCTCCCGGACCGTTGTACGTGATCTGCTCCAGCTCGAACCCGGCCAGCCGCGGATGGTCCTCGACCGTACCGCCTTCGGAGTCGGTGACGACCACCTGCCGACGCGCGCCGCCCGGCAACTGGTCGTCGTCCATGCCGCGCAGGAAGCGGTGCTCCGTCAGGGATTGTTGTTGCCCGGCCGCCCCTTCGCGTACCCGCACCACGCCGTAGCCGCGATACTGGCCCCAGGTCCGGTACTTGGCCGGTGTCAGCTCGTTGTCGTCGTAATGCCACGCGGGCGTGTCCACGTACTCGTAGGTGGTGACCTCGTCGACCCCCTCGCCGGTCGTGTCGTCGGCGACGACGGACGTCACGACGTACGTGTGGAAGTAGTGCAATGACGGCTCGACCTGACCGTCCGGGGTCCAGTACGCGGGGAAGCAGCGACGGGAGTTCGTGTGCGCCGCCGTGGGCATCGAGCTTCCCGGTACGCAGTCGGCGGCGGAATAGTTGACCGCGTAGCGCCCGCCCGCCTCGGTCGTGATCTGCCGCACGCGCCACTTCACCAGCGGCGGCGCCATGTCGAGGCCGTCGACCCGGTTGGGCAGCTGCACGCCGTGGAAAAGCACCTTCGGCATCGCCGCGGTCCCGCCGACCTTGCCGACCTGTTCGATCGACGCGAGCCACAGCGCCTTGCTGGTGCCATCGCCCGGATTGGGGAACTGGTGGGTGAACGTCCAACTGGTCGCATCCACATAGGAGCTACCGGAGAGGACCTGTGTGGTCAGCCCGGTGAGCCGCTTGCGGCTGAAGAACGTCGGCGAGAACCGGTTGGCACAGCTCGTGGTCGACCCGCATATCTGGTCGAACGGCACGTCGGGCCAGTGCGCCGCGTTCGCCGCCGTCAACTGGGCCGGGTCGCACGTGATCTGACCGGACGGCAGGCAGCGCTCAGCCGTCGTGAACACCACGCGCGCCGGTGCCGTGGTCGTGTGTTCGCTGCCGGCGCGCTCGCCGTAGTCGATGCGGGTCAGGTAGCCGCCGCGGTGGTAGTGAGACACGGCCGTGTTCAGGTTGCGGCCGTAGTAGTTGCCCTCGGCGGCGTAGAAGAGCGTCATCGAGTCGCCATGCGGGTCCACCACATAGTCCAGGTTCCACCGGTACGCCTGGAAGCACACGGACGCCGCGAAGGTGCTCGCGTTGCAGGGCTCCCCCGCGTGGTTGCCGTAGACAGGCACCCGCCACGCGGACTGGTTGGTGTCGGTGTCGGCCGCGTAACGCTTGCCCCGCCCGAAGTAGTACTGCGTCCCGTCCGTCTCGGTCAGCCGCCAGTACTCACCGTCGTTGTCGCCGTTGGCCGCACCGGTGAGGCGTTCGATCCGGACGCCCTCGTCGTCCTTGGCCCGCCATTGACCCGTGGTCGCGTCCCGGACCAGCTCCGTCGCGTCGCCGTCGAACACGAGCGTCGCGTTGTCGGACTGCCAGCAGAGGTCCCCGGTCTTGGTGCTGTTGTTGCCGCCGGCCATGTCGTCGGCGCACCCCGCGTAGCGCCGCTCGATGTAGCCCATGTCGAGGTGGTGACCTTCACCGAGCCACGACGGCTGGTTGTTCGTCGACGACGTACGCCCGTCGACCGAGCTCGACGAGTAGCTCAGTTCCAGTTCGGGCGCCACGCCACCGGGTACCGGCGGAGTGTGGAACGGATACGACCACGTGAACGCTCCGGTCTGGATGGACACGTTCCACCCGGCGCTGGCGGAGAGTTGACTGGCCGAGTAGTCGCCCGCCGGGCCGCCCGCGCCAGCCGCCAGCGCGAACGTCGTCGCCTCGTTGGTCGGCAGCGAGTCGACGGTCAACCGGCCGGCGCGGGCGTCGTTGCGCGCCCGCACCGGCCGGGCCTGGCAGGGGGATACCAGGCGGTCGAGGCTGCCGGCGGCACACTCCGGCAGGCTGACGATGCTCAGTCGGGAGCCGAAATCGCCGCCGAACCGGGCGGCGAGCCCGGTGTAGTCGATGTCGAGTGACACCGCGGCATCGAGCTTCCCGCCATCAGGGGCGCTGACGGACAGCAGGGCTCCCGGAGCGTCGGTGCGGTCCCGCAACTGCACCTTCACCGGCTGAGTGGGGGCGGCGGCGGTGCCGGCCACCCGGCCGACGCGCACCGGCAGCGCGGCGGCCTTGGCCATGCCCGTACCAGCGACATCGACGGTCGCCTCCGCGCGGACCGGCCAGTCGGTTACCTCGGGCGGGTCGAACAGGCGCGCCGCGGCGGGCTGAAATCGCGGGTCGGCCGTGGCGTCGCGGCCGGATACCGACTGCGTCACCTGGGTCGGCGGGCGCCGCTTCTCCGTGTCGAGCGCCGTGGTGGGCGAGGCGTACGCCGGCGCCACGGCCACTGTGGCCAGCAGGACCGCGACCGCGGTCGGGATCGCGATCGAGCGTGACCGAGCTTTCATCGAATGCTCCTAGGGCCGCGGTTCGAGATAGGCCGTGTAGATCTGTCCGTCATCCATCGCGCCCGCGTAGGCGCGCACCTCGTCCACCTGACCGATCAGCGGGCTGTAGAACGTGTCCAGATACTTCATCTGTCCGATCCGGAACTGCCCCGGCGCGTGCCAGCCGATGGTGACGCTCGCCGTCGCGGCGACGGCCCCGTTGACGTACAAGCGCATCTGGTTGAGGCTGCGGTCGTGCACCAGTGCCAGGTGGGTCCAGACTCCCGTGGCGGCGGTGCCCGGTGCGGCGACGATCGTGTGGGTCGGCGCCTCGGTCGCGTCCGTGGGGAGGAATGTCGCCGCCCACTGGCCACTGCGAGTGCCGAGTGTGAAGCCCGCGCTGTGCGCGCCATCCTGGCTCAGCAGAGCCCGGTTGCCCGAAGCGTTGTCGAGCTTGACCCACCCCATCACCGTGTAGCTGCTGTCGGTGCGGAACATGCCCACCGTCGCCGTCACCGACGAGGTGCCGTCGAAGCGCAGTCCGTGGTCGCCGGCCGTGCCCGTCTTGCCCTGCGTCCAGGTGACACCGGAAGCGGGCAGCGTCAGGTAGCGGTCCCGGCCCGACCAGTCCGCGGACGTGGTCCCGCTTCCCTCGTCCATCCGGTACCCGCCGACCGGCGCCGCCGCCGGGATCTTGAAGAAGTACGAGCGGACCGGCCCCCGGTTGCCCGCCCGGTCCACGCTGCGCGCGTGCAACACCTGCGGCCCGAACGTCCTGGGCGTCAGGGTGAGCGTCACCGGGCCGCTCAGCGACGCCGGGGCACCGGCGGACGTGAACACGGTCGTGTTGAACGCGTACTCATAGCTGGCGACGTCGGTGTCCACATTGGCGTCGATCGTCACCGTCCCCGCGACTCCGACACCGGTCTCCGCCCAGGCGTTTTCCGGGAATTGGGCCGACGATACGACCGGCGTCGCCCGGGGAGCCGTGGCGTCCACGGTGAACTCGCACGCGGCGCTGTACCCGCTCCAGCTGATCGAGTCCGAGGCACGCGCGCGCCAGGTGTAGGTGCCCTCGGCCAACGCGGGCGCCTGCGCCGAGAAATCGCCCGCGCCGGCGTAGGCGGTGGTGATGGTGCCGAGCGGCGTCGCGGCACCGACGAGCCCGTACTCGAACTGCGCCCGCACGTTCTGCACGGCGGAGTCGGCGTCGGCCAGGCGAGCCCAGAAGATCGGAGCGTCGTTGGGTATGAACGGCCGGGCCGAGCCACGTACGCACGCCGTCGCCGGCGAGGTGGTGCGCAAGTTGGCCGGCACCGCAGGCACGGTGTTGTAGTCGACGGTCAACACCGGATAGGAGGCGTCGTTGTCGTACTGGCGCCATCCGTCACGGTCGCTCTCGTTGGCCGAGCGCAGCCCGAGCGTCAGCGTGGTCGCGCCCTCGGCGGCCGCCGCGGTCACCGCCGCGGTCGCGGTCCACTCGTTGCGGTCCCATCCGGGGCAGCTGCTGGAGTGGCCGTGCACCATCGTGTTGGTGGACAGTGTCGACAGCCAGCTCGGGCCGGGCCACACGGTCGACGCCGAGATGGCGCCGGTGCGTCCCAACTGGACTCCCGGCCCGTACGAGGTGGCGTTGCAGTTGTGGTTGGGCGAGTGGATCTGCTTGTGCGCGAAGATCGCGCTGCGAATCACCTTGCCCACCAACGGGCTCGTGTCGAACCGGTAGAACGCCCGCGACACCTTGGCCTGCCCGCTCCAGCCGTCGTATCCCACGCGCGCGTGCTCGGTGGCGTGGTTGGGGAACTCCTGCCCGTTCGACCAGACCATGGTCCAATATGCACGGTTTCGCGACAGCGGTGGATCGATGACGACCGGATACACGGTCGCGGGGTCGTCCAGCATCGCCCGGTCCGGTGCCACCGTCAACACACCGTCCGACATCGACAGTGACACCTCCGCGGACCGGGCGGTCGCGGGCCGCTCGGTGAGCACCGCGGCCTGCTCGGTCCGGCTGCCGTCCAGCGTGGCGCCGGTCGAGTCCCACATCAGGGGACGGGCTCCGGAGAACGCGACCTCGCCGGCGCCGTCGCGCACCGCGAGCGCGCCATCCTCCACCGAGGGCACCAGCCCTCGCCCCGACAACGCGAACCGCAGCGCGCCGAGCGCGGGATGCCGGGACGCCGCACGAGTGCGTACGACCAGGAACTGTCCATAGCCCTCGGCCTCCGCCCGCATCACCAGGTCCACGCCGGGCAGGACGTCGACGTAGACGGCGCTCTCGCCACGCAACACGGGAGCCGGCAGCGGTCCCGGCCAGTGCAGCCCGAACCAGTCGGCTCCGTGCGTCATGCGCACCAGCGGCTCGCTCCCGCCACCAGAGAAGCGCATGTCGACGACGGCCGCGGCCGGGCCGACCGTGCCGTCGAGATGCCGGACGAGTGTGGCGTCGACCGGCCGCCACGCACCGCCGCGTTTCACGCGCTGCGGGCCGACCGACAGCTCCGCGCGCAGCATGCCATCCGGCTGCGCCACCACTCGCCGCTGCTCGGTTGTCAGCTCAGCGACCTCGACCGCGCGGCCGGACTGCCGCGCCAGAGTGAGCGCCGCCAGCTCCGGTGACAGCGCGGTACCCGTCGCCGTCGCGACGGGTACCGCATCATGGGCTGGCACCGCGAGCACCGCGGTCAATAGCAACACGCTCGCGAGCGAGTGCCATAACGTCTTGCCGGACATGACATGGAGGCTAGGAGCCGGACATACAGGCGCCGTACAACGCCCGCACGGCGAGCTAGCCGCCGCAGCGACCGTCGAAGACGTCGGCCTTTCCGTCACCGTTGAAGTCGTCGGACACGTGCAGGCTGGTGACCGGGCACCCGCTCTGCGCCATCGCGATCCAGCTCGACTGCGCCGCCGACGAGTAGTACCACCGGCCGCCGCTGCTCTGGAAGACGTCCGTCCTGCCGTCGCCGTTGAAGTCTCCGAACCGCAGCGAGACCAGGCCGGTGCTGGAGTTGTTCACCTCTTGCCACTTCGACGCGCCGCCCCACGAGATCAGCCAGCGCCCGTCGACGACGGTGAACACGTCGGTCTTGCCGTCGCCGTTGAAGTCTCCGAACCGCAACGACCCGATGGGCATCTCGGCGCGCTCGAGCGCACGCCAGCTCGACGTGCCTCCCGAGGAGTAGTACCACTGGAGGCCGTCGGTGCGGAACACGTCGGTCTTGCCGTCACCGTCGAAGTCACCAAACCGCAGGTCAGCGAGGGGAACATTGGACGTCGCCAGGTCCTGCCACCCCCCGACCGCGCCCGAGGAGTACTGCCACTGACCGGCGGCGGAGGTGAACACGTCGGTCTTGCCGTCACCGTTGAAGTCACCAAACCGCAGCCCGCTGATCGTCTGGTTCGACGTGGCGGCACCGACCCACTTGCCGGTGGCGCCCGGCGAGTAGTACCACCGATATCCGGTGGCTCGGAAGGCGTCGGTGCGCCCATCGCCGTTGAAGTCACCGAAGCCCAGCTCGGAAACGTCATAGGTGTACGGCGCGACCGCTGTCCAGCTTCCGGTGCCGCCCGAGGAGAGCTGCCAGGCCACGCGCCGGCCGGTCTGATGGCAGTTTCCGGTTGTCGTGCCGTAGGTGTTGGCGCCCACGTGGAAGTTGCCCGAGAAGTGCACCTGCCGCGTGGCCGTGCTGGCGCCGCCGTGGGCGAAGCAGTTGCCCGAGATCCAGGCCCCGATCGACGGCCGCCCGCGGACCGCCACACCCGCGTAGGAGGCGCTGCGGAAGCTGTTGTGCTTGATGTGCATCACCGCGCCGGCCCAGGGCTGCCCGTTGTGCTGCGTCTCGTTTTCGCCGTGCATGTCGAAGGCGTGCGAGCCCGCGTATGCCGACGTCACGTTGAAC
Source organism: Phytohabitans kaempferiae (assembly GCF_042433955.1). Classification (NCBI taxonomy): domain Bacteria; kingdom Bacillati; phylum Actinomycetota; class Actinomycetes; order Micromonosporales; family Micromonosporaceae; genus Phytohabitans; species Phytohabitans kaempferiae. The sequence goes on along the minus strand of NZ_JBHLUH010000039.1, from coordinate 61,395 downwards.
CGCGCCTCGTACCGCTGTGTGCGGATGCCACTGCCCGCGATGTCGTGCCGGTTCTGGGTGAAGGTGTTGTTTTCGATGAGCGCGCTCGCGTCGGCGTAGAGCACGACACCGTAACCGAGGCCGGTGCGCCGGTTGTGGTGCATGTAGTTGTTGTAGACCCGGCCTTCGATGGTGTTGCCCAGGTACACGGCGGCGTGCGACCAGCCCCACATCTCGTTGCGGTCCACGAGCAGGTCCGACGCGCCCACAGCCTCGATGCCGCGCGAGTTGTCGTATTGGTAGGCGGTGTCACGGATCTCGGTGTCGGGGCCGCGCAGCCGCAACCCGGTGACGCGCACGCCGGCGCCGGTCACCAGAAACTGCGCCCACGTCTCGCCACCGTCGCCGAGTTGCAGCTCGGTGTTGTACAGCAGGCCACCTGCCGCGCCACTTTGCCCTCGGTTGCTGGCCAGTGTCACGCCGGCCGGGATCGGGATCCGCTTGAGACCGGTGAGATTGATGGACGCCGCACCGTCGACGAACACGGTGTCGCCCGCGGTCGCGGCGGCGAGCGCGGCGACCAGTTCAGCCCGTGTGCGCACCACCGTCGTGTCGGCGGCGGCTGGGTCCACCGGCACGCTGGAAGCCTCGGCCGAGACCGGGCTCAGGTAAGGCACGTCGTCCGCACTGGCTTGCCCGCCAGCGGCACCGACCGTTGCCAGGACGACTGCGACAATCGCTAAAGGAATCCCACGTCTGACCACGGCAGGGAGACTATCGACGCGGGCCACGAGCGTCCATGGACGGTAGATGTCGATGTATCCGGAATATATGGACCGTCGTTCACGTGCCGTTGCCCGGCCCTCCCGCTCCCCGTGCTCCGCTACCAGAGAGGGGGCACGGTCATGATGCCGCCAGAAGGCGCCGGATCCCTCGGTCGATCTGACGATCGGTCCAGTCGTTCGCCGGCACGAAAGCGCACTGACCGCGTAACGCCGACCTCCGCGCCGATGGACACGGTCAGCGCGATAGAGCGCTCGAACTCTCGGTGCCGCGGGCGAGGTCGGAGGGTCGTGGACCGCGGCGGGTGAGGCCGCGGGAGCAGCGGACTGAACCGCGGCGGACAGCGCGGTAGCCCAGGTCTGTCTCTTGAGCCGGATCGTATGTCGTCGAGCGCCCTGGGCGGTCAGGTGACGACGAGTCGCGGTCAGCCCCGGGCGACGCCCGAGCGGGGTTGCCCGACCCTCGGGCGACGGCAACCATGCGTGGACATGATCACAACTAAGGGAGACATCAGTGTTACGTGCTTAATATCCGTTCATGCCATCTAGCGAGTTTCCGCTCGCCGCCGACTTCCCGGCCGCCACGGTCGAGCAGTGGCGACGGCTGGCGCTCGGTGTGCTGCGCAAGACCGGCGCGGCGGGCGAAGACGCCACCGCCGAGGCCGTCGAGGAGCTGCTGACCACGACGAGCCACGACGGCGTCCGGTCCGCGCCCCTGTACACCCGCAGGAACGGCCAACCGGTGGCGGGCCTGCCTGGCCTGTTCCCGTTCACCCGGGGTGGGCGTGCGGCCGGTGCGGTGGCCACCGGCTGGGATGTACGGCAGCGGCACGCCGATCCCGGCCCGAAGATCACGAACGAGGCGATCCACGCCGACCTGGAGAACGGCATCACGTCGGTCTGGCTGGCGTTCGGCGAGGACGCGCTCGCCGTCGAGGCGTTGCCGGACGTTCTCGACGGTGTCTACCTCGACCTGGCCGGGGTGGTGCTGGATGCCGGCGGCAGCGCACTGGAGGCCGCGGACGCGTGGTTCGCCGTCGCGGACGCCAGCGGCGCCGACCGGGCCGAGATCCGCGGCAACCTGGGCCTGGACCCCCTGGGCCTGCGCGCCCGGACCGGCCGGGAAGGGCTGGTGCCGCTGCCGGCGGTCGCGGCGCTGGCCCAGCGGTGCGCGGCGGGATACCCCCGCTTGCGGGCGCTCACGGTGGACGCCACCGTCTACCACGACGCGGGCGGCGGCGACGCTCAGGAGCTGGGCTGCGCGGCGGCCGCCGGCGTGGCCTACCTGCGGGCGCTGACGGACGCCGGGCTGGACGTCGCGACCGCCTTCGGGCAGCTGGAGTTCCGGTACGCGGCGACGGCCGACCAGTTCGCCACGATCGCGAAGCTGCGCGCGGCCCGCCGGATCTGGTCCCGGGTCGCGCAGCTCTGCGGTGTGCCCGAGGCGGGCGCGCAGCGGCAGCACGCGGTCACCTCGGCGGCGATGATGACCATCCGGGACCCGTGGGTCAACATGCTCCGCACGACCCTGGCGTGTTTCGCGGCGGGGGTCGGTGGCGCCGACGCGGTGACGGTGCGGCCGTTCGACGAGCGGCTGGGGCTGCCGGACGGCTTCTCCCGTCGGATCGCCCGCAACACGCACTCGCTGCTGCTGGAGGAGGCGCACGTGGGCCGGGTCGTCGACCCGGCCGGCGGCTCCTGGTACCTGGAGCGGCTGACCGAGGACACCGCCCGGGCGGCCTGGGACTGGTTCACCGAGATCGAGCGGGCCGGCGGGATGGCCGCGGCGCTCGGCAGCGGCCTGGTCGCCGACCGGCTCGCCGAGACCTGGCAGCGGCGCGCCGAGGGCATCGCCCACCGGCGCGATCCGATCACCGGCGTCAGCGAGTTCCCCCAGCTGGACGAGCGCCTCCCTCGGGAGCCCGCCACGGCGGCCACGGCCCCTTCGGCAGGTGGGCTGCCGCGGCACCACTACGCGGAGGCGTTCGAGCGGCTGCGGGAGCGCAGCGACGCCCACGCCGCCGCGACCGGCGCCCGGCCGACCGTGTTCCTGGCGACCCTGGGACCGCCCTCGGCGCACACGGCCCGGGCCAGCTTCGCCGCCAATCTCTTCGCCGCCGGCGGCATCGCCGCCGTGACCGGCGACGGCCAGACCGCCGAGGCGTTCAGGGCCAGCGGTACGGCGGTCGCCTGCCTCTGCTCGTCCGACCGCGTGTACGGGGACGCCGCCGAGGCGGCCGCGTCCTCGCTGGCCGCCGCCGGTGCCCGCCGGATCTGGCTCGCCGGCCGTCCGGGCGGGTACGAGGCGGTGGACAGCTACCTGTACAGCGGATGCGACGCCGTCGAGGTGCTGGAGACCACGCTGCGCGACCTGGAGGTGCCGTGATGATCCCGGACTTCTCGTCGGCCGTGCTCGGCGGGGCGACCGCCGGCACCGACGTGGCCGGCTGGCGCGCCGCGGTGCGGGCCGAGACCGGCATGGACCCCGAGGAGCTCACCTGGCAGACGCCGGAGGGGATCGCCGTCCCGCCCCTGTACACCGCGAGCGACCTGGCCCAGCTCGACGTCCTGGACACCTATCCGGGCATCGCGCCGTTCCTGCGCGGCCCCTACCCGACGATGTACACGACCCAGCCGTGGACCATCCGGCAGTACGCCGGCTTTTCCACCGCCGAGGAGTCGAACGCGTTCTACCGGCGCAACCTCGCCGCCGGACAGAAGGGCCTGTCGATCGCGTTCGACCTGCCCACACACCGGGGGTACGACTCGGACCATCCGCGCGTGGCCGGCGACGTGGGCATGGCGGGCGTGGCCATCGACTCCATCTACGACATGCGACAGCTTTTCGACGGCATCCCGCTGGACCGGATGAGCGTGTCGATGACCATGAACGGTGCGGTGCTGCCGGTGCTGGCGCTCTACATCGTCGCCGCCGAGGAGCAGGGGGTGGCGCCGGAGCAACTCTCCGGGACCATCCAGAACGACATCCTCAAGGAGTTCATGGTCCGCAACACGTACATCTACCCGCCGCAGCCCTCGATGCGGATCATCTCCGACATCTTCGCGTTCACCTCGCAGCGGATGCCGCGCTTCAACTCGATCTCCATCTCCGGCTACCACATCCAGGAGGCGGGGGCGACCGCCGACCTCGAGCTGGCCTACACGCTCGCCGACGGTGTGGAGTACCTGCGCGCCGGGCGGGACGCCGGGCTCGACATCGACTCCTTCGCGCCGCGGCTGTCGTTCTTCTGGGCCATCGGGATGAACTTCTTCATGGAGGTCGCCAAGCTCCGCGCGGCGCGGCTGCTGTGGGCCCGGCTGGTCAGCGGCTTCGGGGCGACGAACCCGAAGTCGTTGAGCCTGCGGGCGCACAGCCAGACCTCCGGCTGGTCCCTGACCGCGCAGGACGTGTTCAACAACGTGGTACGCACCTGCGTCGAGGCGATGGCCGCGACTCAGGGCCACACGCAGTCGCTGCACACCAACGCGCTGGACGAGGCGCTCGCGCTGCCCACCGACTTCTCCGCGCGGATCGCCCGCAACACGCAGCTCGTACTCCAGCAGGAGTCCGGCACCACCCGCGTGATCGACCCGTGGGGCGGCAGCGCCTACGTCGAGCGGCTCACCCATGACCTGGCTGCGCGCGCGTGGGAGCACATCAGCGAGGTGGAGGCCGCCGGCGGGATGGCGCGGGCGATCGACGAGGGCATCCCCAAGCTGCGCGTGGAGGAGGCCGCCGCCCGTACGCAGGCGCGGATCGACTCCGGCCGGCAACCGGTGGTCGGCGTGAACAAGTACCGGCCCGAGGCCGACCAGCCGATCGACGTACTCAAGGTCGACAACGAGGCGGTCCGGCAGCAGCAGGTGGAGAAGCTGCGCCGCCTGCGCGCCGACCGCGACGAGCCGGCGTGCGCGGCCGCCCTCGACGCGCTCACCCGCGCCGCCGGCGCCGCCCTGGACGGCTCGCGCGGGCCGGGCCTGGAGCAGAACCTGCTCGCGATGGCGATCGACGCGGCGCGGGCGAAGGCGACCGTCGGCGAGATCTCCGACGCGCTGGAGAAGGTGTACGGGCGGCACGCGGCCCGGATCCGTACGATCACCGGCGTGTACCGCGACGAGGCCGGCCCGGGCACCAACATCGACAAGGTGCGCGAGGCGGCCGCCGCTTTCGCCGCCGCCGAAGGGCGCCAGCCACGCATCCTGGTCGCCAAGATGGGGCAGGACGGCCACGACCGCGGCCAGAAGGTGATCGCCACCGCCTTCGCCGACCTCGGCTTCGACGTCGACGTGGGGCCGCTTTTCCAGACCCCTGGCGAGGTGGCCCAGCAGGCGGTCGAGGCGGATGTGCACATCGTCGGTGTCTCCAGCCTCGCCGCCGGGCATCTGACCCTCGTTCCCGCGCTGCGGGACGAGCTGGCCGCGCTCGGCCGCGACGACATCATGATCATTGTCGGCGGCGTCATCCCGCCGCAGGACCACGACGCCCTCCGCGCCGCCGGTGCGGCGGCCATCTTCCCGCCCGGCACCGTGATCGCGGACGCGGCGCTCGACCTGCTGGCCCAGCTGTCCGCCCGGCTCGGTCACCCGGCCGCATGAGCGGGCGCGGCGCGCTTGGAGCCGCATGCCCGCCGGCGGCGAGGCGAGGACGGGCATGAGCGGCGGTCGCCCCGTCGACATCGAGGAGTACGCCGCCGGGGTGCGGTCGGGTTCGCGCGCCTGGATCGGGCGGGCGATCACGCTGGTGGAGTCGACCCGCCCCGACCACCGGGCGCTGGCCCAGCAACTGCTGGTCAGGCTCGGCCCCGCGGCGACGCGCACCCGGCGGATCGGGGTGACCGGCGTACCCGGCGTGGGCAAGTCCACCTTCATCGACGCGCTCGGCAGCCGCCTCACCGCCGCCGGCCACCGGGTCGCGGTCCTGGCCGTCGACCCCTCCTCCACGCGCACCGGCGGCAGCATCCTGGGCGACAAGACCCGGATGTCACGCCTCGCCGCTGACCCGCGGGCGTTCGTACGCCCGTCGCCGACCGCCGGCACGCTCGGTGGCGTCGCCGCCGCGACCCGCGAGGCCGTCGTGGTCGTCGAAGCGGCCGGCTACGACACCGTGATCGTGGAGACGGTCGGCGTCGGCCAGTCCGAGACGACGGTCGCGGACATGGTCGACACCTTCCTGCTGCTCGCGTTGGCCCGCACCGGCGACCAACTGCAGGGCATCAAGAAGGGCGTGCTCGAGATCGCCGACGTGATCGCGGTGAACAAGGCCGACGGTCCCCACGCCACCGACGCCCGCCGGGCCGCCCGCGAGCTGAGCGGTGCCCTGCGGCTGCTGCGCGGCCCCGATGGCGCCTGGCAGCCACCGGTCGTCACCTGCAGCGCGCTGGACGGGACCGGGCTGGACGACGTGTGGCGGCAACTGGTGCGCCACCACGACACCCTCGCCGCCTCGGGCGATCTGGACCGTCGCCGCCGCCGCCAGCAGCTCGACTGGATCTGGGCCACCGTACGCCGAAACCTCCTCGACCGCCTGCGCACCGACCCCACCGTCATCGCGTTGACGCCCCGGATCGAGCGCGAGGTGCTCGACGGTGCCATCACACCGGCGGTGGCCGCGGACCGGATCCTCGCCGCCTTCACCGAGGACGGCACCGGACCCGACCGCGCCCGATAGCGGAGCGCACCGCCCGGACCGCCTGCCGCACCGCTCAAGCCCTGTCGGGGGCTTGCACGAGGCGCTGGCGTACGGCTAAGTTATGCACCCTAACTAAGGGAAGGCTAACCTATGCGCAAGGGCGGCCGGGCGGCCACCTTCACCGTCGAGGATGTGGTCCGGACCGGCAAGCACATCGGGCGGACTTCTTCGTGCTGATCGTCACCGCGACCGCCGCCGGTCTGGTCGCCCAGTTTCCGCCCGGCCGGGCGCTGGCCGCTACCCGCAGGGACGCCTGATGGCCAGGGGCTACGGCGGCGCCGTGATGAAGGTGTTCGGCGCCCAGGAGCACACCATCACCGTCACTGCCGTCCACGACGTCACACCGCACTACCGGCGCATCACGTTCGCCGCACCGACCTTCTTCGACGGCAAGACCATCGACCCGGCCAACTTCGTACGCCTGTGGGCGCCCGACCCCGACGGATCCGGACGCGAGCACCAGCGCGGCTACACCCTGGTCGAGCCGGACCCCGACACCGGCAGTTTCACGCTGGAGTTCCTGCTGCACGAGCCAGCCGGCCCGGCCAGCGCCTGGGCGCGCGAGGCGGAGCCGGGCGACACCATCGCGATGTCCTGGTGGGCTTCGCCGCACTTCGTCACCCCTGATCCGGCGCCCGACGGCTACCTGCTCGTCGGCGACGCCGCGTCCATCCCGGGCATCAACGCGATCCTCGCCACCATTCCGGACACCACCCCGGTCCAGGTACTGCTGGAGCAGTTCCACGACGACGACCGGGACATCCCGCTCGCCGCGCACCCGGGTCGCACCGTGATCTGGCAGCCCGCCGGCGGCGACCCGGCCACGCTGGCCCGCGCGATCGGCGAGCGGGACTGGTCGAACTGGTTCGCCTGGGTCACCGGCGAGACCGCGAGCGTCAAGCACGTCCGGGCGAGGCTGAGGGAACTCGGCTTCCCCAAGCCCGACGTGCACGGCCGGGCGTACTGGAGCAAGGGCAAGGCCATGGGCAAGGACCGGGAGCGGCCAGCCGCACCGGCCGAGGCGGCCGAGGTGGCTGAGGTGGCGACCTCGCCTCCGGCCACGGCTGGCCGGTGGCGCTCGCGTGCCGGAGCGCGACTGCTCGCCCCGCTGAAGTCACGGCTGATCCTGGCCGGCGTGTTCCAGGCGGTGGTGACACTGCTGCGGCTGGCTCCCTACCTGGTGCTGGTCGAGCTGTGCCGCCGGCTGCTGGCCGACGACGACGGCCTGGCCGGGCTGGGCGTGCTCGCACTGGTCTTGATGGGCGCCGGCACGACGCTGGCCGGGCTGCTGGTCGTGGCCATGCACGTGGTCGACGCCCGGTTCGGACACCAGATCCGCACCGCGGTCGTCGACAAGCTGTCCCGCCTGCCCCTGGGCTGGTTCGGCGAGCACAGCTCGGGACGGGTCAAGAAGGCCGTCCAGGATGACGCCACCGACCTGCACTACCTGGTCACCCATGCCGTCCTCGACGTGGTCGCCGCGCTGGCGGCCCCGCTGGCGGTACTGGTCTACCTGGCCACGGTCTCCGGCTGGCTCACCGCCATCCTGATCGTTCCGCTGATCGTGTTCCTCCTGCTGACCGCCCGCATGGTGCAGGGGTCGGCGTCCGAGCTGGCCCGGTTCACGACCTGGGAGACCCGGGTCGGCGCCGAGGCCGTGGCGTACCTGGACGGGCTCACCGTCGCCCGGGCCTACGACGCGGGCCCGGCTGGCGGGTTCCGCGCCAACCTGGCCGAACGCGCCCGCTTCCTGGACGCCTGGCAGCGGCCGCTGTCCAGCCGCAAGACCGTCCTCGACCTGATGACCCGACCGCTGTCGTCGCTGCTGCTGATCCTCACCGCGGGCGGGCTGCTGGTCGGCGCTGGTGCGCTCGAGCCGGTCGACCTGGTGCCGTTCCTGCTGCTCGGGGCGACATTCGGCAGCCAACTGCTGGCCGCCGCGTACGGGATGGGCTCGGTCCGCGAGGCGCGCGCCGCCGCCCAGCGGATCGGCCTGCTGCTCGACGAACCGGAACTGTCGCGGCCCGAGCGGCCCGCGGAGCTGGCCGGGGACCGGCACGTGGTCCGCTTCGACGGCGTCGGGTTCAGCTACGACGGGCGGCACAGCGTCCTGGAGGACGTCGACCTGCGGCTGGCGCCCGGCACGGTCACCGCGCTGGTCGGTCCGAGCGGCGCGGGCAAGTCGACCCTCGCCGCGCTGCTGGCCCGGTTTCACGATCCGTCGCGGGGCCGCATCACGATCGACGGCGTCGATTTGCGCGACGTGTCCCCCACCGACCTCTACCGCCGGGTCGGGTTCGTGTTCCAGGACGTCATGCTCGTGCGCGGCACCGTACACGACAACATCGCCCTGGCCCGCCCGGACGCCACGCGCGAGCAGGTCGAGCGGGCCGCCCGTGCCGCGGGCATCCACGACCGGATCACGCGGCTGCCGTCCGGGTACGACACGCACGGCGCCCGCCTGTCCGGGGGCGAGGCCCAGCGGCTGACCATCGCGCGTACCCTGCTGGCCGACCCGGGCATCCTCGTGCTCGACGAGGCGACCGCCTACGCCGACCCCGAGTCCGAACACCACGTGCAGCAGGCGCTCAGCCGCCTGGCCGCCGGCCGCACCGTCCTCGTCATCGCCCACCGCCTGCACACCGTCACCGGCGCCGACAACATCGTCGTCCTCGACGGCGGTCGCGTCGTGCAGCAGGGCACACACCACGACCTGCTCGCCACGCCAGGTCTCTACCGCGAGCTGTGGCAGGCCGCCAGCCACGAGAGGGTGACCGCATGATCAGCTTGATCGACCGCCGCGCGCTCGCCCGCTACCTCGGCCTGCTGACGGCCAGCGCCGTGATTCGCGCCGCGGCGTTGCTCAGCCTGTTTCCGCTGCTGTCGGCGATCTTCGGCGATGGTGGGACGCTCACCTGGACCGCGGTCTTCGCGGTGCTCGTCGCGGTCGGCTGGCTGGTCGACCACCGGGTCGCCGGTGCCGGCTTCTCGATCGGTTTCGAGCTGCTCAACGTCCTGGAAGGACGCCTGCTCGACCGGTTGCAGCGGATCCCGCTGGGCTGGCTGACCACCGACCGGCGGGCCGAGGCGCGCCGGGCACTGACCTCCGCCGGGCGGGAGCTGTGCTCCTCGATCGCGTGGCTGGTCACCCCGGCGATCAACGCGCTGCTCACGCCGGCACTGATCGGGCTGGGGCTGCTGCTGATCGCCCCGCGACTGGGCCTGGTCGCACTCGCCGCGGTACCGCTGCTGCTGGGCACGCTGTGGGCCGGCATGCGCTGCGTCCGCGCTTCGGACGCCTCGTATGCCGCGGCGTCCCAGGAGGCCGCCGAACGCGTCATCGAGCTGGCCCAGGCACAGGCGGCGCTGCGCGCGGCCGGGCGGGCCGGCACCGACGGTACCGCCGTGGGCCGGGCCCTGGCCGGGCAGCGGGCGGCGGTGCTGCGCCTGGTCGGCTGGGGCGTGCCGGGGCAGATCCTGTTCGGCCTCACCGCACAGGTCGCGCTGCTGGCGCTCGCCGTGGCCGCGGTGCTGGCGGACGTGACCGGCGCCCAGGCGGTGGCGCTGGTCGTCGTGGCGGTGCGGTTCGTCGAGCCGTTCACCACGCTCGCCGAGCTGTCCCCGGCACTGCAAAACCTGCGCGGCACCGTCGGTCGCGTCCGCGAGCTGCTGGCCGCGCCGGTGCTCGCCGGCAACGGCGCCGCCCCGGACCTCGCCGAGCCCGCCATCGAGCTGCGCGACGTGCGGTTCGGCTACGAGTCCGGCCGCACCACCGTCGACGGGGTGTCGTTCACGGTGCGCCGCGGCACCACCACGGCGATCGTGGGCCCGTCCGGGGCGGGCAAGAGCACGCTGCTGGCGCTCATCGCCCGCTTTCACGAGACCGACTCCGGCAGTGTCCGGGTCCTCGGCCACGACGTGCGCGACTACGACCCGGCCGACCTGATGCGGCAGCTGGGCATCGTCTTCCAGAACGTGTACCTCTTCGAGGCGAGCCTGCGCGACAACGTCCGCCTCGGTGCCCCGCACGCCGCAGACGAGCAGGTCGAAGCGGCCGCGGCGGCGGCGCAGCTCGACGAGGTCGTCGGCCGGCTGCCCGACGGCTGGGACACCCGGGTCGGCGAGCGCGGCGCGACCCTGTCCGGCGGGGAACGGCAGCGGGTCAGCATCGCCCGCGCGCTGCTCAAGCAGGCCCCGATCCTGCTGCTGGACGAGGCCACCGCCGCGCTGGACAACGCCAACGAGCGTGCCGTCGTGCGGGCTCTGGAGGCGGGCGGCCACGAGCGGGCGACACTGATCGTCGCGCACCGGCTCTCCACCATCGCCCGCGCCGACCAGATCCTCTTCCTCGACGGCGGGAAGGTCACCGAGGCGGGCACGCTGGACGAGCTGCTGGCCGCGGGCGGCGGGTTCGCCGCGTACTGGCGACAGCGCGAGCAGGCCGCCGGCTGGACGCTGACCGGCGCCTCCTGACCACAATGGACAATCGACGCCGGCGCGGCGGGCACGGTCGTGCGCTACCGCTCGGTGGTACGCCGGCGCAGCCGCTGCACGATGGCGCGATCGGCGGCCTCGGTCGCGGTGGTCTCGTCGGGTGCGGTGACCTCGCGGACCTCGGCCGACGGCAGCGTGAGGACCATGGTGAGGCCGCCGCCGGGCGTGGTGTCCGGCGTCAGCGTGCCGCTCATCGCCTCGGCCAGCCCTCGCGACAGGGCCAGGCCCAGGCCGACGCCGTTGTGGTTGTCCCGGTCACCGAGCCGTTGGAACGGCTGGAACATGTGCTCGCGTGCGTCTTCGGGGATGCCCGGGCCGTGGTCCGTCACGCGTAGCCGCACCGCGCCGTCCTGTTCGCGGGCGGCCACCTCCGGGGGTCGGTCGGGCGGGCTGAAGCGCAGGGCGTTGCCGATGAGGTTGACCAGCACGCGTTCGAGCAGCGCGGGGTCGGCTTGCACCGCCGGCAGCTCGGGCGGGATGTGCACCCGTACGGCGCGGGCGTGCGGGCCGAGCTCGTCCAACGCCCGCGGCACCGCGTCCTCGAGCCCGATCTCGGCCAGGGCCACGCCGATGACGCCCGCCTGGAGCCTGCTCATGTCGAGCAGGTTCGCCACGAGCCGCGCGAGCTTGTCCAGGGACTCGTCGGCGGTGGCGAGCAGCTCGTCGCGGTCGTCGTCGGAGAAGGCCACGTCGTGACCGCGCAGGCTCGTCACCGCGGCCTTGGCGGAGGCGAGCGGGGTACGCAGGTCGTGGCTGACCGCGGCGAGCAGCGCGGTGCGCATCCTGTCCGCCTCGGCGAGAGGGCGGGCGGCGGCGGCCTCCTGGGCGAGGCGTCCCTGCCGCAGGGCGAGGGCGGCCTGGGCGGCGAACGCCTCGACGATCCGCCGGTCGGCCGCCGGCAGCGGATGCCCCCTCAGCACGAGGGCCAGTTCGTCGTCGATCGGGACGTCGGTGGCCCCCTCACCGGGCGCGGCGCAGGGTCTGCCGCCGACGGTGGCCGCGATGCGCCAGGACGGGTCGTGCGGCCGGTCGGGGCTGGGCGGTGCGTCGGGGCGGCGTTCGAGCAGGGTCACCGACTCCAGGCCGAAGGTCTCGCGGAGCCGTTCGAGGAGGGCGGGCAGGGGCCGGTCGCCGCGCAGCACGCTGCCGGCGACGGTGGCGAGGGTGGAGGCGTCGGCGCTGGCCTGGGCGGCTTCCCGGGTACGGCGGGCGGCGACGTCCACCACCGCGCTGACCGCCACGGCGATGATCAGGAAGATGAGCAGGGAGAGCAGGTGTTCGCCCTCGGCGATGGTGAACCGCTGGGTCGGTGGCGTGAAGTAGTAGTCGAGCAGCAGCGACCCGGCGACGGCGGTGAGCACGGCCGGCCAGAGGCCGCCGACCAGGGCCACGAGGATGACCCAGACGAGGTAGAAGAGGATGTCGCTGGCCAGGGCGAGGTCGCCGCGCACCGTGCCCAGCACGACCGTGAGCAGTGGCAGGCCGATCACCGCGAGGGCGAAGCCGGCGATCCGGCGTGACCGGGGCAGCACAGCCTGGCCGGTGAGCAGGGGCCGGCGGCGGCCCTGGCCGATCTCTTCGTGGGTGACCAGGTGCACGTCGATCGTGCCGGACCGGGCGGTGGTGGTCACGCCGATGCCGGCCGAGAAGATCTGCGCCAGCCGGCCCCGGCGGCTGGCGCCGAGCACCAGCTGGGTCGCGTTGACCCCGCGGGCGAAGTCCAGGAGGGCCTTCGGCACGTCACTGCCGATGACCTGGTGGTAGGTGCCGCCGAGGCTCTCCACCAGCAGCCGTTGACGCGCCAGCAGAGCGGGGTCGGCGCCGGCCAGCCCGTCGGAGCGGGACACGTGTACCGCGAGCAGCTCGGAACCCTTGCCGCGGGAGGCGACCCGGGCGGCACGGCGGATGAGCGTGTCCCCCTCGGGGCCGCCGGTGAGCGCCACGACCACGCGCTCGCGGGTCTCCCAGGTGCCACCGATCCGGTGCTCGGCCCGGTACCGGTCCAGCTGCTCGTCGACCTTGTCGGCCAGCCACAGCAGGGCCAGCTCGCGCAGCGCGGTGAGGTTGCCGACCCGGAAGTAGTTGCCCAACGCCGCGTCGACCTTGTCGGGCTCGTAGATGTTGCCGTGCGCCATCCGCCGGCGCAGCGCCTCCGGCGTCATGTCGACCAGCTCGACCTGTTCGGCGCGGCGGGCGACCTCGTCGGGCACGGTCTCGTGCTGCACCACGCCGGTGATCTGCCGCACCACGTCGTTGAGCGACTCCAGATGCTGGATGTTGACCGTGGACAGCACGGTGACGCCCGCGTCGAGCAGCTCCTGGATGTCCTGCCACCGCTTGGCGTTGCGCGAGCCGGGGACGTTGGTGTGCGCCAGCTCGTCGACGATCGCCACCTCGGGACGGCGGGCCAGGATCGCGTCCACGTCCATCTCCTCGAAGGTGGCGCCGCGGTAGGCGACCTGCCTGCGCGGCACCACCTCGAGGTCGCCGATCATCTGCGCGGTGTGCCTGCGGCCGTGGGTCTCCACGAACCCGACCACCACGTCGGTGCCGCGTTCCCTGCGGCGGTGGGCCTCCTCCAGCATCGTGAAGGTCTTGCCCACCCCTGGGGCGGCGCCGAGGTAGATCCGCAACTGGCCACGTGCCATGGTCCGATCTTCCGCTACTGCCGGGGAAACTCACGGTCGAGGGCGAGGTTGAGCGCCAGGACGTTGACGCCGGGTTGGCCCATGAAGCCCAGTGTGCGCCCGGCCGTGTGCTCGCCGATCAGCTTCCGCACGGCGCCGATGTCGGTGCCGCGTTCCCGGGCCACGCGAGGTGCCTGGAGCTCGGCGTACTCCGGACTGATGTGCGGGTCGAGGCCGCTGCCGCTGGCGGTGACCGCGTCGGCCGGCACGGCGGGTTTCTCCGGGGCGTCCCCCCGGATCGGCACGATGACGCCGCCTTCGGCCCGGTAGTCCACGCCGACCTGGGCGCTTCGCACCGGTACCCCCTGATAGGAGGCGACGAACGGGGTGCCGGTCTGGTTGACGCTGACCACGCGGGTGATCGGGCCGGTGAGGCCGTCGCGGTGGAAGACGGCCAGGACCGCGCCGACGCCGTCGGGCGTGCAGTACGGCCGGCCGCCGTCGACCCCCTCCAGCTCGCCGACGGCCAGGCTCCGCGCGCAGACGTCGGTCAGCAAGCTGGTGCGGTCGGCCGTGTCGACCACATCCTCCGGGCCGAGATTGCTGGCCGCGGTAGAGGTGGGGTCGTAGCCGTCGCCGGCAGCCGAGGGACGGGACTGGAAGTACGCCGGGATGGGGTCGCCGGCGGCGTCGGTGAACGCCTGCCCGATGATCTCGCTGCCGACGGTCCGGCCGGCGGCGTCTTCGACCAGCGAGCCCTTGGCGTTGTCGCGCAGCCCGGGCACCTGGGCCACGGCGACCATGGCGAACGGATAGGCGAGTCCCAGCAGGACGGTGAAGACCAGCAGCGCGCGCAGCGCGGCCAGGTGCTGGGAGAGCCAGGCGGGTAGGCGCATCACGAGATCCCTGGGATGAACTGGACGAGAAGGTCGATGAGCTTGATGCCGGCGAACGGCACGAGCACGCCGCCGAGGCCGTAGATCCACAGGTTGCGGGTCAGCAGCTTCGAGGCGCTGGATGGCCGGTACCGCACGCCGCGCAGGGCGAGCGGGATCAACGCGATGATCACGAGGGCGTTGAAGACGACCGCGGACAGGATCGCCGAGGTCGGCGACGCCAGCCGCATCACGTTCAGCGCGTCGAGCGAGGGGTACACGGCCGCGAACATCGCCGGGATGACGGCGAAGTACTTGGCGATGTCGTTGGCGATGGAAAACGTCGTCAGCGCGCCGCGGGTGATCAGCAACTGCTTGCCGATCTCCACGATCTCGATCAGCTTGGTCGGGTCGGAGTCGAGGTCGACCATGTTGCCGGCCTCCTTGGCGGCCGACGTACCGGTGTTCATGGCCACGCCGACGTCAGCCTGGGCCAGCGCGGGCGCGTCGTTCGTGCCGTCACCGGTCATCGCGACCAGCCGGCCGCCCTCCTGCTCCCGCTTGATCAGAGCCATCTTGTCCTCGGGCTTGGCCTCGGCGAGAAAGTCGTCCACGCCGGCCTCGTCCGCGATCGCCTTGGCGGTAATCGGGTTGTCACCGGTGATCATCACGGTGCGGATGCCCATCCGGCGCATCTCGTCGAACCGCTCACGCATGCCGAGCTTGACCACGTCCTTGAGGTGGATCACGCCGAGGGCGCGTGCGGTCGTCCCGCTGGGATCGGTGACGCACTCGGCCACCACCAGCGGCGTGCCGCCGGTCGCGGCGATCCCGTCGACCGCCGGACCGACGTCGTCGGTGGGGTGGCCGCCGTTGTCCCGTACCCACTTCATCACCGCCGCCGCGGCGCCCTTGCGGATCCGGCGGACCCGGCCGTCCTCGGTCAGGTCCACACCGGACATCCGGGTCTGCGCGGTGAACGGCACGAAGTGCGCGCCCGGCATGAACCCTTCGTCCCGAGCGCGCAGCCCGTAGCCGGTCTTGGCCAGCACCACGATCGACCGGCCCTCCGGGGTCTCGTCGGCCAGGCTGGACAGCTGCGCCGCGTCCGCGACCCGCTCGGCGGTGACACCTGCCACGGGCAGGAACTCCGCCGCCTGCCGGTTGCCCAGCGTGATCGTGCCGGTCTTGTCCAGCAGCAGCGTGTTGACGTCGCCGGCGGCCTCGACCGCGCGGCCCGACATCGCGAGCACGTTGCGCTGTACGAGGCGGTCCATGCCGGCGATGCCGATCGCCGACAGCAGCGCCCCGATCGTGGTCGGGATCAGGCACACCAGCAGCGAGGCGAGCACGATGCCGGTGACACCGCCGGCGTCGATCGCCTGCGTGTCCGGGGCCGCGGCCTGGAACCCCTTGGCGACGATCGCCATCGGTTGCAGTGTCACCACGGAGAGCAGGAAGACGATCGTCAACGCGGCGAGCAGGATGTTGAGGGCGATCTCGTTCGGCGTCTTCTGCCGGTTGGCGCCCTCGACCAACGCGATCATCCGGTCGAGGAAGCTCTCCCCCGGCTTCTGCGTGATCCGCACGACGATCCGGTCCGAAAGCACCTTGGTGCCGCCGGTCACGGCGCTGCGGTCGCCCCCGGACTCGCGGATCACCGGCGCCGACTCGCCGGTGATCGCCGACTCGTCCACCGACGCGATCCCCTCGACCACGTCGCCGTCGCCCGGGATGATCTGCCCGGCTTCCACCACGACGACATCGCCCTGCCGGAGCTGGGGGGCGGTGACCCGCTCCTCCCGGTAGCCGTCCGGGCCGGCGCCCTCGCTCCAGCCGACCAGCCGGCGGGCCGTGGCGTCCTGCTTGGCCCGGCGCAGGCTGGCCGCCTGGGCTTTGCCCCGCCCTTCGGCGACCGCCTCGGCCAGGTTGGCGAAGACCACGGTCAGCCACAGCCACACCGTGATCAGCCAGCCGAACACCGACGGGTCGGCGATCGCCAGCACGGTGGTGAACACCGCGCCGACCTCGACGATGAGCATGACCGGGTTGCGCCACAGCGTGCGCGGGTCGAGCTTGCGCAGCGCGTCGGGGGTGGAGCGCCACAGTTGTCCGGGGTCGAGCAGGCCACCACCGACCGGCTTGGCCCGCGGGGCCGGCGCCGGTGCCCGCGTCTCGGTCGTCACTGACGTGACAGTCATCTTTTTTCCTTCGCTGGCGGCTACAGGCCCTCGGCCAGCGGGCCGAGGGCGAGGGCGGGCAGGAACGTGAGCGCGACGAGGACGACCGTCACCCCGGCCACCATGCCGACGAACAGCGGCCGGTGGGTCGGCAGCGTCCCGGTCGACTCCGGTACCGGTTGCTGGCCGGCCAGCGAGCCGGCCAGGCCGAGCACGAGCACGATCGGGAGGAACCGGCCCAGCAGCATCGCCAGGCCGAGTGCGGTGTTCCACCAGGCGGTGTTGACGGTGATACCGGCGAACGCCGAGCCGTTGTTGTTGGACGCCGAGGTGAACGCGTAGAGCACCTCGGAGAACCCGTGCGGGCCCACGTTGAGCGCCGTCCCATGGTTGCTGGTCGCCATCGCCGCCGCCGTCCCGATCAGGATGAGCGCCGGGGTGACGAGGAAGTAGAGCGAGGCGAACTTGATCTCCCGGGCGCCGATCTTCTTGCCCAGGTACTCGGGCGTGCGGCCGACCATCAGCCCGGCCACGAACACGGTGATCACCGCCAGGATGAGGATGCCGTACAGGCCGGCGCCCACACCGCCGGGCGCGACCTCGCCGAGCATCATGTTGACCATCGGCATCATGCCGCCCAGCGCGGTGTACGAGTCGTGGAACGAGTTGACCGCCCCGGTCGAGGTGAGCGTGGTCGCCGCGGCGAAGGTCGCGGAGTTGGAGACGCCGAACCGCACGTCCTTGCCCTCCATCGCGGCGGAGACCGCCTGCGGCACGGTGCCGTCGCCGGTCAGCTCGAACGCGTTGGTCAGCACGACGCTGGTCAGCGCCAGGCCCGCCATGACCGCGACGATCGCGTAGCCCTGCCGGTTCTGCCCGACCATCCGGCCGAAGACCCGGGGCATGCTGAACGGGATCACGAAGATCAGGAAGATCTGGATCCAGTTGGTCCAGGCGGTCGGGTTCTCGAAGGGGTGCGCGGAGTTGGTGTTGTAGAAGCCGCCACCGTTCGTGCCCAGCTCCTTGATCGCCTCCTGGGAGGCGACCGGGCCACCGGTGATGTGCTGCGTCGCCCCGCCGAGCGTGGTCACATCGGTGCCGCCGGAGAGGTTCTGCACCGCCCCGCCGATGATCAGCGCGATCGTGGCGAGCACGCTGATCGGCAGCAGGATGCGGATCGTGATCCGGGTCAGGTCCACCCAGAAGTTGCCCAACCGGTCGGTCCGCTTCCGGGCGAGCCCGCGCACCAGGACGACCGCGACCGCGATGCCGACCGAGGCGGAGACGAAGTTCTGCACGGCCAGGCCGGCCATCTGCACCAGGTGGCCCATCGTGGACTCACCGGAGTACCACTGCCAGTTGGTGTTGGTCACGAACGACACCGCGGTGTTCCACGCGCCGTGGGTCATCACGCCGTCGAAGCCCAGCGACAGCGGCAGGTGACTCTGCGAGCGCAGGAACGCGTACAGGAACAGGAGCGAGACCGCGGAGAACGCCAGCACGCTACGGGCGTACACGCCCCAGGTCTGCTCGCCGTGCGGGTTGACCCCGACCACACGGTAGACGACCCGCTCGACGGCCGAGTGCTTCGTACCGGCGACGACCCGGTGCATGTAGTCGCCCAGGAAGCGGTATGCCACCGCGAGGGCGGCGATCAGGGAGAGGACGAAGACGAGGCCCATCAGAACCGTTCCGGGAAGAGCAGGGCCGCGACCAGGAAGATCGCCAGGCCGGCGGAAATGACCAGACCGATGAGGTTGACGGCGCTCACAGCCGCTCCACCGCCCGCACCACCAGGGCGAGGAGTGCGAACAGCCCCACCGTCAACAGCACCAGGGCTACGTCAGCCACTGGGATGCCTCCTTCAGAAAGCCTCGAAGCGGCCGGCGATCGACCGTGCTGGGCAATACAAGCGCCTGGTCGGACGCGTCGTAAGGGCTCTTGACGGGATGCATACGGCGCGACGTGCTTTCTTGACGCGCCCTTGACGCGGGCGGCGGTTTTCCGTCTCGTGCCGGGCCGCGTCAAGTGCTCGCCGATGCGTCCACTGTGGACGCGCTGCGTCCGCGGGCCGGCCCCGGTCGTCACGGCTGACGCGAGAAACCCGCTACCTCAAATCTTGCTCAAGTCACGTCTGGACGACCTGCCCGGTCCACGCGGACCGACGCGTAGCCTGAGCTGGTCAGAGGGAGTGCTGCATGGGCGGCACGGTGAGGTTCTCCCGGCGCGAGGCCGGCGGGCTGCTACTGGCGAGCCTGGTCGTGGCGGGCTGCGGAGACGGGAGTCCGGCGACGCGGCAGCTGCGCATCGCGACCGGCAGCCCAGGCGCGGTGTACTACGCGTACGGGCAGGCCATCGCCGAGCTGATCCGGTCCGACCTGCCCAACCTGGTGCCCGAGGTGCTGATCGGCTTCAAGCCGCAGCACCGGGCCCAGTCGCACGGCACGTACCGCTTCCTGTTCAACGCGATTTACCTGGGCGGTCAGGGTTAGACCTGGTCGACCACAGTGGCCGGCCGGCGTTTCCGCCGGCCGGCCATCGCCGTTCGCAGGGTTAGGTTTCGTCGACGCGGCTTGTTGTCTGTCGAGGGCTGGTGTTGCCTACCAGTGGGCGCGGACGCCGGTGGTCACCCGGCCACGAACGTCAGCCGGTATCGCCCGATGCGGATCTCGTCGCCCGGCACCAACGCGGCGGTCTTGACCCGCTCCCCGTTGACGTATGTCCCGTTGAGACTGTCCAGGTCGGAGACGGTGTATCCGACCCCCTGGCGGTGGAACTCGGCGTGCTTGCGAGACACCGTGGCACCGTCGAGAACGACGTCGCTGCCACCGTCGCGCCCGCAGCTGACCACGTCGCCATCGAGCACGAACGCCGCGCCAGCCCCGGGACCCTGACGGATCTGCAGGACGGCCGCACCGACCGGCGCATCCATGACGGGCGCTTCGGAGCCGCCCGTCACACTCGCCGGCTGGATCACCTCCATCTGCGTCGTCTCGTCCAGGTCGATCATCCGGTACGCGGAGGTCGGCGCCGGGTCAGCCAGACTCCACCGGCTGCCAGGGCTCGTCGCCGCTCCTTCCGCGGCGAGCACACCCTCGGCGCAGCGGATCGGCAGCCCGGCCTCACGGGCGAAAGACACGGCGTCCAGCAAAGCCGCGGGCACTCGCACACCTTCGCCCACGACCAGCACGACCCGGTCGGAGCCGGCCGAAGCCTCGCCGATCTCGACGTGACGGGCCGGCGCGCCCACCGCGTCCAGGAGGTCGCGCACCAGGCCGCCGCTGATCCCGGCGCCCGCCTGGTGCCCCGTCGCGGACGCGGCGGCGGTGAGCGTCAGATAGCGGTCACCCACCGGATCCTTCAACAGCACCTTCGCCGGCTCGCGCCAGGATCCCGCCCGTACCTCAACCACGCTCAGCTCTGGCATCCGCTTCCCAACTCGATCGATCCGACTGCATCGAGGGTAGGGCCGGTCGCGCGGAATGCCTACCCCGGCCCATCCGGCTACGTCCTCAATGCCGTCACCGCACCCGTGACCAGGAAATACGCGAAGCGCAGTGCCCGGGCGGTCGCCGAGGGGGCGATCACCGGATTCGGGACGTGGACATCTCCGGATTAGGATGCGGCGCGTGTCGACGGCAGCCGTCAGGGCGCCACCTCAGGATTCCCGTTTGACGGTGCGGATGGCGAGTAGCAGAAGAGCAACCAACCCGACGACGCCGGCCGCAACCAGCCCGCCCCCTAGCCAGGCCTGGCGCGCGCCCCACAAGCCCGGCTCGCGGTCCGGCCGCTCGGCGTCCGGCACGGTGGTCACGATCTGGTCGACGCGGTCCTGGATCTCGCGTTGCTCGGCGGTCGACAGCCCGTCGGCGCCGAGCGTTTCAGCCAGGGCCAGCACGTCCTCGTTGTCCGCGTCGGCGAAGCCGGGCAGGTCGTTTCTGGCGTATCCCCCGATGGCTCCCGCATACCCTGGTCGGCAGCTCAGCGGCTTTCCGGTGGTGACGTCGAGGTGCATCTGCCGCGCGCCGCCGCAGTCGTCGCCGGGGCGTTTGAACTGGACCACGTACACGCGGTCCGCCGCGCGCTGGTCCAGCAAACCAACGAGTGCGCTCACGCCACCGAACGCGACGAGGCCGACAGAAACGATGGCGACGAGGCAGGCCAGCAACAGGCGCATCAAACCTCCCCAAGTCCAACCAATCGTAGGCGACCACCGCGCCGGCGGTAGCCTCCGGTGGGTCTCGGAGCAACGATCACATAGTCGCCGGGCTTCGTGCGGCGGACGAGGCGAGAGACCTGATGGCGGCGGCGAACTCCGCGGCGGTCGGCGTCGCCTCCGGCGCGAGGAGCCACTGGAGCACCATGCCGTTGATGATCGCGAGGACGAGAGAACCGAGTTTGCGTCCGGCGTCGTCGACTTCGTCCGGCTCGACGCCGAGGAGCATCGCCGCGAAGTCGCGTCGTCCCTGCTCGTAGCTCTCGGCGAGCTGCTGCCGCACCTCAGGGACAAACTCTGCCTCGGCGAACGCCTGAACGCTCGCCACGAGCGTGGCCCGTCGCTCGACGGAGCCCGCGAGGAAGCCGGCGAGGAACCGCTCCAGGCGGTCGACCGGCTCTCCGGCGTGGGGTTCGGCCATGGCCCGCTCGATGGCGTCTCCCCATTCGCCGAACGAATCGAGGATCGCCGCGTTCAGGAGAGCTTCCTTGGAGCCGAAGTGATAGCCGATGGCGGCGAGGTTTGCCCCGGAGACCGCGACGATGTCACGGGCGGTCGTGCGCGAGTAGCCCTTCTCGGCGACACACTTCTTCGCTCCGGCGAGGAGATCCTGACGCTGGCCCATGCACGTCATCCTACCTCGATCTCATACACCCGTCTTGTACGCTCGTATTAGACGCTCGTATGATCGGATCATGAAGACGACACCTGCTTCCCCTCGCGCGACCGCACGCGACTGGCTCGGCATGGCGGTGCTGGTGCTTCCCGCACTGCTGGCCTCGATGGATCTGTCCGTGCTGTTCATGGCCTCGCCGTGGATCAGCGCCGACCTCGCCCCCAGCGCGAGCCAGCACCTGTGGATCATGGATATCTACGGCTTCATGATGGCCGGGCTGCTCATCACCATGGGCAGCGTCGGCGACCGGATCGGACGGCGAAGGCTGCTGCTGATCGGCGCGGTGGCCTTCGGCGTCGCCTCGCTGCTGGCGGCCTTCGCCCAGAGCGCGGAGATGCTCATCGCCGCCCGCGCCCTCCTCGGCCTCGGCGGCGCGACGCTCGCACCGTCCACGCTGTCGCTCATCCGCGGCATGTTCCTCGACGAGAACCAGCGCCGCACCGCGGTCGGCATCTGGACCGGCGCGTTCACCGGAGGTATCGCCATCGGCCCGATCATCGGCGGACTTCTGCTCGAGCATTTCTGGTGGGGCTCGGTGTTCCTCATCAACGTGCCCGTCATGGTGCTGCTGCTGATCGTCGCCCCGCTGATCATCCGGGAGTCCCGCGACCCGAACCCGGGCCGCTTCGACCTGCCGGGCGCGGTGCTGTCGCTGGCGGCGATCCTGCCGGTCGTCTACGGCATCAAGAAGATCGCCGAGGACGGCGCGGGCTGGACCTCCGTCACCTCGATCGCGGTCGGCGTCGTCTTCGCCGGACTCTTCGTCGTACGCCAACTGCGGGCCGCCAGCCCCATGATCGACGTGCACCTGTTCGCCCGTCCCGCGTTCAGCGGCTCGATCCTGTCGAACTCGATCGTCACCTTCGCCACCGCCGGGATGGGCCTGCTCGCGGTCACCTTCATGCAGACCGTCCTCGGGCACGCGCCGTTCACGGCAGCGCTGTGGATGCTGCCCACCGTCGCCGGCAGCTTCATCGGTGTCGCGATCGCCTCGATCCTCGCGCGAACGGTCCGCCCCGCGGTGCTCGTCACCATCGGCCTCCTGATCGCCGCCGGCGGGTTCGCCGCGATCAGCCTGGTGACCCCGGACTCGCACGTGGGCATGCTGATCGCCGCCTACAGCGCGCTGACGGTCGGCGTCGGCATGACCGCCACCATGGTGACCTCGCTGGTACTGACCACAGCCCCGCCGGAGAAGGCAGGCGCCGCATCCGCGCTCGCCGAGACCAGCGCCGAGTTCGGCGGCGCCCTCGGCATCGCCGTCCTGGGCACCCTCGCCGGGACGGTCTACCGCGACACCATGCGCGAGAACCCCGTCCCCGGTACGGACTTCGTGGGCGAGGCCGCAGCCGACACTGTCGGGGGCGCGGTCGCCGCCGCCCAGGAACTGCCGGACGAACTCGCCAGGCCACTGCTCCAGCACGCCTTCGACGCGTTCACAGACGGCTTCACCGTCTCCGCGATCGTCGGCGCCCTCGTGCTGGCAGCCGCGGCCGTGCTCGCGGGCGCGACGCTGCGGAAGGTGACATCCCAGCAGGTTGCCGAGGCCCAGGAGTAGGGGCGAGCGATCGTGCGACTGGCTGCCGGGCGGCGGCTAGAGATCTTTCCGGTCGAGGTTCGCGGTTCGATTCTGACGTGACACAGGAGAGCTGCCGCGATGCCCGTCGCGCTCCTGGCCGCTGCTCCCGCAGCCTCGCCCTCCGCGCCCCCAAGATCTCGACCCGGCCCTTGATCGGCGTCGACATCGGCTGGCTCCGAGCAGATCGTGGTATGCAGCTGCCTCTGTGTGGGGGCAGCTACCTACCACGATCTGCGCCTTGAGTTGACCTCGGACCGTCGATTACGAGAAAGGGGCGGTCGAAGATCAGCGGCGGTCAGCGTGGCGCGAAACCACGTCGATCCCGAAAGCTCTATAGACCCGTCGATCAGTTGCTCGGGGTCGGTTGCGGTGCTCGGGCCGAGGTAGGAGCCCGCAGGAGGTTCCGCCAGTCGGCCGGCCAGTTGGCGAGCGCGAGGATGCCCATGACGACGAGGTGGACCGGCGCGGCAAGGCTATCGGAGAGCCCATCGTGGTTGACGATGTGTGTGGTGACCGCGCCGGTGAGTACGAACACCAGCGTGGTCGCGGCCAGGAAACGGGTCCGCCTGCTGGGTATCACCAACAGGATGGCGCTGAGGCCCTCCAGCGCGCCGACCACGAAGCGCATCCAGGACGGGTAACCCCAATCCACAAACTTCACCGAGTACGGCGGGCCGAAGAACGTCTCACCCGGCGCAAACTTGGTAATGGCTCCGACCGCGAATTCGAACGCCAGAAGCCAGTACAGGCCGGTCGTCAAGCGCCTTGGCCACACTCGGGCGGTCATGCATCCGTCCTTTCGAAATCTGTCTCGCGTGCGAGCCCTGGGACACGCGTGAGCCCCCCGCGATGTCACATCGGCTCGCCTCCACCGGTCAACTGTTATGACAGGCCGGGACGGAGGAACGTGACAGATGGTCGAACAGGACTGGCTGAGCGAACGGTTCGCCGAGCACCAGCACCGCTTGCACGCGGTGGCCTACCGGATGCTCGGCTCATCCAGCGACGCCGAGGACGCGGTGCAGGAGGCATGGCTGCGGGTCAGCCGCGCCGACACCGGCCAGGTGGAGAATGCGGCCGGCTGGCTGGTCACGATCGTGAGTCGGGTCTGCCTGAACATGCTTGAGTCGCGCCGGGCCCGCCGTGAGGAGCCGGCCGGGGCGACGCCGCCCGAGCCAGCCACGCCACCCGCGAGTGCCCGCCCGACCGGCCAGGTCGACCCCGAGGACGAAGCGCTGCTGGCCGACTCGGTCGGTGTCGCACTGATGGTGGTGCTGGACACGCTGACTCCCGCCGAACGGCTCGCGTTCGTCCTGCACGACATCTTCGACGTACCGTTCGCCGAGATCGGCACCATCATCGACCGCTCCCCCGCGGCGGCCCGGCAGATGGCGAGCCGGGCCCGGCGCCGAGTACGGGGAGCGGACGCAACATCCGACGCCGCACAGTCCGGCAAGCGGGAAATCATCACCGCCTTCCTCGCCGCATCGCGGAACGGTGACTTCGACGCCCTGCTCACGCTGCTCGACCCGGACGCCGTGACCGGCGATGCCCGAGGCGCCCACGCGGTGGCGGGACTCTTCACCGGACGGGCTCAGGCCGCCCGGCTCGCTCTCGTCGACGGCATCCCAGCGGCGGTCTGGACGCACCGAGGCGTTCCGAAAGCCGTCTTCAGATTCACCATCAGCGACGAGAGAATCACCAGCATCACCATCGACACCGAACCCGACCAGCTCCGCGACGCCGACATCGTCTTTCTCCGCACCGACAACAGCGACCAGCGATGACCGTGGACGAGGAAGCTCCTACTTGTCGTGCCGTCGGCGCACCATCTCGCTGATCCAGATGGGCGCGAAGGGAGACGTGCAGTTTGGCGGGGTCGGGTAGTCCTTGAGCACCTCCAGGCGCTCGCCGATGCCGATCGCACGGGCGCGGTGCTCGGCGTGGTCGATCCCGATCTGGGCCAGGCAGTGGTTCATCGCCCACTGCAGGCGATCCGGGGCGTCTCTCATCTCCGCCTCGATGGCGTCGAGCAGGCCGGCGAGGTCAAGGCCGTCGGGCTTCTTGGCCACGCGTTCGGTGGTCAGCGCCCAGCCGGCACTCGCGACCACCGGATCCGGATCGGCGGACCAGGCCAGGCGCAGCTCCTCGGAGTGCGGGTTCTTCTTCACCACGTAGTTCACCAGCCAGTCGTGCACCTTGGGGGTACGCGCCTCGCGCAGCATGGCGTCCAACTCGTCACGCTCGAACGCCTTCGGGCGGCTGATCAGGATCGCCAGCAGCCTCGCCGCGGTGTCATCCGTCTTCCAGAGCTGGCGCGCGAGATCCTGCTGCGTCTTCAGCCGCTTCGCGACCGCGCGCAGTTTGCCGAGGTTGACACCCGTGATCGTCGCCGTGTTTCTCGTTGACCTCGCGTGCCTTCGGGTCATCTAGTGCGGCCAGCTCGGCCAGCACCTCGGCTACCGTCGTCCCCCGAACTCCCGTCAAGCGATGATGTGTCGCGCCAGCGGCCCAGTGGCGGTTGGTCCGGTCGCCTGATCGGCGCAAGACGATACCAAGCAGGGCTACGCCTGCGGGGCCTCAGAGGGCGCCCGCGCCCGCCTCGGCGACGGTCTGGTCCTGCTCGCCCGTACCGCCGCTGACGCCGACCGCACCGACCACCTCGTCGCCCCGACGCAGCGGGATGCCTCCCGCGAAGATCATCACGCGGCCGTGGTTGCTGGCGTGGATACCGTAGAACTGCTGTCCCGGCTGGGAGTTCGCGCCAAGGTCCTTGGTCGGGATGTCGAACGCCCGCGATGTCCACGCCTTGTTGACGCTGATGTCGACGCTGCCCGTCCACGCACCGTCCATGCGTACGTGGGCGACGAGGTTGCCGCCCGCGTCGACCACGGCGATGTTCATCGGCTGACCGATCTCGGCGGCCCGCGCCTCGGCGGCCTCGATGATCCGGCGGGCGTCGGCGAGGTTGACGGTCGCCATGCGTACTCCTTGCGGTGAGTGTGTGTGGCTTGCCGGCTCACGCGGCGGGCTTGAGGACGACCTTCGAGTAGCCCTCCTCGCGCCGGTCGAACCGCTCGTACGCGTCGGGCGCGTCGTCGAGAGGGATCTGCTTGCTGACCACGAAGCTGGGCCGCGCGTGGCCGGCGATGATCAGGTCACGCAGGTACCGGTTGTAGGCCTTGACGTTGGCCTGCCCGGTCCCGATCCGCTGGCCCTTCTCGAAGAGCTTGCCCACCCGAAACAGCAGTTCACCGCTGGCCGAGTGCGGGTCGGGCGCGCCCGGGTCCTGCGAGACGTACAGCCCGATCACGCCGATCACGCCGGTGGCCCGAACGATCTCGATCAGACTGTTGAGCACGCGCGCCGGCTGCTCCTCGCCGCTCGGCGCGCTGGCCTGGTAGCCGACCGCGTCGACACCCTTGTCGGTGCCGTCGCCGCCGGTCTGGTCGCGGATCTGCTCGATCGGGTCGGCCTTGGAGTAGTCGATCGGGATCGCGCCGATCGACTCGGCCAACTTGAGACGCGACGGCACCCGGTCGACCACGAACACCTTGGCCGCTCCCATGATCGTCGCGGAGTACGCGGCCATCAGCCCCACGGGTCCGGCGCCCATGACCGCGATCGTCTCGCCGGGACGCAGGTTCGTCATCGCCACGCCGTGGTAGCCGGTCGGGAAGATGTCGGCGAGCATCGCGAAGTCGTCCTCGTGCTCACCGTCCTTCGGGAGCTGGAGGCAGTTGAAGTCGGCGAACGGCACGCGCAGGTACTCGGCCTGCCCGCCGCGGTACGGCCCCATCGAGACGTAGCCGTACGCCCCGCCGCCGTAGCCGGGATTGACCGTGAGGCAGAAGCCCGTGTGGCCGGCGAGGCAGTTCTTGCAGAACCCGCAGGCGACGTTGAAGGGCATCGACACGCGGTCGCCCTTCTTCACCGACGCGACGCCGGACCCGACCTCCACGACCGTGCCCATGTTCTCGTGGCCGAAGACCAGCCCGGGCTCCGCCTTGGTACGCCCCTCGTACATGTGCAGGTCCGAACCGCAGATGGCGGTGGAGGTGATCTTCACGACCACGTCGGTCGGGTCCTCGATGCGGGGATCCTCGACGGTGTCGACGCTGACGTTGTGCGGCCCGTGGTAGACGACCGCCTTCATGACCCGGCCTCGCCGCACCCGGCGCCCAGCGCGATGCTCATGCCGACGACGGTAGGTGGCGAGCATCCGGCGCGTGCCCGGAACGGATGAAGGTGGCAGACCCACCACCCGCGGTGTGCTACTCACCGGGTGACCGGGTCGGCGAGGCCCGTCGCGCCACCGCTGGCGCAGACGGGTATTTTCCTCGGGTGATCCGGCGCCCACGACCCCGACTCCAGATCCTCGCCGTGGCCGCCGCCCTGGCGGCCTCGCTGTCCGCGTGCGCCGGCACCGACGCCGTGCATACGGCAGCGCGGACGGATGACGCTGCCCCGTCGATCGACGTCACCGCGACACAGCCGCCCGCCCGCATCAGCCTCATGCAGCACATCGGGGACAACACGCGGGAGCTTCGCCGCCTCACAGTCGAGCCCGACGGCGGATGGTCGTGCGACAACTGCGCCGGCGACCAGAAGAACAGCCAGGGCAGGTTGTCCCCCGCGCAGAACGACGAGCTGCATCGCCTCGTGGGCAGCCCGGAGTTTCGGCAGGAGGTCCTCGATCGCAGAGGACGCCGATACACCTGTGAGGGCGCCCTCTACTCAAGCCTGTTCATGATTCAGGGCGCCATCACCGTCGGCGACTGCCCGGGAGAGGAACGCCTGCCGGTCACCGACGCGGTCCTGCGCCTGCTCGCCGATGCGACGCCCGTGGAGATCGCGAGGTCCGTCGCCGCTTAGGCATGTCTCACGAGGGTCGGTCGAGCAGGCGACCGACGAACGCCACTTCCGCGTCCATCATGGACAGCCGGTACTCCTCGCCCCGTCACGATCGGTCACCGAACTGCGCCCACAGCCGGCGCTCCTCCGGCGTCGGCGGCACGTGTCGCACACGCCGCTCGGGCGAGGCGGGCGGCGGCCTCAGTGAGGGTCCGCCGGCTTGCGCGCGAGGATCAGCCGGCACCGCGGGCTGCCGTCCCGGCGCCGGCCCAGAGCGGTCAGGTCGACGGTCGTCGCGGTGAAGCCGGCCGCCGTCAGGTCGTCGAGCACCGCGGGCAGCGGGCTGGTGCGGTAGTACATGACGAACGGCG
Organism: Phytohabitans kaempferiae; assembly: GCF_042433955.1. Classification (NCBI taxonomy): domain Bacteria; kingdom Bacillati; phylum Actinomycetota; class Actinomycetes; order Micromonosporales; family Micromonosporaceae; genus Phytohabitans; species Phytohabitans kaempferiae. The sequence continues at coordinate 33,073 of NZ_JBHLUH010000039.1, read as the reverse complement.
GACGCCACAGGGCATTGCGGACCCGCATCGCCAGGTCGAATCCGAGCGTGACCCAGAGCGCGACCGAGGTGGGAGGCGGCGGCGCGCCGATCGGGAAGGCGAAGAGGCCGCCGGGGCGCAGCGCGCGGTACACCCCCTCGAAGACCGCGGGCCGTTCGGCGGGCAGGAAGTGTCCGAGCGCTCCGAAGGTGACCGCGAGGTCGAAGCCGTCAGCGAACGGAAGGGCTCGGGCGTCCGCCCGCACCCAGGTGGCGTCCGGGTGCGCGTTACGCGCCTGGGCGAGCATGCCGGCGCTGAAGTCGACTCCCGTGATCCGTCCCTGGCACAGGGGCCTGAGCACCTGCATGCCCGCGCCGGTGCCGCAGCACACGTCCAGTCCCTGGCTGACCGGTCCGAACTCGGACAGCGCCTGGGCGGTCGCGTCGAGGATGCTCTGCGGGGTGCGAAAGGGCGTGTGGTCGAACTTCGGGGCCAGGAGGTCGTAGCCGCGCTGGACCGAGGAAAGCGCCTGGACGCACAGCTCACGCAGAGACGGGCCTTGAGCCGAGAACACCGGCCGAGGGTACCTGCCGGATGGCAGCCCTGCCGGCGATGGCGCCGCTCGGGGACCAACCCACGACACCGCCAATAGTTCAGCATTTCGTTTATTCAGCGACGGATGTACCGTATGGACGTGGAAGCGCTGACGTACGGAGATGTCCTGGCCCGCTTCGGACATGCCCTGTCCGACCCGGTCCGGGCCCGCCTGTTGCTCGCCCTTTGCGAGGGCCCTGGTTACCCGGCCGAGCTGGCCGACCTGCTCGGCACCAGCCGGCAAAACCTCTCCAACCACCTCGCCTGCCTGCGCGGCTGCGGCCTGGTCGTCGCCGCCCCGGAGGGCCGCCGCTCCCGCTACGAGCTGGCCGACCCCCGCCTCGCGCACGCGCTGGGCGACCTGCTCGGGCTCGTCCTGGCCGTCGACCCCGCCGCCTGCCCGGCCGCCGCTACCGACGACTGCTGCTGATGGCCGCCCCACTGCCGCTCGCCCCGAGCGTCCCGGCCGGCCCGTCCACCGCGCGACGGGCGGTGCTGACCCGCCGGATCCGCTGGTTCGTCGCCGCCACCATCACCTACAACGTCATCGAGGCGATCGTCGCCATCACCGCCGGCACCATCGCCTCCTCCACGGCATTGATCGGCTTCGGCCTCGACTCGGTCGTCGAGGTCTCCTCCGCCGCCGCCGTCGCCTGGCAGTTCACCGGCCCCGACCACGAGCGCCGCGAGCGCACCGCACTCCGGGTCATCGCCGTGTCGTTCTTCGCCCTGTCCGCCTACGTCAGCGTCGAATCGGTACGCGCGCTCGCCGCCGGCGACCGCCCGGAGCACTCCACGGTCGGGCTCGTCCTGGCCGCGGTGTCGCTGGCGATCATGCCGCTGCTCTCCACCGCGCAACGGCGTGCCGGCCGGGAGCTCGGCTCCGCCTCCGCCGTCGCCGACTCCAAGCAGACGCTGCTGTGCACCTACCTGTCCGCGGTCCTACTCGTCGGCCTCGCGGTCAACTCCCTTTTCGGCTGGTGGTGGGCCGACCCCGCCGCCGCACTCGTCATCGCCGCCGTCGCCGTCAAGGAAGGCCGGGACGCCTGGCGCGGTGACACCTGCTGCTCCCCCACCAGCACCGGCCCGGCCGACCCAGGCGCCAGCGGATGCGCCGACGGCTGCTGCGCGCCGGGACAGGCCGCACGATGACCCCCTGGATCAGGGCTTGCACGTGACCGTGCCGCCGGGCGCCATGACGCCAGCGCGCATGGCCCACGGTGCGCTCCCCGGGCTCGATGGCGCCCGGTGGTGCCGATGTGCTGCTCCTCGCGCTGGCGCTCGTCCTGTTGGCCCTGACCGCGGCGGTGCTGCTGTACCTGACCTCCGAGCCGTCCGCGTACGACTGAGCCGAGCGGTCTCGTCGCCGAGACCAACCGCGAAGCCACGTGTGGCCGTTGTGGACGCACGTGTCAGCACACCGGACGTTCGCATCGTCGGCGGCGGACGAAGGGCGGGCCCTCAGCCTCCGGGCCCGGGTCACCGACACGGACGCCAACACGGTGGTGCGGACCGCCCGGCAGGCGGACGAGATCGGCAGCCGCCGCCGGACGGGCTCCTACACTGTCCAAATGATCCCCGGCGGTGGCGCCCGTCCAGCCAGCTACTGGAAGGACGGCGAGCAGTGGCGCATCGGCACCGACGCGGACATCGCGTGGATCAAGGGGGCGACCGAGCCAGGCTTGACCATCACGTCGGCGATCCCGCCGGTCTTCGCGGCGTACGCGACCATGGTGGTCCCGGACACGGACGAGGGCAGGTCAGAGCAGCTCGCTCTCGTGCTGCGGTTGCTCACCGAGCAGTCCCGCGACCAGGCGTGGTGGCTGGGCTACCTGGACACCGGGGCCGACGACCTGGTCTTCCCGGACGCGCCACGCGTGACCCTGTACGCGGGCTGGCAGTACGTGCTCGTTCAAGCGGGCCCGGCGCAGGCGGCACGGTGGCGCCACGACCCGCGGTCGTGGCGGGCTCCCGGGCCAGACCTGATCTTCCCGGCCGATCGCTCGTGGCTGCTGTCGTGGCTCTGGGACGACGACTGGCGATGCCTCGGAGGGCCGGCCGCCCTCGTCGATCGGTTCGTCGGCCAGGCGCGATCGCGGGCGCGCAAAGTCGATCTTGGCGAGGACCCCACACCACCGGGTTACGAGGCCCGGTGACCAGGCGCCGCATCCGCAAGAGGTTCCCATACTCTAAGATCTTCGAGCTGGACAAGTGATTTCATGTCGAGAAGCCGTGACCGGCTCCGCTCGACAGGTGACGGGGCCACGACAGGCGCGGCCCACGACGCCAGGAGACCAGCATGCCGAAGTACCTGCTCCTCAAGCACTACCGCGGTGGCCCGGAGCCGCACCGCTCCGTGCCGCCGATGGACCAGTGGGCTCCCGAGGACGTGGAGGCGCACATGGCCTTCCTCAAGCACGTCGGCGAGCTGCTTGAGAAGAACGGCGAGTACGTCGACGCGCAGGCGCTCATGCCCGCGCGCACCTGGGTGCGCTACGGCGGCCCGGACGCCGCGCCGGTCACCACCGACGGCCCGCTGCCCGAGACCAGCGATCTCGTTGCCGGCTGGTACATGATCGACGTCGAGTCGTACGAGCGAGCGGTCGAGATCGCGGCCTACGTCTCCTCTGAGCCCGGCCCGGGCGGGGAGCCGCTGTACGAGTGGATCGACGTCCGAGAGGTCATGTCCGGGGCGCCCGCGGACGACTGACCCGAGTGATCGACGAGCCGACGCGACGGCTGGACGAGGGCGCGCTGCGCGCCCTCGTCCCTCGGGTGCTGGCAGGCATGGTCCGGCGGGGCGAAGACTTCGACGCCGCCGAGGACGCCCTTCAGGAGGCGCTGCTGGAGGCGCTGCGGGTGTGGCCCGAGCATCCGCCGCGCGACCCGCACGCGTGGCTGGCGACGGTCGCGACCCGGCGGCTTGTCGACGTCCGCCGCAGCGAGGCCGCCCGCCACCGCCGCGAGGAGGCGACGTACGCCGAGCCGCGGCCGGTCGCCACCGAGGAAGGCGACGACACCCTCTTCCTGCTCTTCTGCTGCTGCCACCCCGACCTCGCGCCCGCCTCCCAGGTGGCGCTGACCCTGCGCGCCGTCGGCGGCCTCACCACCCGGGAGATCGCCGACGCCTTCTACGTGCCCGAGGCGACGATGGCGCAGCGGATCAGCCGGGCCAAGCGCGCCCTGCGGGGGCGCCGCCTGGACCAGCCCGGCGACCTCGCCGTCGTGCTGCGCGTGCTCTACCTCGTCTACACGGCCGGCCATGGGGGCCGGGTCGACCTGGCCCGGGAGGCGATCCGGCTGGCCCGCCAACTCACCCTCGCCACCGAGGAGCCGGAGGCGCGCGGGCTGCTCGCGCTGATGCTGCTCAACCACGCCCGCCGCCCGGCGCGACTCGACGCGGAGGGTCGCATCGTCACGCTCGACCGGCAGGACCGCGGCCTGTGGGACACCCGCGAGATCGCCGAGGGCGTGCGCGTCCTCCAGTCGGCGCTGTCCGTGCAGCGCCGTGGCCGCTACCAGATCGAGGCCGCCATCGCCGCCCTGCACGACGACGCGGCGAGCGCCGAGGAGACCGACTGGCCGCAGATCCTCGCCTGGTACGACGACCTCGTCGCCCTCACCGCCGACCCGGTGCGGCAGGACCCCACCGCGGTACTCGGACGCGCGGTCGCGGTCGGCCACGCCCTCGGCCCCGCCGCCGGGCTGCGCGAGACCGACCGGCTGCGCGAGGTGCTCGGCGAGCGGCACCGGTGGCACGCCGTCCGTGGCCACCTGCACGAGCTCGGCGGCGACCTCCCGGCCGCCGCCTCTGCGTACGCGGACGCCGCCCGCCGAGCCACGAACGTCGCCGAGCGCGACCACCTGGTCCGCAAGGCCGCCCGGATGCGGGCCGCGGTGCCAGGACGACGTTGACAGCGAGAAGGATCGCCTGGTCAGGGGCGAGGTGCGCCGTGTGTCTCCGGGTCTGAGTCGAGGTAGTGGTGCGCGATGAGCACCGGGCACTCGCTGTGGTGGACCAGCGCTTGGCTGACCGAACCCAGCATCATCCCGGCGAAGCCGCCACGGCCGCGTGATCCGAGCGCGACGAGGGTTGCCGACCTGCTGGCCTCGATCAACGTCAGCTTGGGCCCGGCGCCGTAGACCATTTCGTCGCGGACCGTCAGATCGGGATGCCGGCCTCGGGCCCGGTTGACGGCGTCGGCGAGCAGTGCCTTCGCGTTCTCCTGGGCCGTTGTCGTCGGCTCGTGGTCTTGCGGGGCGGCGGGGATCTCGGAGTGCGTATGTATGACAGCCAGTGACTGGCCGAGCCGAGCTGCCTCGTCGGATCCCAGATCGAGCGCCAGCATCGACTCCGAGGAGCCGTCCACGCCGACCACCACCTGTTCCGTCGAGGAGGCGTCCAGCGACCAGTTCGGCGGTCGGACGACCACGACCGGGCAGTAGGCGTGCGCCGCGACCTTGGCGCTCACCGAGCCCAGCAGCAGCCCCGTGAACCCTCCGCGGCCGCGGCTACCGATCACGACGAGTTCGGCCTGTCGGGACTTCTCGATCAGTTCCGGCGCCGCCTCACCGAGTATCTCTTGGATCTGTACCTGCAGATCCGGCCATTTGGCTGACAGGCGGGAGCTGATCTCCTCCAGTTGGCGCGCGGCGGTGCGATCCGCGACCGGCTCCGCCATCTCCAGCGGGTCGATCGGTGCGCCGTACGTCAGCTTCCGCAGGTAGCCGTAGACCAGGTGCAGCGGCAACGACCGCCCGTGCGCCACCCCGGCCGCGTAGTCAGCGGCGGCACCGCTGGCGGCAGAGCCGTCTACACCGACGACGACCGGCCGTACATGGTCATCCATGCCGTCCTTCCCCACCATGGCGTCCCTAGCTCGGCACCACGCTAGGCCAGCGGCCGGCGCCACGGGCCGAACACCGGGAACAGCGCCGACCGGGTTCAACCCAATCGGGTGGGGCCGGCTCGGCGCGAAGGGCCGGATCCCGAAGGTGGAACGCCGCCGCCTGCTGGAGGTGTTGGAGGGCTACCGGGAGGCGGTACGGGTCCGGCAGCAGGCCCTGCGCGCGCAACTGGCGGTGGCGGAGGAGTTCGACACCACCCTGGCCGGCCACATCGATGTGTTGACCGAGCCGACGCGTCCCCGGGCAGCCGCCACCAGCTGACCGCACCCTTACGTCAGAGTCGCGTCACGCGCGCCAGCTCCGTCCACACTGGATAGTCGATGTCCGGCGCGGGGGCCACCCGAGCCGTGCCGAACGCGATTCCTGGCCACTTTTCCCGGTTTCTCCGGTGCTGATCCGGTGTCCGCTTACACTCCGACTGGTTGCCGCGTTTCGGTCGCGGCGGATCTCGTCCCTCGCGCTGACGCGAAAGCTGGTGCGGATCCCGGCGGGACGGTCCGCTCTGCCCGCTGGCCATGTTTTGCCGCCCCTTCGAACGTCCACCACGGCCGGGCGGGGTTGGGACCCACCTGCCGTAGATTGAGAGGCGGCGGTGCGGGACACCCCTGGCAGCTCGCCGCGGTCGGTGGCGTTCCGGTTCGTGCTCCTCATGGGAGTCGTCGACCTCTTCGGTGACACCGCCTACTCCGGCGGCGCGAGCATGAACGGATTGTTCCTCGCGTCGATCGGTGCCGGCGCCGCCGTTGTCAGCATCGTCGGTGGGCTCAGCGAGTTCCTCAACTACGTCACCCGCGGGCTGTCCGGCTATTTCGCGGACCGGACGGGCAGGCGTTGGCCACTGGTCTTCGTAGGCTATGGCCTGAACCTGCTGGCGGTGCCCGCGCTGGCACTCGCCGGTCACTGGCAGGTCGCCGCCGGCCTGATCCTCGTGCAGGGCATCGGGCGCGGCGTCCGAAAGCCGCTCGTCCAGGCCATGCTGTCCTACACCACCAGCCGATACGGCAAGGGGCGGGTCTATGGGGTGAACACGGCGCTGGACCACACCGGACGCGCGCTCGGCCCACTGGTCGTCACCGGAGTGCTCCTCCTCACGGGAGTGTTCAAGACGGCGTACGCGCTCCTGGGCATCTCGGTCGTGCTGGCGTTGATGACATTGACGCTCGCGCGGATGCGGTTTCCCGAGCCCGCCTCGTTCGCACAGCGGGAAACCGCCCTCGCCGACCCGGGGCAGCGGCGCCAGCCGGCGGACGCGGAGCGATTCAGCCGGTCGTACTGGATGTACCTGGTGGCAGGCGCTTGCTTCGCGGCGGGCCTGATGAACTTCGAGCTGATCTCGTTTCATCTGTCGAGAAACGGCGCGGCATCCGACCGCGTGCCGCTCTTTCTCGCGCTGGCCGCCGGCGTCGGGGCGCTGGCCAGTCTTGGCCTGGGCAAGGTCTATGACCGCGTCGGTCTACCCGTGGTCCTCGCCGCCGTGGTCGCCACCGCCACGTTCTCGCCGTTCGTGTTCCTTCTCCCGGTTCACCTCGCGCTCGTCGGGATGGCGCTCTGGGGCGTCGGGCAGGCGACCCAGGACAGCCTGCTCACCGCCCTCGTCGCCGGCGTCCTGCCGCGAGGGCGGCGCGATCTGGCGTTCGGCCTCTACTACGCCGGGTACGGCGTGGGCTGGCTGGTCGGCGCGGTGGCGGCGGGTCTTCTCTACGAACAGTCCCGGGGCGCGCTCGTGGCGTTCGCGGCGGGCGCACAACTGGCCTCCCTACCGATCTTCCTGGCCGCTCGGCGACGCCAGATGTCGGCCGGACCCTCCACCGCATGACAGGGCTGGCTGGATCCGTCGAGCGCGACATCGCCGTGCCGTGCGCCTCACCCGAACAGTGCGTGGAAATGCCGGACCTGCCGTATGGCCGGCGTGCTGGCTCATATCGTGATGCCGACAACGTGTGGGGCGGCGACCGGACGAGAGCGGGTACGCCCATGATCCGTACCGTAGACCTCACGAAGGTCTACAAGGGGACCGCGGTGGCCGCGGTCGACCGGCTCAACCTCGACATCAGCGGTGGCGAGATCTTTGGATTGCTCGGGCCGAACGGTGCCGGCAAGACGACGACCGCCGGGATGCTCACCACCCGCGTCGTGCCCACCTCCGGGTCCGCGTACGTCGCCGACGTCGACGTCGTCGCCCACCCCGCGTTGGCCAAGCAGCTGACCGGCATCGTGTCTCAGCAGAACACCTTGGACCGGCAACTGACCGTATGGGAGAACCTCTACCTGCACGGGCGGCTGTTCGGCATCGGACGGGCGGCCTCCCGCGAGCTGGCCGACACCTTGCTGGACAGGTTCCAGCTGACCCACTACGCCCGGGCGTCCGTCTACGCCCTCTCCGGCGGGATGGCCCAGCGGCTGATGGTGGCCCGCGCCCTCCTCCACCGGCCGGCCGTGCTGTTCCTCGACGAGCCCACCGCCGGCCTGGACCCGCAGAGCCGGCTCGCGCTGTGGGACCTGCTCGGCGAGCTCAACCGTGACGGCCAGACGATCGTCTTGACCACGCACAACATGGACGAGGCCGACCGGCTCTGCCATCGCATCGCGATCATCGACAACGGTCGTACCGTTGCCCTCGGTACCCCCGCGGAGCTGAAGCGGAGCGTCGGCGCGGACGCGGTCGTGACCGTGCGCGTGGATGGCGATCCCGCGAAGCTGACCGAGCTGCTGCGGCAGCGGTTGGACGGGGTGAAACGGGCCCGCCCCACCGACCGCGGAGCCGAGGTTCACCTCTCCGCCGCTCCTCGCGTGGCCGCACGCGTGGTGCGTGTCGTGGAGGAGGCGGGGATGGCCCTCGCCGACCTGTCCGTGTCCGAGCCCACCCTGGAGACGGTGTTCATCGAGCTGACGGGAAAGGAACTGCGGGAGAAGTGACCGCGGGCCACACGCCAGCCCTCGAGGAACCGATCAGCGCGGTGCCGCGAATGACGGTCACGACGTCGAGCCTGCGGGCGTTGCGAGCGCTGCTGTTACGCGACGTGATCGTGCTGCGAAAGCACCTCGGCGAGTTCGCCCTCCGTACGGTGATCCAGCCGTTCCTGCTCTGCTTCGTGTTCCTCTACGTCTTTCCCAAGATCGGGCAAGGTGTGGGAGGCGGCAGTCGGGCGGAATCCGCCTTCGCCACGGTGCTCGTACCCGGCGTCGTCGGACTCTCGATCATGTTTCAGGGCGTGCAGGCGGTGGCACTGACGATGTCGCAGGAGTTCGGCTACACCAGGGAGATCGAGGACCGGGTGCAGGCGCCCTGCCCCATCTGGCTGGTCGCCGTCGCCAAGGTGCTCTCGGGCGCCGCGCAGGGCCTGGTATCGGCCGCGATCGTGCTGCCGATCGCCGCGGTCGTGCACGCGTCCGGGGTACAGGCCCACCTGTCGCCGCGCTGGCCGCTGATCCTGACCCTGGTACCCCTTTCCTCCATCGCGATGGCCAGCCTCGGCCTGCTTCTGGGCACCACCTTCGAGCCACGCAACATCGGGCTGATGTTCGGATTCATCGTCCTGCCCATCACGTTCCTCGGTGGCACCTACTACGAATGGACCCGCCTCGCCCCCGTCACGATCGGCGGCTGGCACTGGCTGCAGACCATCGTGCTCGCCAACCCCCTCATCTATGTCAACGAGGGCATGCGTGCGGCGTTCACCAACGCACCGCACATGCACCTGTACGTGATCGTCCCGGTCCTGCTGGGCTTCGCCGCCCTGTTCGGCGCCCTCGGCCTGCACAGCTTCCGCCGCCGAGTCCTGTCCTGACAGCTTCGGCGCAACGGTGGCTCACCCTGACCGCTTCGCCGGCGCCGGGTTGTAGAAACACTTCTCGGCGCGCCCGACCACGGCTTCGTCGGCGAAAGTGACCAGGTGGTGGGTGACCGTGCTGATGTGCATCAACTGCTCGACGCGACCGGTCCGCAGCAGGGGCAGCGCGGTGCGCCAGAAGACCCGGCGGTAGCGGGCTCGCACGCCGACACGCCACATGGTGCGCGCGATCGCCGACAGCCCCCGGGCCAGCTCCGCCGTTCCGGGCGGCTGGCGCCGCGGCGAGAGCCGGTTGGGGTAGGTGTGACGCATCTGGTACTCGAACCTGCGGTAGACGGCCTCCGGCCGGAACGCGGCGGCCAGCGTGGACCGCCAGTTGTCGACGACGACGTCGTAGGGAAGCAGGAACCGCACGTTGGACTCCCGATCTCCCGGATCGTCCAGTATCCGCTGCTCGCGGGCGAGGCGGTCCCACAACGGCGTACGAGGCAGTGCGTGCAGGAGGTTTATGGTCAGCATCGGTATCTGCGACGCCTCGATGAACTCCAGCACCCGCTCTCCGGTGCGCTCGTCGTCGGTGTCCAGACCCATGATGATGCCGGCCACGACCTCCAGCCCGTGCGCGTTGAACCGGCGCACGCCCTCCAGCAGCGGGGTGGCCAGGTTCTGGGTCTTGCGCATCCGTCGCAACGCATCCAGATCCGGCGACTCCACGCCCACGAAGACGGTCGTGAAGGATGCCTGGCGCATCAGGGCCAGAAGGTCGGTCCGCTTGGCGAGGTTCGCGGTGGCCTCACACGCGAACGACACGGGGTAGCCACGGGACCGCTGCCACTCGACCAGGCCGGTGAGCAGTTCGACCGCGGCTCGGGGATCGGCGATGAAGTTGTCGTCGACGAAGTAGATGGTGCCGGGGCCACCACGGTCGAGCATCGCGTCGAGTTCGGCCAGGAGCGCCGCGACCGACTTGCGCCGTGGCTTCTGCCCGTACAGCGCGGGGATGTCACAGAACTCACAACGAAACGGGCACCCGCTGGAGAACTGGACGCTCCCGACGAGATACCTGGGTAGCTCGACGAGGTCGTAGCGGGGCACGGGAAACTGGTCGAGCGAGTGCCGGACGACGGTGGCGTACACCTCCTGGCGCTCCGGGCGGCGCGGGTCGGCATCCAGCCGGGCGATCAGCCGGTCCGTCGCGTCCCCCAGCTCACCGACGTGCAGCAGGTCGACGTCCGGATACAACTCGGGGCTGGCCGAGACGGAAGGGCCGCCCAGCACCGTCACCCGTCCCAGGCGGGCGGCCCGGTCGGCCAGGTGCCGGATCCGATCCCGCTGCACGTGCATCCCGCTGAGCATCACGATCTCCGCCCACTCCAGGTCGGCGTCGGTGACCAGGCGGACGTTCTCGTCGACGAACCGTACCTGCCAATCGACCGGCAGGTATCCGGCGATGGTCAGCAGACCCTGGGGCGGCATGAACGCGGCCGCCCCGACCAGAGGGAAGGCGTGGTCGAATGTGCCGAACGAGCGGGCGTAGCGCGGTGAGACCGCCAGCACCCGCCGGACGGCGACGCCCATGGCACGTGCGTGACCGCGAACGGAAGGGCCGGCCACGGGCGTCGACGCGGGTTCCATCCGCTACATGCCCGGGCGATCGTGCAGTTCCCCGACCACGTAGTCGACCATGATCGCCAGCAGGCTCGCCGAAGCGAGCAGCAGCAGGGCGACACGGGGTTGCTTGCCCATGAGGACCTCCCTTTCCCGGTTGGTGGTGCGGCCCCGAGTGGTTGCACCGCCGGCGTCGGTGCCCGAGGTGGCTGACGGCAAACGTCCGGACCGCACCCCATTCCGGCCGCCGCTCCGGCGACTGGCCGGGAGCAAAACGCGTGCCCGGCCCTGACGTGGGTAGCGGGTCGCGGGTGGTGTACCTGCTCGCCCTGGCAGCCGGCGCGCTGTTCGGCATCGGCTCGGCCGTACAACAGCGGGCCGCGTCCAAAGCGCCGGTCCGGCTCGTCCTGCACTGGCGACTGCTGTGGTACCTGGTCCGCCAGCCGCTGTGGCTGATCGGTGTCGGCACGGCGCTGGTGGGTAACGTCTTCGCTGGCATAGCGCTGGCGTCGGGCGGCGTGGCCTTGGTGCAGCCGTTGCTGGTGACCCGGTTGATGTTCGCCCTGCCGTTCGCGGCGTGGTGGGAGCGGCGCCGCCTCGACCGGCGGGAGTGGCTCGGCGCGGCGGCGGTCGTGCTCGGTCTGGCCTCTTTCCTGGCCGCGGCCCGTCCCAGCCCGAGCACGAAAATTGATCAATCGATCTGGTTGTGGCTGGCCGTCCTCGGCGGCATCGGGATCCTTACCGCCACACTCGTGGCGCTGGCGCGAAGGCTGCTGCCGCAGTGGGAGGCGCCGATGTTGGGCGGCGCGGCCGGGATCCTGTTCGGCCTCCAGTCGGCACTCACCCGGGTGGCGGTACGGCGCCTGTTCGACCTCGGCCTTCTCGGGATGCTCCTGCACTGGTCGCCCTACACGGTCGCGGCGGTCGCGCTCACCGGCACCCTGCTCACCCAAAGTGCGTTCCGGCTGGCGCCACTGGAGTCGTCCTATCCTCCGCTGGCCGCGATCGAGCCACTGGCCGGTATCGCGATCGGTATCGGCCTGCTCGGGGACAGCGTCCAAGGGACGCCTCCGGTGCTCGCCGCCGGCTTCGCCGGCGTGGCGGTCATGACGGTGGGCGTGTGGACGCTCGCTGTCTCGTCCGCCCGATCCTCGACCTCCCAAGCCCTGCGCCGGGCGTCGGAGTGACCGGCTGGCCGATGGTCGGGCTCGCACCGTTCCCAAGCCGCCGGGCCGGGTACTCGTCCGGAATGGTCGATCACCGGCAGCACGCGCACGGCGGCGTACCATCCGTCGGGGTCCTCGTGGAACTGGCCCGCGGCGCGGAAGCCGGCGGCCACGTCAAGTGTTGGGAACGTCTTGCCGAGGCGGCGGCCGCCCGCGACCCCACCGATCTCGGCTTCGACCTGACCGTCTACTTCCTCGGCCGCCGGTCCGGGGTCGAGGCGTTGTCGAGGGCGGTGCGGTACGTCACGATGCGCCCCGTGATCAGCTCGGCGCTGCTCACCCGCTGGATCGGTGGTGTGGATCCGACCGACCTCGCGCCCTACCATCCGGCTCTGGCTCGGCGGCTGCCCCATCACGACGTGTGGCACGTGACGCACGCGTTCGCGTTCGGCGGTACCGCGACGCGCCTGCCCCGCCCAGCGGGCACCGCGCTGATGTGTTCGCTGCACACGGACGTACCGACGCTGACCGCCGCCTACGTCCGCCAGGTGGTCGAGCGGACGCCCGCGCTGCGGTGGTTGGCGAGGCGGCACCCTAATGGACCGCCGATGGCGGTCGACGCGGCCCGCCGGCGACGGGACCGGGTACTGCGCGCCTGCGACCGGATCATGGTCGCCACCCCGACCGAGCTCGCGGCCGTGGAGCGGATTGTCGGGGCCGGACGGGTTTCGCTGCTGGGTCGAGGGATTGATCGCGTCCGGTTCCGGCCGGATCCGGCGGCACGCGCCGACCTGGTCGCCCGGCACGGGCTGCCGCCCGGCGAGATGCTGGTGCTGTTCGCCGGACGCGTGGACGCGTCGAAGCGGGTGATGGTCGTGGCCGAGGCGGTACTTCGGCTGCGCGAGTCCGGGCGCCCGGCACGGCTGGTGGTCGCCGGGACGGGCGCGGACTGCGGGCGGGTGCCGGCGCTGCTCGGCAACGGCGTCACCATGCTCGGGCGGCTGCCGCAACCCGAGCTCGCCCGGGTCTATCCGGCCTGTGACGTGCTGGCGTTTCCGTCGCGGAGCGAGACGATCGGAAACGTGGTGGCCGAGGCGATGGCCTGCGGACTGCCCGTCGTGCTGCCAGCCGGCGCCCGGACGACCGCCTGGCTGTCGAGGCCCGGGGTGGACGGCCTGGTGGTGGAGCGCGACGACCCCGCTGGTTGGGCGGAACAGCTCGGGGTGCTGGCGGATCATCCGGAATGGCGGGCATCGCTCGGGCGCGGCGCCTACGCCTCGGCGCGTTACCGCCACCGCACCTGGGACCAGGTACTCACTGAAGACCTACTGCCGTTCTGGCTCCCCGCGGGTGCCCGGACTGGCGGCTGAGGGCCCGGCTTCTCACGGCGGCTGGTCCTGCTCCTCCGCGCGCCGTTTCCGCTGCCGGCGGTGCAACGCCTGCAACAGCTTGGAGGTGTCCAACAGGACGATCCCGGTGGCGAGCGTGATCATCCCGAGCACGGCCGTCGCGCCGGACAGCCAACCGAACCGCACCTGCTCGTGAAACACCATGATGCCGATCGTTACCGCGACGGCCGGCTCCACAGCATCGATCACGGGGAGGCTGGCGGCCAGCGGGCCAGCCTGGAAAGCGCTCTGGATCAGCAGGAGCCCGCCGATGCTGGCCACCACGAGCAGATACGTCTGCCAGGCGGTGACCAGCGGGAGGAAGCCGGCCCGCAGGTGGGTCACGGTCGTGGCGAGCAGGGCCGACTGCGTTCCCATGACCAGCCCCGCCGCCAGTGCGATCAGCGAGGTCCGCGGGATCTCACCAAGCCGCCGGCCGACCAGCAGGGCCACGCCGGTCGCGGCCCCGACCACCGTGATCGCCGCCAGCCAGCGCTCGTGGGGGGCGACGCGGTTTCCGCCGTGCGGGTTCGTGGCGGCCAGAGCGGTCGCCAGGCCGGCGGCGACGGCGACGGCGCCGCACCACTCCCGCACGCCGAGACGAAGGCGGTACAGCCGGGCGGACAGCGGGATCGCGAACAAAAGCTCGGTGACGATCAGCGGCTGGACGACAGCGAGCGGTCCGAACGACAACGCCAGCGACTGGAAGCCGTACGCGGCCACCGCCAAGCTGATGCCCCACCTCCAGACGCGGTCCGCCATCAGATCCCGCAGCAGGCGCGGCGTGAGCGACTCGCGTTCCGGTCGCACGCTGGCCGCGCGTTGCTGGAGTACTCCGCCGACGGCGAAGCAGGCGCCAGCGGCCATGGCGGCGACGATGGCGATGAGCACCAGCGAGCGATTCCCCGGTCTCGGTGCGCGATGCCTGGCCTCACCCGTGATGGCCGGCCCCGCCTGTCCATCGCCGGCGGCCGCGCTCGGGGCGAGCACGCATGAACCAGGCGCCGGTGGGTACGAGCGGTCGCGATGGATCTCACACCGGGCAGGCTCTTTGGTCTGGGGCCGGGCCTGGTGCGGGCCGCGGCGACGACGGCCTGCCTGCTGGTGCTCGCGGCCGGTGGATACCTCCTCGTGCGCCTGCTGGCGCTGGTCGCCCCGGTCACGCTGGCGGTGCTGGTCGCCCTGCTCCTCACGGCGCTGATCAGCCCGGTGACCGAACGCCTCAAGCGGTTTGGCGTGCCCAAGGCCCTGGCCGCGCTGGCCGGGGTGCTCGGGCTTCTCGCCCTCCTCGGCGGGGCGCTCTACCTCATCGGGTGGCGGGCGTTCGCCCAGCTCGGCGACCTACGGGCGGAGGTGGTCCAGGGGACGAGCCGGCTCCGCCAGTTGCTGGCCCATCTGCCGGGCCTGAACGAACAGCAGCTCGACCGGCTCGGCAGCGAAGCCTTGCGGTCGCTGCGCTCCGCCGTGCCGACCCCGATCAGGGGCGCGGCAACGGTGGCGGAGGTGTTCGGCGCCACCCTGCTCTCCGTCATCCTGCTGTTCTTCTTCCTCCGGGACGGACCGGATCTGTGGCGGTGGCTCGTGCGCCGCCTACCACCGTCGTGGACGAGCCGGGTCGACCGCGCGGGCCGGGCCGGCTGGCACAGCCTCTCCGCCTACACACACGGCGTCGCGGCGGTCGCCGCGGTGGACGCGATCGGCATCGGTACGGCGCTGTTCGCGTTGCGGGTCCCACTGGCCCTGTCCCTGGCACTGTTGACCTTCGTGGCCGCCTTCGTCCCGATCGTCGGGGCGACCGTCGCCGGCGTCGTAGCCACCGTCGTCACCCTTGTCACCAACGGTCCGCGCGACGCGCTGCTGGTGCTGGCCGCCGTGATCGCCGTACAGCAGGCCGAAGCGCACCTGCTGCAACCGATCGTCATGCGCCACGCGGTCCGGCTGCACCCCGTGGTGACACTGGTCGCCGTCGGCGCCGGCACCCTCATCGGCGGGATCGCCGGGGCGCTGCTGGCCGTACCGGTCTGCGCGGTGGCCTACCACGCGACTCTCGGATACCGCTTCGGCGTGGACGTCGCCGACGGCGGCCGGTGGCCGGACCAGGAGCCCGAGACCCCGTCGCGGGAGGGTCCCGCGGTGGGGCGGGAGCCGGGCGGCTACGGGCGGCGCTGGTACCGCAGACGCGACCGCAGGAAGCCGCCGTGACCGGGCCGACCGAGGGCACTCGGCTCGCCGGCGCGGTCGTGCTGGTCACCGGTGCCACCTCGGGCATCGGGCGCGCGTTGGTGCCCCGGCTGGTCGCGGCCGATGCTCGCGTCGTGGCTTCCGGCCGCGACACCGACCGGTTGGCGGAACTGGCCGATACCTGCGCCGGTGTGTTCGCCGCCGACCTCGCCGCGCCGGGCGCCGGCCGGCAACTGGCCGAGCGCGTCCTCGACCGGTGGGGGCGCGTGGACGCGCTGGTCTGCGCCGCCGGCGTGGGCTGGGCGGGCGAGTTCTCCGCCATGCCCGACGCGCGCGTCGACGCACTGGTCCAGGTGAACCTGCGGGCGCCGATCGAGGCGACCCGCGTGCTGCTGCCCGGCATGCTCGCGCACGGCGGGCACCTGGTGTACGTCACCTCGATCGCCGGCCGGCTCGGCGTGGCCGAGGAGGCGGTGTACGCGGCCACGAAGGCGGGCCTCGACACCTTCGCCGAAAGCCTGCGACTGGAGTTGACGGGCGCCGGGGTCAGGGTCAGCGTGGTGGTGCCCGGTGTGGTCGACACCCCGTTCTTCGCCCGGCGCGGCCGGCCTTACCAGCGGCGGCGTCCGCGGCCCGTGCCGGCCGACCGTGTCGCCCGGGCGCTGACCTCGGCACTGGCGGGTGAACGCCCGGAGGTCTACGTGCCGGGGTGGCTGCGCCTGCCCGTCGCGGTGCGCGCTCTGGTGCCGGCCCTGTACCGCCGGCTCGCCGGCCGGTTCGGCGGACCGTAGTACAACCCGTTCAGCTGGCGCGCAGTGCGCGCAGCGACTGGCGCAGCGAGGACATCGTGGCCAGCACGGCGGTTGGCTCGTATCCGCAGTGCGCCATGCAGTTCTCGCACCGCGGGTCGCGGCCGCGGCCGTACCGCTCCCAGTCGGTCTCCTCCACCAGCTCCCGGTAGCTGCTGGCATAGCCGTCGCCCATGAGGTAGCACGGCCGCTGCCAGCCGAGCAGGGAGTAGGACGGGATGGCCCAGGCGGTACACGGAAAGTCCACCCTGCCCTCCAGGAAGTCCAGGAACAGCGGCGAGTGGTTGAGCCGCCACCGGCCTCGCCGACCGTCGGAGAACGCGGTACGGAACAGGTCCCGGGTCTGGCCGACACCGAGAAAGTGCTCCTGGTCCGGCGCCTTCCCGTAGGCGTACGCCGGAGAGATCATCATCTCGTCGACGCGAAGGTCGTCGTTGAGGTAGTCGAGTACCTCGATGACGGTTTTCGGGGTGTCCGTGTTGAAGAACGTGGTGTTCGTGGTGACCCGGAAGCCCCGCCGCTGCGCGTCCCGCACCGCCGCGACCGCCTGCTCGAACACTCCGTCCTTGCAGACCGAGGCGTCGTGCCGTTCCCGCAACCCATCGATGTGGACGGTGAAGGCGAGGTACGGCGATGGCCGGAACCTGTCGATCTTCCGCGGCAGCAACACCGCGTTGGTGCACAGGAAGACGTATATCCGACGCCGGACGAGTTCCGCGACCAGCTTGTCGATCTCCGGGTGCATGAGTGGCTCGCCACCGGCGATCGACACCATCGGCGTGCCGCACTCCTCGACCGCGGCCAGTGCCTGCTCGACGGGCATCCGCTGCTTGAGCAGCTCCGCCGGCTGCTGGATCTTCCCGCAGCCCGCGCATTTGAGGTTGCAGGCGAACAGCGGCTCGAGTTCGAGCAACAGCGGGTACTTGCGCCGGCGGCGCAGCTTCTGGCTGAGCAGATAGCGGCCGATGCGCAGGCTCTGCCGGACCGGCATACTCATGACGACCGCGCCTCCTTGGGGAGCGTGAAGTGGACGTCTTCCACGGTGGTGCGGTGCTCGACCACCTCTCGGGCGCCGAGGGCCCGCAGCGCGGCCACCACCTCGTCGACCAACCGCGGGGGCGCCGACGCGCCAGCGGTGACGCCGACGGCCTCCGCGCCGGCCAACCAGGCCGGGTCGACGCTGGAGACGTCGTCGACGAGGTAGGCTCGCGCGCCGGCCGCCCGGGCCACCTCCACCAGCCGGTGCGAGTTCGACGAGTTGGCGGAGCCGAGCACCAGGACCACCGGTACCGCGACGGCGACGGCGGCGACCGCCTGCTGGCGGTTGGTGGTGGCGTAGCAGATGTCGTCCGACGCGGGTCCGGCCAGGGCGGGGAACCGCCGGCGCAACACCTCCACGACACCGGCCACCTCGTCGGCGGCCAGAGTGGTCTGCACCAGGTACGACACGCGGGCCGGGTCGGTCACCGGCACCGTCTCCGCGGCCGCCCGATCGGGCACCAGCACCATGCGCTCCGGCGCCTCCCCCAGCGTCCCCTCGGTCTCCTCGTGCCCGTGGTGCCCGATGAGCAGGACGGTGTCACCGCGGGCGACGAACCGCCTGGCCTCGGCGTGCACCTTCGTCACCAACGGGCAGGTGGCGTCGACGACCCGCAGCCCTCTGCCGGCGGCCTGGTCCCGGATCGCGGGGGCGACACCGTGTGCCGAGAACACCGTGACGGCGCCGGTGGGTACCTCCTCGATCTGGTCGACGAAGACCGCGCCCCGCTCACGCAGGTCCGCTACGACGTGCGCGTTGTGCACGATCTGCTTGCGTACGTACACCGGCGGCCCATGCCGGTCCAGCGCCCGCTCCACCGTGGCGATGGCCCGTTCCACGCCGGCGCAGAAGGAGCGGGGCGCGGCCAGCGTCACCTGCCGTACGGTGGTCGCGGCGGCCCATTCGGCCAGTCCGGCGCCGACCGCTGCCAGGACGCGCAGCGCGGACCGTAGCTGTGTGACGGTTCTCGGCCGCAGCAGCCTGCCGTCGGCGGGATCGGCGATCACGCGGACGCAGGCCCGGGGAGCTTCGGCCGCACCGGCCAGCAGCCAGGCGGACTCGAGGTCCACCGCCAGGGCACCGGCGGCGGCCAGGCGGTGGCGCCCGAGCCCGTCGGCGAGCCGGTTGGTGCTGACAACCGGGCCGACGTGGACGGTCAGGCCCTGCCGCCGCAGGGCGTTGGCGATCAACGGTGCGGCCGGCAGGTGCCGTACCGGTGGGCCGGCACCCCCGATCCGCGGATCGGTCATGACCCGGTCGGCGACCACCACGTCACCGGGGCGCAGATGGGCGGCGAGACCACCGGCCACGCCGGCGACGGCCAGCGGCCGGTCAGGGGCGAGCGCGCCGTCGCGGGCGGCCCGGCGTGCCCGCTCCGGCCCCACGCCGGTGCGGTGGACCGTGCCGGCCGTGAGCGGACGGGGCAGGCCGCGGGCGAGGGCGGCCGCCTCCATCCGCATCGGGGCGCACACCGTCCACGGCGCCGCGTCCAGCAGGCTGACCGCCCGGTCCGTGTCGGCTGAGTTCATGATGTCCCCCCGCCAGGTTCGCCGGCGTCGCCGGCCAGGATCCGGCCGAGCGCGCTGACCGGAAACACCAGCCGGTACAGGCCGTAGTTGATGGAGAAGTCGCCGGGAAACCCAGTGCCGGTGTGCTGCGGCTCGTCCCAGCCGCCGTCCGGGAGCTGGGTATCCGCCAGCCATCTCGCCGCCCGGAGCGCCGCCGGCCCTTGATGGCGCCCGCAGGCGTGCAGGGCCAGCAGCGCCCACGCGGTTTGGGAGGCGGTGGAGGCGCCGCGACCGATCCAGGCCGGATCCCGGTACGAGCGCGGGTCCTCGCCCCAGCCGCCGTCGGCGTTCTGGTGCGCCAGCAACCAGTGAACCCCGCGTACCAGGGCCGGATGCTGGGGATCCATGCCGGCCGCGACCAGAGCCGGCAGCACCGCGGCGGTGCCGTACACGTGGTTGGTCCCCCACCTGCCGAACCATGACCCGTCCGGTTCCTGGGCACGCAGGAGCCAGGCCACGCCGCGCTGGACGGCCCGCGAGCCGGCCAGCCCTTCCGCGCACAGGGCCTCGACGACGTGGGCCGTGACGTCGGCGCTCGGCGGGTCGGTGACCTCACCGAAGTCGCAGAACGGCAGATCGGCGACGACCGCCCGGGTGTTGTCGATGTCGAAGGCGGCCCAGCCGCCATCCCGGCTCTGCATCGCCGACAGCCAGTCGACCGCCCGGCGCGTCGCGGGGCCGGCCGGCACCGCCGCGCGGCGCAGGGCGAGCATCACCTCCGCGGTGTCGTCGGTGTCCGGGTACTGGTCGTTGTCGAACTCGAACGCCCACCCGCCGGCCGGCGCGTCACGGCGTCGCACCGCCCAGTCGCCGCAGACCCGGATCTCCTGCCCCAACAGCCAGCCGCCGGCCCGCACCAGTGCCGGATGGTCGGCGGGCAGCCCCGCGTCGGCCAGCGCCGTGACCGCGAGCGCCGTGTCCCAGACCGGGGACTGACATGCCTCGATCCGGCGTACCGGCCCGCTGGGCGTGCTCTCCCGGACCGTGAACCGGTCCAGTCCTCCCAGACCGGCGCGCAGCACCGGATGGTCCAGGGGGTATCCGAGCAGATGCAACGCCATCAGCGAGTACACCCATGGTGGCTGGATGCCGCCCCAGGAGCCGTCGGCCTCCTGCCGCGCGATGATCCACTCAGCCGCCCGGCGCAGCGCGTGGCTTCGCACCGACCTGAGCCGAACCCGTTCGTAGCCGGCGGCCAGCCGGTCCAGGCGGTGCAGGAGCCCGGCGCGGCTGGCCAGGCGGGGCCGCGCGGGCGGGGGCGTCCCGGTGCGCAGCTCGTCGATCGTGAAACCGAGGTCACGCACCGGCCGCAGGGCGTACACCACCGACAGTGGCACGATCGTCTGCCGGGCCCAGCAGGCGAAGTCGTACACGTTGAACGGCATCCAGGGGGGCAGAAGCACCAGTTCCGGTGGGATCGCGGGCAGCCGTTCCCACGGCCATTGCCCGAACAGCGCGAGCCAGATGCGGGTGAAGACCCGGCTGGCCTCCACTCCCCCGGCCGCGGTGACGAAGCGGGCGGCGGCCCGCATGTGCGGCGCGGCCGGCTCGTCCCCGGCCAGCCGCAGCGCCACGTACGCCTCGATGGTGGTCGAGACGTCCCCGGCTCCGCCGTGAAAGGTCGGCCAGGCGCCGTCGTCGCGCTGCTGCGAGCGGATCCATCGAGCCGTCTCCTCGGTCTGTTCCCGGGTACGGATGCCGAGGAAGTGGCGCAGCATGACGTCCTCGGCGTCCATCGTGACGTTGGTTGCCAGTTCCCCCTTCCACCAGCCGTCGGCGTGCTGAAGCGAGAGAAGGTGCTCGCGCCCGCGGCGCAGCGCCACGCGGGCCGCGTCCGCCGCCGCCCCCAGCGTCGTCCTGGTCGCCCGCACGCTGGTCTCCTCCGCGTGGGGCGCGCTCTTCGGCGGCTGGGACAGCATCCCGGTCATCAGCGGTCCCGCCGTACCGCGAACACGGCCAGGTCGCTCAGTTCCTGCCGCGCGTCGGCGGGCATCGGCACCTCTTCGAGCTGGGCGAGCGCCTGGTCGATCTCCTGCTCCGCGCGTTGGACGGCCCACTCCCGGGCCCCCGCCGCCTCGACCAGCTGGGCGGCCCGGTCGACCTCCTCCTCGTTCAGCGTGCGCGGGAGGCGGTACAGGTCGGCGAGCGCGCGGCCGGCCGGCCCGCCGGCCGTGATGGCCCAGACCACAGGCGTGCTGCGCTTGCGTATTCGCAGGTCGGCGCCGGTCGCCTTGCCGGTACGCCGGGAGTCGCCCCAGATGCCGAGCAGGTCGTCGACCAGTTGGAAGGCGAGCCCGAGCTGGCCGCCGAAGCGGGAGAGGGCGGCGAGCAGAGCCGGCGGGCCGTCGCAGAGCATGGCGCCGAGTGTCGCCGCGCAGGCGAACAGCGCGCCGGTCTTGTCCGAGGCCATCGCCAGGCACTCGTCCAGGGTGACGTCGTCGCGCCGTTCGAACTCCAGGTCGGCCGCCTGGCCCGCGACCAGCCGGCCGACGTCGACGCTGAGTCGGTGCGCGGCCGCCGCACCGTCGGCGGGGGCCTCGGCAAGAAGCTCCACAGCCAGGCCGAGCAGCGCGTCCCCGGCCAGTATCGCGGGGCCCACCCCGAACGCCGTCCAAGCCGTGGGCCGATGCCGGCGTTCGGTGTCGCCGTCCATGACGTCGTCGTGAAGGAGGGAGAAAGTATGCGCCAGCTCGACCGCCGCGGCGGCCGGCACCCCGCGTTCGGGGTCGCCGCCAGCGGCGCGCGCCGAGAGAAGGGCCAACGCCGGCCGCAACCACTTGCCGCAGGCGTCGGCCGGGGACCCGTCGGTGTCCCACAGGCCCAACTGGTATCCGGCTACGAGCCGGCTGTTCGGATGGAGCCGGTCCAGCGCCCGGCGTATGGCCGGTTCCACAAGGTATCGGACCGAGTCGGTGCGTTCGGTGGGTGCGAGGGTCATCGCTGTGCCGCCTCCTCGTGTCTGGGCCGGAACACGAGCTGGCGGGCGATGACTCCGGCGGCCTCCCGGCCACTGCGCACCGCGCCTTCCATCGTGTCCGGCCAGCCGGTGTCGGTCCATGCGCCAGCCAGTGCGAGGCCGGGCAGGTTGGTGGCCGCCGGTGGCCGGTACGCGCGGCTGCCGGGTCCTTGCCGGAACGTCGCATGCGGCTCACGGGTCACGAAGGCGTCTCGCACCGGGGTGTGCCGAGCCGCCGCGAACAGGTCGGCCAGCGCGGCCCGCTGCGCGGCGATCAGGTCGGCGGCCGGCCGGCGCAGGATGTCCTCGGCCGCCGACAGCGAGACGACAAGGTACTGCCCGTCGTCACCCGGCACCGAACGGTCGAAGATCCACTGCGCGGGCGACTCGACGGCCGCGGCGAACGGCAGCCCGGTCACCGCGGCGGCGTACCGCAGATGCACATTGACGATCGGTGCGCTGCCCAGCTGGCGCCATCGGGACGCGGCTGGCGCGGCCGCCGGCGGCACCAGCCCGGCCGCCGCCCGGTGCGGGACAGCGAGGATCACCGCGTCGGCCGCCAGCTCGTCGCCGTCGACCCTCAGCCGGAACCCGACCCCGTCCCTCCGGACCGACGAAACGCGGGAACGGCACTGAACCCTGACGCCGCAACGGGCCAGCACGCGCCGAGCCGGCACGGCGTGCAACTCGGTGAGCGGCACGACCGGCCGGCCGATGTCACCCGCGTCGGCCTGCTCCAGCAGCCCGGTCCGGAAGACGCGGGCGGCCAGTGCGAGCGAGGCGCGCTCCGCCGGGGTGTTCAACGCGGCGACCGTGAACAGATCCCACAGCCGGCGAACGGCCCGCTCACGCTGACCGTGCAGAGTGAGCCAGTCGCCGAAGCTGCTGCCGTCGCTCGCCGGATCGTCCGGGTCGACCCGCAGGAGGTCCGCCGCGGCCCGGATGGCGGCCAGTCGCTGCCCCCGGGACATCAGCCGGTAGCGGGCCAGCGTGGTCAGCAGGTGCGCCGGCGCCGGCAGCCGGCCGCGAGTGAGCAGGTGCGGTGCCCGGCCAGCCGACAGCACCGGCACGCTGAACCTCTCCTGGAGCACCGTGCCGCCCGTGGTGCCCAACCGATCCAGCAATCTGCGGTACTCGTGGTAGCACCGCAGAAACACGTGCTGGCCGGTATCGACCCACCGCCCCCGCCGCCGGAAGGAGTAGGTGGCTCCGCCCAGCTCCGGTCGCGCCTCCAGCAGGGTCACGGGTATGCGTAGGTCGGCCAGCGACAGAGCGGCGGATATCCCAGCGAGGCCGCCGCCCACCACGCAGACCCGTGGGTCGCTCACGGCATTCCTCGTTTCGCCACGGGCTTTCGAAGGGCTTCTCCCCGCTCGTCGCGCCGGGCCGTTCCCTCGCCGGCGCGGTCCCACCCGGACAGGGCCCGGACCGCCACCCATGCCTTCTGCGGCGCGGGAAGCGACATCCGGCCGCGCGTGACCGCCAGGGGGTCAGCCGCGATGCGGGCCAGGAGCCGGTGATAGATGCCGGCCATGGCGGCCGTGCAGGCGGCGCTGCGCCGGTCGAGCAGGGGCAGCAGGCGCAGGCCCTCGGCGTACCAGCGTTCGGCCCAGGCCGCTTCGAACCGGACCAGCGCGGCCAGCCGCTCGGGCGGGTCGGTGAGGCGGTGACCGGCCAGGTGAAAACCGCAGCCGAACCGTTCGAGGTCCTCCGCCGGGAGGTAGACACGGCCCGTGACCCGGTCCTCCACGAGGTCCCGCAGGATGTTGGTGAGCTGTAGGCCGACGCCGAGCGCGTCGGCCAGGCCGCTGGCCCCCGGGTCGCTGACGCCGAACACGCCCAGCGAGAGCCGGCCGATCGACCCGGCTACGCAACGGCAGTACCAGACCAACGCTTCGGGCGAGCGGTACCGCAGGCCAGCCACATCGGCCAGGCAGCCGTCGATCAGCTCGTCGAAGGCGGCCATCGGGATCGGCAACCTGGTGGCCGCGTCACCGAGCGCGGCCAGGACCGGGTCACCGCCGTCGTCGGCGGGCAACCGGTGCAGGGCGGTGCGGATGTGCTCCAGCTCGGCCTGCCGCCGCTCGGTCGGCAGGGAGCCGTCGCCCACGTCGTCGATGCGGCGGGCCATCGCGTACACCGCGGCGAGCGCACGCCGCTTCTCCGGTGGCAGCAGGCGGATCCCGTACGAGAAGTTGCGGGCCTCGCGACGGGTGATCTCCTCGCATGCCCGGTAGGCGGCGTCCAGCGCTTCCGCCGTGCTCATCGGCGCCGCCCCGCGAGCGCCGCCGGCCACCTCGTCGCGACCAGCCACCGGCCGGCCTTGACCGGTCCGGTCAGCGGGTCGTAGCCGGCCCGGGCGAAAGCGACCAGGGCGGCTCGGCCACCGGCGAGGTAACCACCGACGGCGAGGCGGGCCCAACCGGACAGCGTGGACACCAGCGGTGCCCCGGCCTCCAACTCGTCGCGCGCCCGGCCGGCGGTGAAACGGACCAGAGCGCGGACGGCGGGAGTGGCGGCCGGCCGGCCCAGATCCTCGGCCGTGACAGCGAAGCGTGCCATGTCCTCCCGGGAGAGGTAGACGCGGCCGCGCCGGTGGTCCTCCACCACGTCCTGCAGGTGCTCGATCACCTGCAACGCGGTGCAGATCCGGTCCGACAGGGCCACCCGCTCCGGGGTCGCCAGGCCGAACACGTTCAGGACCAACTCGCCCACCGGGTTGGCGGACATGACGCAGTACCGCGTGAGGTCGTCGTAGGTCGCGTAGTGAGTGGTCGTCTGGTCGATCCGGTTCGCCTCGATCAGCCGCCGCAGCGCGTCCTGTGGCAGCCCACAGGCGGTGACGGTGGGAGCGAGGGCACGGACGACGGGATGGTGTACCGGCCGTCCGGCGTACAGCTCGACCAGGGCCGCCTCGACCTCGTCGAGGGCGGCCAGCCGCTGCCGTACTGCGGTGGGCCCGGCAGCGGCGACCGGCTCGTCGCCGAGGTCGTCGACGTATCGCGCGTACGCGTACAGCGCGAGCAGATGGCGCCGGACCGAGCCGGGAAGCAGCCGCAGCGCGACCGGGAAGTTCTCCCGCTCCCGGACCTCCTCGGGGTCCCGCCACGGCAGCACCGGCCGGGCGGCCGCGAAAGCCGGTGGGGACGTGTCAGGCATGGTTCACCGCCTGGGGCACCTGGGGCGTGTGGGGCAGGTGGCTCAGTCGCCGGCTCTGCCTCGCGCCGGCCAGGGCCGCCTGCACCGCCTCGGCGACGCCCGCGGCGTCCAGGCCGTACTCGGCGAGCAGTTCCTGCCGACCCCCGTGCGGCAGGAACGCGGTCGGCAGGCCCAGCACCCGTACCGGCGTCGGCACGGCCAGGTCCGTCAGCAGCCGGGCGACGGCGCTGCCCACGCCGCCATCCCGGACGCCGTCCTCGATAGTGACCACGAGTGAGTGCCCGGCCGCGAGTTGCCCGAGCACGGGGTTCACCGGCCGTACCCACCGGGGGTCCAGGACGGTGCATTCGATCCCCGCCGCCGACAGCAGAGTGGCGGCTTCGAGTGCGGCCGTCGCGAGCACTCCGACGGACACGATGAGGACCTTGGCGCCCGCTGGTGCCCGCAGGATGTCCACGCCGGAGAGGCGGTGCAGGGCGGGCACCGGGGATCCGACCCGGGCCTTCGGAAATCGCAACGCGTTCGGACCCCGCCGATCCGCGATCGCGTCCCGCAGTTCCTCGCGAAGGGTCGCCTGATCCCGTGGCGCGGCGATGCGCAGCCCCGGCACGGTGCCCAGGACGGCCAGATCCCACACGCCGTGGTGACTCGGCCCGTCCGGACCGGTGATGCCGGCCCGGTCCAGGACGAAGGTGACCGGCGATTCGTGCAGTGCGACGTCCATCAGCACCTGGTCGAAGGCGCGGTTGAGGAACGTCGCGTAGATCGCCACCACCGGATGCTTCCCGGCGGCCGCCAAGCCGGCGGCCGAGGTCGTCGCCTGTTGCTCGGCGATACCGACGTCGACCACCCGGTGCGGGAAGCGGCGGGCGAACGCGCCGAGTCCAGTGGGTCCGACCATCGCCGCGGACACCGCGACGAGGTCGGGGTCCAGCTCGCCGGCGGCCAGCATCTCGTCGGCGAAGACGTCGGTCCATGTGGGATCCGGTGGCTGTGCGGGTCGCCCGGTCTCCGGGTCGACCACGCCGACGGTGTGGAGGTGGTCTGCCTCGTCGGTCTCGGCCGGTCCGAACCCCTGGCCTTTGCCGGTCACGCAGTGCACGACGACGGTCCGGCGCAGGGCACGGGCGTGGTGCAGTGCCCGCTCGACCGCCTCCAGGTCGTGACCGTCCACCGGCCCGAGATACGCCAGGCCCAGGTTGGTGAAGACATTGGGGCGACCGCCGTCGGTCGTGCGCAGCGCCGCCAGGTGCGCGGCGAGGCCACCGACCGTCGGGGCGTAGGACCGGCCGTTGTCGTTGAGCACCACGACCAGGTCCGCGGGGGATCTGGCCAGGTTGTTGAGTGCCTCCCAGGCCATGCCGCCGGTCAGCGCACCGTCCCCGACGACGGCGACCACCGCGCGGTCGTCGCCGTCGAGCGCGAACCCGCGTGCGAGGCCCTCGGACCAGGCCAGCGCACTGGAGGCGTGCGAGTTCTCCACCAGATCGTGGTCGGACTCGGCCCGGCTCGGATACCCGGACATTCCGCCGTACTGACGCAGGGACCCGAACCAGTCGCGGCGGCCGGTGAGGATCTTGTGGACGTACGACTGATGACCGGTGTCGAAGATGATGCGGTCGTGTGGCGAGCGGAAGACGCGATGCACTGCCATGGTCAGCTCGACCACGCCGAGGTTGGGACCGAGGTGGCCGCCTCCTCGGCAGACCGCCCGCACCAGGAAGCCGCGAATCTCGGCGGCCAAGCGCCGAAGGTCGTCCCGGGAGAGTCGGAGCAGATCGCCGGGCTGGGAGATGCCTTCCAGCAGGGGCGTCGCGTCCGCGCCTTCCCGCTGCCGGGCAGTGCCCGGCGGCCTCTTCTTCATCGCATCCGCCTTCCTGGCCGACGACGCCTGGCTGTCGTTCGGCGCGGACTACCCCGTGGGCCTCCCGACAAACGAAACTGGGGCCTTCTAGTCGGTAGCCGCAATACAGTCCAAATCAGGTCGGATCGGTTTAGTCAACGCAGATCCCGGGAAGCTCGCCTCTCCGAGCCGTCATAACCGTTGCTCGACACGACACCGGTGGGCGCTCGTCCTGGCGACGGGCGCCCGTCACGCCGCGCTTGACCAGACGGGGGATCTCCATGACCGTGCGACAAGTGGCGTCTGACCGGACACCCCACGCGGCACCTGTTCAGGACGCGCCATCCGACGCCGAGATCGCGTGGATGTTCACCACGCTTCGGGACGCCACGCGCCCGGCGGCCCAGCGGCGGGAGGCACGGGAACGGCTCGTACGGACGCACCACTGGTTGGCCATCGCGCTGGCCCGCCGCTTCGTCGGACGGGGCGAGCCGCTGGACGACCTCGTACAGGTCGCCTGCTACGGCCTCATCAAGGCGATCGACGGCTTCGACCCGGTCAGGGCGGTCCCGTTCGCCGGCTACGCCAGCCCGACCATCCTCGGGGAGCTCAAACGCCATTTCCGGGACCATGGCTGGGACATCCGCGTATCCCGCCGCCTCCAGGAGGGTCACCTCGCGTTCAGGAAGGCCCAAACGGAGCTGGCGCAACAGGTCGGACGGTCTCCGACCACCGCGGAGGTAGCTCGCCACCTGCACCTGGACGAGGCCGAGGTGGGCAGCATCATGGCCGCCTCCCAGGGCTACAGCGTCGACTCCCTCAACCGGCCGCTCACCACGGACAAGGACCGCGAGCGCCAGGACCTGGTCGGCCACAACGACCCGGAAATCGAGGCGGTGTGCGACCGCCTCGCACTCGCGGACGCGCTCAGACAGCTGTGCCAGCGGGACCGGGAGATCGTCACCCGGTACTTCTACGGCAACCAGCGCCAGGCGGTGATCGCCGAGCAGCTCGGCGTTTCCCAGATGCAGGTCTCCCGGCTGCTCGCACAGGCGCTCAACACACTCCGGTCGATCATGGTTGGACCTCCCGACCAGATGCCTGAGCGAGGGCGACCCGACCCGGGGATTCGGATGGTCACCAGCGACGTCCGGGGCGACACGACCGTGATCACCGTCGGAGGCACGCTCCACGGCGCCAATGCCGATGCCCTGCGCGACCACCTCGTCGATACCGCGGTACACCGCCACCCTCGAATGATCGTTGTCAATCTCCGGCAGGCCGAGGACCCCGACCCAGCACTGGCCCGGGCCCTCCTGGACGGATTGCGGGCGTGCGGACACGTGCGTGCCCGCCTCGCCATCGTCAACCTGCCGGACAGCGCGTACCAGGTGCTGACCCGCCTCGGCGTCACGGAACTGCTCATCCGCCAAGGGGCCGCCGTGACCAGGCTGGGCTCGGCGGTGGCCGCACCGTGCGCCGCCTCCACCACGCCGGTCGGTGACGGCGGCCCGGCGGCGGGCGGCATGACCGACGTGGCGTCGCCGACGCCGTCACGCCCGCAAGCGGCCCCGCCGGCGACCGCGTCCCGCACCGCTTGCGCTTCGGCTTCCCGCACCGCTCCGGCTCCCCGCACCGCTCCGGCCTCCAGCGCCGCTCCGGCCTCCAGCGCCGCTCCGGCCTCCAGCGCCGCTCCGGCTTCCCGCACCGCTCCGGTCGAGGGCCGAACGGCAGGCGGTCATGGCCCGACGCCGCCGGCCGCGGAGTCCGCGGCGCGGCCGGCACCGGCCACCGTGTCCGGCCGGGTTCCACCGACGCGGTCGACCAGGCGCTGCGGCTCTCCGGTCGCGGCCCGCGATCGCCGAAGCCCCGCAGCGTCGACCGCCACACGCGGCACCGCTTCGGGCGCCGCTCCCACGCCTACCACCGCCAGACCGCCCGCCACTGCCAGACCGCTCGCCACTGCCAGACCGCTCGCCACTGCCAGACCGCTCGCCACTGCCAGACCGCTCGCCACTGCCAGACCGCTCGCCTCGCCGAGCAGGAGCAGTCCGACCGTCGGCAGGCGCGCCACATCGAGGAGGTTGACGCGCAGGGCGCCGGCCTCCTCCCGGACCAAAGCCGCGACGTCTCCGGCCAACCGGTCCCCGGCCGACGCCCTCCGCCGCGTTGCCGTCCGCTTCGCTCTCCGGATCCGACAAACCGTCGCGTCCTGCCGCCCGCCTACCCGGTGGCGCCAGAGCCAACCGGCCGGACGCACCAGGCCCGCCGCGACGGCGCGAGACCGGCCGGCCGCCCCGCCTTGGCGACCGCCGGCTGGATTGGCAGGAGCCCGGTCGGGGCCGGCCGCCTACCGGACCGCCCGGGGCGTGACAGTATCCATAGTCGACGGTGAGTGACGTGCCGACGGCGGTCCAGCCTCAGTCGTCGAACTCGAAGCCGGCTTCCTCCGCCGCGGTGACCAGCTCGCGTGTGCGCTCCGGGTCGGAGGCCAGCGCGCCCATCCTGGCGCCAAGCTCCTCCAGCGCGGCCCGGTCGGTGCCGTAGGCGCAGAACATGCCGCCCTCAGGGTCGTACCCGAACCGGCCGGCCAGGGCGGGAGCCTCGTCCTGGACGACCAGCCGGGCGATCCCCTCCCAGAAGTACCCGTTGGGCTCGTGACCGAGTTCCTCGATGACCTCGTCGGCTTCAGTCGATCCCGCGTTGAGCAGCAGCGAGTACTTGCCCGGCGCCGTCTCTACCAGCTTCAGCGGATGCACGGGCGAAGCATCGCACTCGTGCCGGGAAGGTCAAGCCAGCCGTTCAGCATGGCGCACGGGACAGTGGCAGACCGCCTGTCTTACCGTGCCGGTGCCCGGGCGGTAGCGTCCGCAGTCGATGAGAAGCCTCCCGCTAACCGCCTCCATCGCCTTGGTCTTCGTGCCGCTCGCGTTCAGCGAGGAGCTGATGGAGCCGTTCTTCTATCTCGCCCGGCACGAGTGGCTGGTGCCCGCGTCCGTACTGCTTCCGGTTGACGCCGGGTTGCTCCTGGCCGCGTTCGTGCTGGCCTGGTTCGGGCACGGCAGGGGTGGGCGGTTCCGGCCGATCTGGTTCGCCGCCGGGGCGCTCGCCCACCTCGGGGTCGACGTGGTCAACGCGGCTGTGCCGCCTTCGGTAGGTGCCGCGTTCGCGCTGGCCGTCCCGTACGCCGCGACGCTGGCGGTGATCGGAGCCGCGATGGTCGGCGCACACTGGCTCCCGCCGCGCCTGCCCAGGGTCAAGGACTCCGGCGCCTTCCGGTACATACTCCCCCTTGTCGCCGGGACACTCTTCGCCTATCTCGGCGAGGCGCTGTACTGGTACAGCCTCGGCGCGGAACCGACCACGGGCGCCCGCGTGATCAACGACGAGTACTTCGCCCAGATGAGCGCTGTCATCCCGCTACTGCTGATCGCGATCGGCTTCGAGGCGCGGCAGTTCCAGCGCTACCGGCATCATCCGGCAGGCCGATCCACGGCCCTGGTCATCATCGTCCTGCTGTGCGTCACGGAGATCCTGGTGCTGACCGTGCTCACTCCAGGCGGCAGTGTGGAGGAGCCCGTAGCCTCCTACCGGCCAGCCGGCGGGTTACCGGCGTGGCTTGAATATCCCGCCTTCCTGCTCAGCCTCGAGGCGATGTGCATGGGCCTGGCATTGGTCGCGTGGGCCCTGATTCCCACCGCCGATCCGGCATCGGCTTCCCACTCGCCGCCGGATGCCGACTCCGGCCAGGCAGCCGATCAACCGCGAGCCGCCACACCGGTAGAGGCCGACGAGCGGCCGCGCGCGACTGACCCGCCCGTGCCGGGCATGTTGCCGACCGAGACCTCCTCGAAGGGGTATCCGCTGGCGACATCGGCCGTACTCGTGTCGGCCGGCTGGGCCGCCGCGGCCGCCGCGGTCTGGTGGCAGCGCCGATCCTCACGGCGCGGACCGCGCGCCACGCGTTGACGGATCGACGGCCAGTTGGGCAGATCGAGGTGCCCTGATCGGTTCGGAGCCGCCGCGACGGCCGTTTCTCGCCACGGTGGCCGTGGGCATCGCGGAGGTACTCGACCACCTCGACGCCCACGGCCAGCGCGCCAGCTGACCCGAGGCCGCGCCGCCGGCCCGCGCCGGCCAACCCGGCACCGCCTTGCCGGCGCGGCCCAGACCGCAGCTGTCAGAGCATCAGAGGATGCGTTGGACGTTGCCGGTGGTCCATCCCGTACCGATGCGTACACCGTTGCCGGGCGCGAGAAGCTGATCCTGGGTCAGGGTGCCCGTGGACCGCCACGCCCGCAGCTCACCATCGGCGAACTGGCCGGCGATGTCGGCCCGGCCGTCGCCGGTGAGGTCGCCGACCAGGATGCGCCGCACGTTGCCGACCGTCCAACCAGTACCGATCCGCACCCCACTGCCCGGGGCCAGGAGCTGGTCTTCGCTCAGAGTGCCCGTGGACCGCCACGCCCGCAGCTCACCACTGGCGAACTGGCCGGCGATGTCGTCCTTGCCGTCACCGGTGAAGTCGCCGACCAGGATCCGCTGCACGTTGCCGACCGTCCAACCAGTACCGATCCGCACCCCACTGCCCGGGGCCAGGAGCTGGTCTTCGCTCAGAGTGCCCGTGGACCGCCACGCCCGCAGCTCACCACTGGCGAACTGGCCGGCGATGTCATCCCGACCGTCCCCATTGAAGTCACCAACCACGATGCGCTGCGCGTTGCTGGTGGTCCACCCCGTGCCGATCCGCACGCCGTTGCCCGGCGCGAGAAGCTGATCCTCGGCCAAGGTGCCGGTCGAACGCCACGCCCGCAACTCACCATTGGTGAACTGACCGACGATGTCATCCTTGCCGTCACCGGTGAAGTCACCGACCAGGATCCGCCGCACATTGCCGACCGTCCAACCAGTACCGATCCGCACCCCACTGCCCGGCGCCAGAAGCTGATCCTCGGCCAGCGTGCCCGTCGAACGCCACGCCCGCAGCTCACCACTGGCGAACTGGCCGACGACATCGGCCCGACCGTCACCAGTGAAGTCACCGACCAGGACCCGCTGCACATTGCCGGCACTCCAGCCCGTGCCGATACGGACCCCGCTTCCGGGCGCCAGCAACTGGTCCTGGGTCAGATCCCCCGTCGACCGCCACGCCCGCAGCTCACCACTGCCGTACTGAGCCACGACATCGCTGCGCGCGTCACCGGTGAGGTCGCCCAAGCGGACCACCGACGCCTGCGGGTCCTCCGGCCGTGCCGGCTCCCACAGGGCGTCGACGATGAGGCCGGCGTCGTGCACCTCGTGGCCGTACGCGTCCGGTACGGCCGAGACCTGCACGGTCTGGCAGATCCTGCCGATGTCGCCGCTCATCCACCGGTCGTCGGGAAACTTGCGCAGCATCGCGTTCAGAAACGCGTTGGTCGCGTAGACGGGGTCGGTGAGTTCGTCGGGTGATCCCCAGCCTTGGGACGGCCGCTGCTGAAACAGGCCGAGGCTGTCGTGGTCGACGGCTTCGGTGTAGTTGTGCAGTGTGCTTTCGGTGATGGCCGTGGTCACGGCGATCACCGCGGCTCGCTTGGCCAGCCCTCGGTCGCGCACGGTCGCGGTGATGACGCGGGCGCACGAGATGTTGTACGCGTCGACAGCGCGGCCGAGCCGGTTACCGTTCATGTGCGGCCGGACCTCGTCCGCTATGGCGTCGTCGGCACTGGTCGGCCCGCCCGACACGCATCGCGCGTAGGCGATGGCCGCGGCCATCTCGGCGGGCACGGGAGGACCGGTGAGCGCGTCGGCCGGATCGATCGGTTTGGCGGCGCGTGCCGGTGCGGCCACAGCGAGGCTGGCGGCCGCCGCCAGCGCCACGGCGACCAGGCCGCGCAGCGGTTCGATTCTCATGTGGATACTCCCGGGTCAGAGGATGCGCTGGACGTTGCTGGTGGTCCAACCGGTGCCGATGCGCACGCCGTTGCCGGGGGCCAAGAGCTGGTCTTCGGCGAGGGTGCCGGTGGAACGCCAGGCCCGCAGCTCACCATCGGCGAACTGGCCGGCGATGTCGGCTTGGCCGTCTCCGGTGAGGTCACCGACGAG